>NZ_JBJGZZ010000020.1:0-64516 GCF_054050775.1 Blastococcus sp. SYSU DS0533 | reverse complement strand
CACCCCGGCTGCACCACCCCCGCCGGCTGGGCCGACCTCGACCACGTCATCGCCCACGCCCACGGTGGCGCCACCGCCTGCCAGAACCTGTGCTGCCTGTGCCGCCACCACCACCGGCTCACGACCTCCGCCCCCGGCTGGACCCACACCCTCGACGACGACGGCGTGCTCACCGTCATCACCCCCAGCGGCGTCACCCGCACCACCCGCCCACCGGGCTACCGCGTCCTCACCACACCACCGCAACCACCACCGGACCCCGCGAACCGGCACCCCGACCCGGACGACGACCCACCACCGTTCTGAGCCCTCCGGGCAACCCGTCACGCACCGAAGGTCTGCAGGCGTACCTGCGGGTCTGCGACGGCGCCTACCCCCAGTAGAGCCGAAAGCCCACGCGCCGCCGTCCGTCCTCGGTCAGCGTGGACATGTCGACGATCTGCCGTGCCTGCTCGTCGACCGGGTCGTCCGAGAGCAGCTCCAGGTACCGCCGGTGCTCCGCCAGCGAGGCGACCGCCGTCTCGACCTGGTCGCTGACGTCCACCTCGTGCGGCGGGTCGGTCAGCTCCCCCACCGCGATGTACTGGACGCCCGACCACCGCTCCTCGGTGAGCTCCGGGAAGATCCACTCGTTGCCCGCGTCGGCGACGGCGTCGAGCACGGACTGCCCCAGGGCCTGGTGGTCGGCCGAGTTGAGGTAGGCCGGTGACACTCCGGGCGGGGTCCACGTCGGCCCGAAGTACCCGGTGACGACGAGCTCGGGCCGGTGCCGCCGGATGGCCCCGGCCAGGTCGCGGCGCAGCTCGGGCCCGGCGACCAGCACGCCGTCCCGGTGGTCGAGGAACTCGACCTCGGTGACCCCCACGACCGCCGCCGACCGCCGCTCCTCCTCCTCGCGCAGCGGCCCGGCCTCCGCCGGGGGGATGCCGGCCATCCCGGCCTCGCCCCGGGTCGCCAGCAGGTAGTGCACCTCCTTGCCTGCGGCCGTCCAGGTGGCGACGGCGGCAGCGAGGCCGTACTCGATGTCGTCGGGGTGGGCGGCGACGACGAGAGCGCGCTGCCAGTCGTCGGGCATCCGGGTGGGCGGCATGCGCAGAGTCTGCCCGGCAGTCAGCGGCCGCGGGCCACCCGGAACGCCGCGGCGACCATCAGCACCTGCAGGGGCAGTCGCACCACGGCCGCGGCCAGCACCGGCGGTCTCCCGCGCGCGAGCCGGAGGTGGTGCAGGTGCGCGGGTACGAACGCCACCAGCAGCGCCGCGGCCGACCAGCCCCCGGCCCGCCGGCTGCGCGGGCCGGCGAGGAGGGTCGCGGTGCCGATCTCGGCGATCCCGCTGGCCAGCACCCAGGCGCGCGCCGCCCCGAGTTCCGGCGGCACCAGCCACTCGTAGGTCCGCGGGCGCGCCAGGTGCAGCACCCCCGACCCGCCCAGCAGGGCCCCCAGCCACGTCGCGCTCGCCGGCTTCCGCACCGGCCCACCGTAGGGTCACCCGCCGTGGACGCCCTCGACCTGCTCCTGGTGGCCGTGGTGGGTCTCCTCGCCGGCGGCGTCAACTCCATCGCCGGCGGCGGGTCGCTGATCCTCTTCCCCACGCTCGTGGCGCTCGGGCTGGGCACCGTCGAGGCGAACGTGACCAACTCCGTCGCCCAGTGGCCGGGCTACCTCGGCGGCGTGGCGGGTTTCCGCCCGGAGTACCGGGGCCAGCGCCGCCGGCTCGTCCGGTTCTCGCTGGTGGCCGTACTCGGTGGCACCGCGGGCAGCATCCTGCTGCTGGTGCTGCCCTCGGCGGCCTTCGACGTCGTCGTCCCGGTCCTGGTCCTGCTGGCCAGCCTCCTGCTAGCGGTCCAACCCCTGCTCACCCGCCGGCTCCGGCGGCACGAGCAGGGGCACCGGGCCCGGGACCCCTGGTGGCTGTTCGCCGCGCTCTTCGCGGCGACGGTCTACGGCGGCTACTTCGGCGGGGCGCTGGGCGTCATCCTGGTCGGCGTCCTGGGCCTGGGCCTCGGGCGGCTCAAGCTGGCCAACGCCCTCAAGTCGGCCGTCTCAGCGGTGACGGCCACCGTCACCCTCGTGGTCTTCGGCCTCTTCGGGGACGTGCACTGGTCGGTCGTGGCGGTCGCCGCGCCGGCGACCCTGGTCGGGGGCTTCCTCGGGGCCCGGATCGCCACCCGCATCCCGGCCGCACCGCTGCGCGTCCTCATCGTCACCGTCGGCGTCGCGGTGTCGGTCTACCTGTACCTCCGCACCTGACGGGCGGCGCCCGCCCCGGCGCGCGGGTCAGCGCAGGTGGGCGGTGTCGTTCAGCAGCCGCACCGACGAGCGACCGTCGGAGGACCAGGCCACCGTGCACAGCGAGGCCGCCTCGAGGAACACCCGGTGGACGACGTCGTCCCCCACACCGAGCCCGGCGGCGAGCAGCAGCTTGATCGGCGTGACGTGGCTGACCACCAGGACCGTCCGCCCGGCGTGCCGGGTGAGGATGCGCTCCCGGGCCCCGGCCACCCGGCGGCCCACGTCGGCGATCGACTCCCCGCCCGGGGCGGCAACCGTCACGTCGGACATGAAGCGGCGCACCGCCAGGGGGTGGCGGGCCCGCGCCTCGTCGGAGGTGAGCCCCTCGAGGTCGCCGAAGTCCAGTTCGACCAGGTCGTCGTCGAACTCCACCGGCAGGCCCAGGCGGGCGGCCACGATCTCGGCGGTCTCCCGGGTGCGGCGCAGCGGCGAGGCGACGACGACGTCGATGCCCAGCTGCGCGGCCCGCTCCCCCGCCGCCTCTGCCTCCGCCCGCCCGGTGCGCGACAGCGGCAGGTCGTTGCGGCCGCTGAACCGGCGCTCCGGGGTGTGCTCGGTCTGCCCGTGCCGGAGGAGGTGGGTGACGGTGGTGACGACGGGGGCCGGTCCGGCCGTCGGCTGGACGTCGTCCTCGGCGACGCTGGGCTCGGCGGCGGCGTCGCGGTGGACCGGCCTGCCGTCCATCGCGCTGTTGGCGAGCGCATCGGCCGCGCCGTTCTGCGCGCGCGGCACCCACGTGTAGCGGACACCGCCCAGCTTCCTGGCGATCGCGCGGGCCTGCAGCGCCAGCTGCTGCATGTCGGGGTGCTTGATCTTCCAGCGCCCCGACATCTGCTCGACGACGAGCTTGGAGTCCATGCGGACCTCGACCTCGGCGGAGGCGTCGAGGTCCAGCGCCGCCTGCAGCCCGGCGACCAGCCCGCCGTACTCGGCGACGTTGTTGGTGGCGCGCCCGACCGACGCGGCGCGCTCGGCCAGCACCCGCCCGGTGTCCGCGTCGCGCACGAGGGCCCCGTAGCCGGCCGGCCCCGGGTTGCCCCGGGACCCGCCGTCGGCCTCCACGACGAACCGGCGGCTCACAGCCCGGACTCGGCGGTGCGCACGAGGATGCGCCCGCAGTTCTCGCAGCGGACGACCTCGTGCGGGTCGGCGTTGCGGACGGCCGCCAGCTCCCGGCCGTTGAGCTCGATGCGGCACCCCTGGCACTGCCGGGCGCGCAGCATCGCCGCGCCGGTCGTGCCGGTCTGCGTGCGCACCCGGTCGTACAGCGCCAGCAGCGGCGCGGGGAGAGCACCGGCGACCGCGGCGCGCGCGCTCTCGTGCCTGCTGGTGCCGTCGGCGATGTCGGCGAGCGCGTCGTCACGCAGCTGCTCGGCCCGCTCCAGCTCACCGCGCGCCTGCTCCCGCGCCTCCAGCGCCGCCCGCAGCGTCGCCTCGGCGCTCTCCAGGCGCTCCATCAGCTCGAGCTCCTGGTCCTCCAGGGTGGACTGGCGCCGGGCCAGCGACTCCAGCTCCAGCTGCAGGCTCGTCGCCTCCCGTGCGCTGATCCCGCCGGCGTCCAGGCGCTGCTGGTCGCGGGTCGCGCGCTGCCGGACCGTCTCGACGTCGGCCTCCAGGCGGGCCACCTCGCGCTGCAGGTCGCGCACCTCGGTCTCGGCCCGGACGACGTCGTCGGCGAGCGTCCGCTCGGTCTCCGCCGCGGCCTCGACGGCGGCGGCCTCCGGCAGCGTCCGCCGCCGGTGCGCGAGCTGGGTCAGGGCGACGTCCTCCGCCGCGAGCTCCAGGAGCTTCTGCTGTTCGAAGTGGTCGACCTTCACCCCGCCAACCTACCCGTGGCCCGGTCGCGGCCCGCTCACCGCAGCGCCAGCTCGGCCTCCACCGCGGCGACGGCGGCGTCGGGCGCGGGCAGCCCCCCGGAGGCGAGCACGACGCCGTCCACCACGAGCGACTCGACGGCCATGCCGGCGCGCACCGAGCGGCGCAGCCCGGCGCCCCGGAGCCCGCGGCGGCGTCCGGCCCGCACCAGCTCCGGGACCAGCCACAGCCAGTTCGACGGGGAGACCACCTCGATGGCGACGTCGGCGGGGAGCCGGGCACGCAGCGCGCGGTAGACGTCGCCGACGGCGTCCGCCGGCGGGGCGTGGCGGTGCGAGCCGCCCTCGTCGAAGGGCCGGACGTCCCCGCTGCAGCAGCCGCCGGACCCAGCGGCCGCGCGCGGGCCGCGGACGAGGACGACCCGCTTCACCTGCGGTCGCCCCGGTCCGGCCCGCCGACCGGGCGGTCGGACACCGCGTCGTCGGGGTTCGCCCGGGCCACGACCGACTCCCGCCCGCCACCGGTCCCGCCGGCGTCCACGGTCGCGGGCCGCTCCCGCCGCGCTGCGAGGAGCGCGATCACCGCCTCGACGATCAGCCAGACCGCCAGCACGAAGATCAGCGCGTCCAGCGGCGCGAGCACCCACTGCTCGTCGCGGACGAAGTTGCGCAGGTTCACGATGAGCGCCCAGGTGGTCATCGCCAGCAGGAACACCAGCGGGACGAGAGCGGCGAGCGGGTTGCGGCCGCGCCGGGTGATCCACACCGCGATCACCGAGAGCGCGAGCCCGGCGGTGAGCTGGTTGGTGGTGCCGAACAGCTGCCACAGGACGCCGAAGGTGTAGCCGGCCTCCCCGCCCCCGGGGAGCAGCGCCATGCCCAGCGGGATCAGCACCGCGATCGTGGTCGCCACCGTGAGGTTGCGCGACAGCACCCGCGCCCCGATCAGCTCACCGATCTCCTGGACGACGTAGCGCTGCAGCCGGACACCGGTGTCCATGGTCGTCGCCGCGAAGCTGATGACGACGACGGCGGCGAAGATCGTCGCGATGTCGAGCGGGATCGCCAGGTTGTTGGCGAACTGCGCGACGCCGTTGACGAAGTTGCCGGTCGCGCCGCTGGAGGCCGTGGCGAAGTCGGGGTAGAGCGCCTCCCAGTCGGCCTGCGAGGCGGCGACGCCGGCCGTGGCGGCCAGGACGGCGCCGGTGGCCAGGGAGCCCTCACCGACGGCGCCCATGTAGCCCACGTACCGCGCGTCGCTCTCCTTGTCCAGCTGCTTCGACGTCGTCCCGGACGAGACGAGGGAGTGGAAGCCGGAGATCGCCCCGCAGGCGATGGTGATGAAGAGGAAGGGGAAGAAGCTCGGCGAGCCCGCGGGCACGTCGTTGACCACGGGCGCCTGGATGGTGTTCATCCCGACGATGACGCCGAGCGCGATGACGCCGAGGGCGATGAACAGCTGGTGGCTGTTGATGTAGTCGCGCGGCTGGAGCAGCACCCACACCGGGATGCGCGAGGCGATCCAGGTGTAGGCGAAGAGCAGCACCACCCAGACGTTGCGGGTCTGCTCCACGCCGAGGGCGTCGGCGAGCCCGTCGAGGGAGATGGGGAACGCGTTGCCGACCAGGATCAGCGCGTACAGCACGAGCACGCCCGCGATCGACGGCAGCAGCGCCGACGAGCGGGTCCGGTAGATGTAGACGCCGATGGCGATGGCCAGCGGGATCTCCAGCACGATCGGGATGACCGCGCCCGGGTTGGCGACGAACAGGTTGCCGATGACGACGGCGAAGACCGCGTTCACCAGGGTGAGCAGGAAGAAGATGATCGCCAGGAAGAGTTTGCGCGCCCGGCCGTTGATGACCTCTCCGGCCAGGGTGCCGATGCTCTTGGCCTTGTGCCGCACCGAGACCGCCAGGGCGCCGAAGTCGTGCACGCCGGCGGCGAAGACCGTGCCCAGCACGATCCAGGTCAGCGCCGGGCCCCAGCCCCAGAAGACGGCGATCGCCGGGCCGACGATCGGCGCGGCCCCCGCCACCGAGGTGAAGTGGTGGCCGAAGAGCACGTGCTTGTTCGTCGGCACGAAGTCGTTGCCGTCGTTGAACTCGTGCGCGGGGGTGACGAACGCCGGGTCCAGGGCGTACACCTTCCGGGCCAGGTAGCTGGAGTAGTACCGGTAACCGAGGAAGAACAGCACCCCGACCACGGCGGCCACGACGAACGCGGGCACGGCGAACCCCCAGGTCCACGGGCGGCCTCGTCGCCGCCGTCGGAGGGAGTAGACATCCAGGCGATGGACACCACAAGTCTGGCCTCCGTCCACGCCGCAGGCGTGGCCGAACTGTTGTGGACCGTGCCCGGCGGGCCCCCGGGTGCCGCCGGCGTCGTCCCCCTGGTCCTCGGGGGCCGGGCGGCCGTCGCGCTGCCCTGGGCGCAGGTGGGCACCGCCCGCGCAGCGGCCGCCGCCGGCTCCGCCGCGCTCGTGCTCTCCGACCCGCGCCTCACCGGGTCGCGGTGGTCGCCCCTCGCGCTGACCGGCCGGCTGACCCTGGTCGAGGACGGCACGGGTGAGCTGTTCACCGAGGACCTGCTGGACCAGGAGCTGCGCAAGCACCCGCCGTCCCGGGCCCTCGCCGACTCCCACATGCTCCGCCGCGAGCACTGGTGGTACCTGCCGCGCCTGGTGCTGGTCCTCGACGCGGAGGTCGCCGTTCCCGTCGACCGGCGCGAAGGGCCGGCCGACGCCGTCCTCGGGGTCGACGACGGGGGGCTGCACGTGCGGACGGTGCGGGTCGCCGACTGGGACGCCGAGCCGCTCGAGCTGCGGGGCGGACCGGGCGAGGTGGACGGCCCGGCGGTGCTGGTCGGGCAGGAGCTCTCGGTGCCCGACGTCGAGCGCTGGACCGTGCACACCACCACCGGCCGCTACGCGGGCGGCCGGGTGATCGGCGTCCGCCCGGCCGCGACCCGGCAGCTGGAGCCGGTGCCCGGCCTGCTCGCGCGGATCCGCCGGCAGCGCTCGCTGGAGCGCACCTGCGTGCAGGCCCTGCGCGCGGCCGGCCACGGCTGAGCCGACTCAGCCGGATCAGCCCGCGCGGTGGGTCCAGGGGTCGGTCCGCGCCGCGGCGACGGCGACCTCGACGGCGCCGTCGAGATCCCGCCGCAGCCGGTCCGCGGCCACCGGCAGCCAGGGCCACTCCGAGGCCCAGTGCGCCACGTCGCACAGCGCCGGTCCGGGCACCTCGCGCGCGTCGGACACGGGGTGGTGCTTGAGGTCGCTGGTCAGCAGCACGTCGGCACCGGCCGCGGCGGCGGCACCCAGCAGCGAGCCACCGCTGCCGCCGCAGACCGCGACGGTGGCGATCCGCCGGTCGGGGTCCCCGGCGGCCCGCACACCACCGGCCGTGGCCGGCAGCGCCGCCGCCGCGTGCTCGGCGAAGGCACGCAGCGTCATCGGCTGCGGCAGCCGGCCGACCCGGCCGAGCCCCGCGCTGGGGTCCGCGGACGAGAGCTCCAGCGGCACGGCGTCCTCGAGCCCGAGCGCGCCGGCCAGCGCGTCGTTGACCCCGCACCCCGGGGCCCGGTCGGCGTTGGTGTGGGCGACGAACAGCGCGGCGCCGGCCCGGACCAGCCGGTGCACGAGCCGCCCCCGCGGGTCGTCGGCGGGCACGCCGTGCACCGGCGTCAGGAACAGCGGGTGGTGGGTGACGAGCAGCTGGGCGCCGGTCGCGACCACCTCGTCGACGACGGCCGCCGTGGGGTCCACCGCGAACAGCACCGAGCGCACCGGCTCCGTGGGATCCCCGCACACCAGGCCGACCGCGTCCCAGTTCTCGGCGAGCGCGGGGTCGTAGCGGGCGTCGAGGGCGGCGAGGACCTTCCCGAGCTGCACGGTCACGGCTGGTCAGCGTAGGCGGGGCGGCGCGCCACCGGTCCGCCGGAATGCCAAGCTTCCGCCGTGGGAGAGCGGCGACGTCGGGAGCGGTCGCTGCGGGCCCCGGCCTGGCTGGAGGAGCTGGTGCGCACCACTCCCCCGCCGGTCCCGTGGCGCGAC
This sequence comes from Blastococcus sp. SYSU DS0533, assembly GCF_054050775.1. Taxonomy (NCBI): domain Bacteria; kingdom Bacillati; phylum Actinomycetota; class Actinomycetes; order Geodermatophilales; family Geodermatophilaceae; genus Blastococcus; species Blastococcus sp. SYSU DS0533. Next base: position 56,356 of record NZ_JBJGZZ010000020.1, on the reverse strand, counting down.
GTCGCCCGGTTCGCCGTCTCCGTCCCCGCGCCGCTGGCCCTCGCCGTCGCGGTGGGCGGCGCGCTGGAGGCGGGCAGCACGCTCGGCGCGGGGGTCTTCGGGACCATCGGTGCGCTGGCGGCGAGCCTCGCGCCGCAGCCGGGGCCGCTGCGCGAGCGGCTGCGCCGGATCGCCGCCGCCACGCTGTTCGGCACGCTGGGTCTGCTGGTGGGCCAGTTCGCGAGCGGCGGCGGCTGGGAGCCGGTGGTCGTCATCGCCGCCCTGTCGGCGGCCGCCGCGCTGATCAGCGCGGTGAGCGCCACGCTCTCGCTGGGGGCGCTGCAGCTGCTCGTCTACACGGCCCTCGCCTCCGGGCTGGTGACCCCGCTGCCGGCCGCCGCCGAGGTCGGCTTCTTCCTGTGCGGGGCGGCGTGGGCGACGGTGACGACCCTGGTGCAGGCCGGTACCGAGCCGCTGGACCCCGACCGGTCGGCCGTCGCGGTGGTGTTCACCCGGATCGGCGAGCTGCTGGCTGCGGTGGGCAGCGAGGCGGCGCCCGAGGCCCGGCGGGCGCTCACGGCGTCGCTCAACGGCGCGTACGACCGGGTGATCCGCAGCCGCAGCCGGTCGCCCGGGCGGAGCCGCGAGCTCTCCGAGCTGGCCGGGGTCCTCAACGCCGCGGCTCCGCTCGTGGAGGGCGCGGTCGCCGCTGCGCGCGCCGGCGTGCCCGCCGACCCGCTGGACGTCGCCGCCGCGCACTCCCTGGCGGCGGCGGTCTCCGGCAGCGGGCAGCTCACCGACCAGCGGCCGCCCCCGCTGGAGCAGGGGCACCCCGCGGTCCGGGCGGTGCGCCACGGCGTGCGGCTGGTGTGGAACGTGGTCGGCGACCCCGAGGAGCGGGCCGGCGCCGCGGCCGCGGCCCCCCGGCCCGACCTGCGCACCCGCCTCCACGACCTGGGCGACCGCACGCTCGCCAGCGCCGACGCCCGGGCCTTCGCCGTCCGCCTCGCGCTGTGCATGACGATCGCCGAGATCGCCCGCCAGTACCTGCCGATCGAGCGCCCGTACTGGGTCCTGCTCACCGTCGCGATCGTCCTGAAGCCCGACTTCGGGTCGGTCTTCACCCGCGCGGTGCAGCGCGGCGCCGGGACGCTGCTGGGCGTGCTGCTCGGCTCGGCGCTGCTCGCGGTGCTCCCCCGCGACGGCTGGGTCCTGCTGGCGCTGGCGGGCTCGGCCGCGGTGCTGCCGTGGGCGCGCAACGCCAACTTCGGGCTGTTCTCGGTGTTCCAGACGCCGCTGATCATCCTGCTGCTCGACCTCGCCATGCCGGGCGGTCCGGGGCTCGTGGGCGCCCGCCTGCTGGACACCCTCATCGGCTGCGCGATCGTGCTCGTGTTCGGCTACCTGCTGTGGCCGCAGACCTGGCGGGCCCCGCTCGACGAGGCGCTGGGCGAGGCCGCGCGCGCCCTGGACGCCTTCGTGGCGGCGGCCTTCACCGGAAGCCCGACGGAGCGCCGCCGCGCCCGCCGGCGGAGCTACCGCGCGCTCACCGAGCTGCAGACCCAGCTCCAGCGGCGCCTGGCCGAGCCGCCGCCGATCAGCACGCGGGCCGCTGCCTGGTGGCCGGTGATCGTGCAGCTCGAGCGCACCTCCGACGCGGTCACCGAGGCGGTCATCGCCAGCCGCGGCGGGGAACCGGCGCCCGACCTGGCCCAGGTGGCCGTGCTGCGCCGGGCGATCCGCGGGCTGGAGGAGGACGTGCGCAGCGCCGCCCTGCCCGACGACGCGGAGCTGCACGCCGAGGGGGTGCTGGCCCCGGTGGCCCGCGAGGTCGACGCCGCCCGCCGCCTGGTGCGGGAGGCCGCCCCGGGGCGCCGCGGCGGGCACTGAGCCCGCACCTCCCCGGTTGCGCCCCCCGCCCAGGGGCCCTGGGATGGCGCCGTGGCCGGCGACCCCCCGCTCCTGACCCTGCCCCCGCTCGACGGACCGCCCCCACCGGGCTCCCGGACGGTGACCACCGACGACGGCGTCGACCTGCACGTGGAGTTCGACGGGTTGGCCGGGGGCGGTGGGGCGGGTGGACCCGGCAACGCCCCGCTCACCGTCGTCCTCTCGCACGGCTTCACGGCGCGGCTGGCCGAGTGGGAGCCGCAGCGCCCCGCGCTGCGGGGCCGGGCCCGGCTCGTCCTGTGGGACCAGCGCGGGCACGGCCGCTCCGGCTGGACGCCGCTCACCCGGGCCACGATCGACCGCACCGGCCGTGACCTCGGCCAGGTCCTCGACGCCGTCGCCCCGACCGGGCCGGTGGTGCTGGCCGGCCACTCGATGGGCGGTATGAGCATCCTGGCGCTGGCGCGCCAGCGCCCGGAGCTGTTCGGCACCCGCGTCGTCGGGGCGTTCCTGCTCGCCACCTCGGCCGGCGGGCTGGTGGGCGGGCTCACCGGGTTCCTCGTCGCGGTGCTGCGCCGGTTGCGGCTGCTGCGGATCTACCTCTGGCTGCTGCAGCGGCTGGCCCCGGCGCTGGAGCGGCGGCGCCGGCGCGGCACCTTCCTCGGCCGGCGGGCCATCCGGCGGCTGCTCTTCGGGCGGGACGACGCCGACCGGCGCTCCGTGCGGATGGTGCAGCAACTGCTGGAGGAGACACCGCTGCCGGTGACCATGGCGTTCTACGCGACCTTCCTCGACCACGACGAGGCAGAGGCGCTGGAGGTCCTCCGCCGGGTGCCGGTCACGGTCGTCGCGGCGACCCACGACCGGCTCACCCCGGAGGCGCACGGCCGGCGGATCGCCGAGGCGGTGGGCCGGGGCGCCGAGCTGACCGTCGTCCCCGGGGCCGGGCACAGCGTCAACCTGACGCGCCCCGAGGTGGTGAACCGCGCGTTCACCGATCTGCTCGACCGCGTGGAGGTCGAGCAGCGCGAGGCCGGTTGACCGGATGCGGTCCCGGGCAGGGACGATGTGGCCGCCGCCACACGATCGATGTGCGTGCACGTACGAGCACACCTAACGTCGGCGGCTCCGAACCGTGACGGCCGAGGAGGCAGACGTGGACCGCATGAGCGCCCTCGACAGCGGGTTCTACTTCGCCGAGAGCGAGAACACCCCCATGCACGTGGGGTCGGTGGCGGTGTTCGAGGGCCCGGCCCCCACCTACGGCGACGTCGTGCGCCTGCTGCTGAGCAAGCTGCCGCTGGTGCCCCGGTACCGGCAGCGCGTGCGCGAGGTGCCGCTGCAGCTCGGGCGGCCGATGTGGGTCGACGATCCCCACTTCCAGATCCTGTACCACGTGCGGCACACCGCCGTCCCCTCCCCGGGCGGGGACGAGCAGCTGCGCAACCTGGCCGGCCGGGTGCTCGGCCAGCGCCTGGACATGGCCAAGCCGCTGTGGGAGCTGTGGCTCGTGGAGGGCCTCGCCGACGGGCGCTGGGCGCTGATCTCCAAGGTGCACCACTGCATGGTCGACGGCGTCGCCGGCACCGACCTGATGCAGCTGATGTTCGACCTGGACCCCGACGCCACCCACGACGACCCCCGCGACTGGACGCCGCGGCGCGACCCCTCGGCGCTCTCCCTCGTCGCGGGCGCGGTCACCGAGGCGGCGACCCAGCCGCTGCGGACGCTCACCTCGCTGCCCACGGTGCACGGCGCCGTCCGCAACGTGCGGGGCCTCACCGAGTCCGGCCGCACCCTCGCCCGCACCGTGCCCTCGCTGGCCAAGCAGGCGATCACGCCGACGGCCCGGTCGCTCAACGGGCACATCGGCCCGCACCGGCGCTGGGCGTGGACCCAGGGCCGGTTCGAGGAGTTCCGGACCGTGCGCACCGCGCTGGGCGGCACGGTGAACGACGTCGTCCTCACCGCCATCACCCGGGGCTTCCGCGACCTGCTCAAGGGCCGTGGTGAGCTGTCCTCGGAGAACCTGGTGGTGCGGTCGATGGTGCCGGTGTCCGTGCGCTCGCATCAGCAGCGCGGCTCGCTGGACAACCGGGTCTCCGCCGTCTTCGTCGACCTCCCCGTCGGCGACCCGGACCCGGCGTCCCGGCTGCGGACGATCCGCGGCCAGATGGACGAGTACAAGAGGGCGATGCAGGCCGTCGACGTCCCCTCCATCATCTCGACGGGCGACTTCGTGGCCCCGACGCTGCTCTCCCTGGGTGTGCGCGCCGCGATGCAGGCCGGTCAGATGTGGTGCCAGGCGGTGACGACGAACGTCCCCGGCCCGCGCGTGCCGCTCTACGTGCTGGGCAAGCGGATGTGCTCCGCGCACGCCTACGTGCCCATCGCGGGCGGCACCCGCTGCTCCATCGGGATCTTCAGCTACCTGGACACCATGACCTTCGGCATCAACGCCGACTTCGACGCCTTCCCCGACGTCGACGTGCTCTCCGGCGGGATCCGCCGCGGCATCGAGGAGCTGCTGGAGCTGGCCCGGGCGGCGGAGGCCACTCCCCCGGTGGACCAGCCCACCGGCGGGAAGCCGACGACCTCGGCAGCCGCCCGGTGAGCCCGGCGAAGAAGCGAGGGGGCCGTACCCGCGGGCTCACCGTCGCCGTCACCGGGCCGACCGGCACCTTCGGCGCCGGCCTGGTGCCGCTGCTCCAGGAGGACGATCGCGTCGAGAGCGTCATCGGGATGGCCCGCCGGCCGTTCGACCCGGCCGAGCGGGGCTGGACGAAGATGACGTACCGGCAGGGCGACGTGCGCGACCCCGCGGCGCTGCGCGAGGCGTTCGCCGGCGCCGACGTCGTCGTCCACCTGGCGTTCCTCATCACCGGCAACGCGTCCCGGCAGACGACCCGGGCGATCAACGTCGACGGCACCCTGAACGTCTTCCGCGCGGCGGCCGCGGTCGGCGCACGGCGCTTCGTCTACGCCTCGTCGGTCGCCGCCTACGGCTTCCACCGCGACAACCCTGAGCTCATCCCCGAGGACTGGCCGGTGCGGCCGGCGTCACGGCTGTTCTACGCGCAGGAGAAGGCCGAGCTCGAGCAGCTGCTCGACGAGGAGTCCGCGGCCGCGCCGGAGCTCGACCTGTACCTGCTCCGCCCACCGGTCGTGCTGGGCCCGCAGGCCGTCGGCGGTAAGGACGTGCTGCCCGGCCCGCTCGCCCCGGTGGGGCGTCGCCTGTTCGGCCGGCCGCGGCGGCTGCCGGTCCCCGTGCCGCTGCTCGTCCCGCAGCACCCGCTCCAGTTCGTGCACCAGGACGACGTCGGGCAGGCGCTCCTGCTGTGCGTGCTCGGGGCCGGCCCGCCCGGGGCCTACAACATCGCCGGCGAGGGCGTCCTCACCGCTGCCGACGTCGCCCGGGAGTTCGGGGCGTTCGCCATCCCCCTGCCGGCCGCGCCGGCGCAGGCGGCCGCCCGCGCGTTCTCCCGGCTGCCGTTCCTGCCGCCCGCGGCGGAGTGGGTGGAGGCGGCCAGCCGGCCGGCGATCATGGACACCACCCGCGCCCGCGAGGAGCTGGGCTGGCGACCGCGCTACACCGGGCTGGAGGCGCTGCGGGACACGCTCCGCCCCGGCAACGGGAGCTAGGCCCGGGGCCCGGTGAGCTGCGCGTCCCGCAGCCAGTCCCCCACCTCGGCGACCAGCCGCTCCGGCTCCTGCAGCTGCGGCACGTGCCCGACGCCGGACCACTCGGCGTAGCGCCACGCGGGGTGCCGCCGGGCGATGTCGCGGGCCGCCTCCACGGGCACCAGCCGGTCGCGGTCGCCGTGGACCAGCAGCACCGGGACGTCGATCGAGGCCATCGCGGCCCGGTAGCGGCGCGGATCGGCGAGCACGCGCAGCAGCGAGCGGGCGGCGGCGAGGAAGGCGCGGTCCATGCCCTGGACGTCACGCCGCTCCTCCAGGAGGGTCACCGACCGGTCGATGACGTCGGGGGGCACCCGTCCGGCGTCGACGCCCACCAACTCCAGCATCTCGTGCACACGGGCCAGGGCCGACGTCCGCTGCCGCCGCCACCACAGGAACCGCTCGCCGACGAAGGGGATCGCGTACAACGCGAACATGACCGCCACCCGGGGGTCCAGCGCGCGCCGCGACCCGGGGACGGCGGGGTCGAGCAGCACCAGTCCCCGGACCGCCTCGGGGTGCTCCCCCGTCTCGAGGATGGAGATCATGCCGCCCATCGAGTTGCCCACGAGCACCGCCGGCTCCCCCACCACCTCGGTGAGGAAGCGGTGCAGGACGGCGACGTTCGCCGGCACGCTGGCCGTGCGCCCACCCGGCTCGCTCCGCCCGAACCCCGGCAGGTCAAGCGCCAGCACGCGACCGTGGTCCCGCAGCGCCGGCGCGACGAGGTCCCAGTTCAGGTGCGAACCGCCCAACCCGTGCACGAGCACCACCGGCGGCCCGTCGTCCGCGCCCCCGAAGTCCAGGTAGTGCACCGGCCCCCCGAGGTCCACCGTGCGGCTCCGCCCGGGCGTCCCGTCCTCGCGCATCCTGCCTCCTCCGTCGTCGTCCGTACGGTGGCACGTGCTGCCGGCGGGTCCCCCACCGCCCCTGCCCGGCGCAGGACGAACGCCGACGGCCGCTATGACGCAGGACACAGTTCGGCAACTCCTGCCCGCGCGTTCCGGGCCCGCAGGTGTGAGCCAAGCCGCATCTTGGTAGAGCCCTTGCACCAACGGACGGCAGCCAGGAGGACGACGTGGCACGACAGCAGGGCGATGGTCCGGCGCTCCCGCTCTACCTGAGCGAGCCCACGCGGGCGTTCGCGGACTACGGCCTCTACCTGGCGGCCCGTCCGCTCACCCAGCGGTTGCCGAAGGGCGACGGCCACCCGGTGCTGGTCCTCCCCGGCCTGCTCGCCGACGACACCTCGACGCGGGTGCTGCGGGCGACGCTGCGGCGGCTGGGCTACCGCGTGCACGGCTGGGGGCTGGGACGGAACATCGGCCCCACCGCGGTCTGCGTCAACGGGATGCGCGACAAGCTCGACTACCTGCACAACCGCTACCGCCGCGAGGTCTCGGTGATCGGCTGGAGCCTCGGCGGCATCTTCGCCCGCGACCTCGCCCGCCAGTGCCCCGACGCGGTGCGCCAGGTGATCACGCTGGGCAGCCCGTTCCGCATCGAGCGGCACACCCAGACCCGGGCCTCGAAGGCGTTCGACCGCTTCGCGCACCTGCACGTGGAGCAGCGGGAGTTCCCGCTGGAGCCCGAGGGCTGCCCGCTGCCGGTGCCGGCGACGTCGATCTACTCCCACTACGACGGGATCGTGCACTGGCAGACCTGCCTGAACACGCCCGGCGAGCGCTGCGAGAACATCGCGGTCACCGCGAGCCACCTCGGCATCGGGCACCACCCCGCGGCGCTGTGGGCGATCGCCGACCGGCTGGCCCAGCCCGAGGGCGAGTGGACCCCGTTCAGGGCGCCGGCGTTCCTGCGCCCGGCCTTCCCCAAGCCCGCCGAGCCGGCGGCGCGCGGCCCGGTGGGAGCCGCTGCCGCCTGAGGGGCCCGCAGACCGGACCTCCGCCCGAGCGCTCGCCGGCGACGGCACGGGGTGGGCGCGACAGGGTTCGAACCTGCGACCGCTCGCTTGTAAGGCGAGAGCTCTACCGCTGAGCTACGCGCCCGGCGCGTCCAGGGTATGGGCCCGGGACGCCCGGCCTCAGGCCGCGAGCGCGGCGACGGCGTCCTTCCAGCCGGACTGCTCGCGGGCGTCGCCGGGGCCGTTGACCTCGGCGAAGGCGATGACGCCCTCGGCGTCGACCAGGAAGGTGCCGCGCAGCGCCATGCCGGCCTTCTCGTTGAACACGCCGTAGGCCTGGGCCACGGCACCGTGCGGCCAGAAGTCCGACAGCAGCGGGAACTCGAGGCCCTCCTGCGCCTTGAACGCCTTGAGGCTGAAGACGGGGTCGGTGCTGATGGCCAGCACCGTCACGCCCGCGTCGGTGTAGTTCGCCAGCTCGTCGCGCAGCTGGCAGAGCTCGCCGGTGCAGATGCCGGAGAAGGCGAAGGGGTAGAAGACCAGCAGCACCGGGGTGCCGCGGAGATCGGCCAGGGACACGACCTGCTTGTCCTGGTCGGGGAGGCTGAACTCGGGCGCGCGGTCACCGACGGAGAGGCTCATGCCGCCCATGCTGCCTCAGCGGCGGCTGCGGGCCGCCTTGGGGGTGACCAGCCGGATCCCCGACCAGTCCTTGGCCGCGGAGATGCTGCTGGTCTGGGAGAGCCCGGCCGTGGGCGCGACCTCGGTGACGTCACCCGGCTCGACGTGCCCGGGCCGGCCCGACTTCGGCACCAGCAGCCAGACGACGCCCTCGTCGGCCAGCGAGGTCAGCGCGTCGGTCAGGGCGTCGAACAGGTCACCGTCGTCCTCACGCCACCAGAGGATGACGACGTCGGCCACCTCGTCGGTGTCCTCGTCGACCATCTCGCTGCCGGAAGCCTCGACGATCGAGTCGCGCAGGTCCTCGTCGGCGTCCTCGCTCCAGCCGAGCTCCTGCACGACCATGCCCGGCTTGATGCCCAACCGGGCCGCCATGCCGGTGCTGTCGACGCTCATCCCTGCTGCTCCTCCATGGGTCGGCCTGTTGCTGGCCTGGTGTGGGGTGGACGGTGCCCGGCCGGGCCGGCGACCGCGCGGGAACGCGTCACGGGCGGACCGAGCGGGCGGAGGACGGACACGCGGCGGCGATCGACACGACCAGCGGGAGAACCACCCGCACCCCGGTCATGTCACCCCTCTCGCTGTCGTCGAGCGCCCGTCGCCCGGCCCTCGTGGCCGGGAGTCCGGACGGCGCCGTCTCGTCGAGGCACCGCAGGCGGAAGCGTAGGGCATAGCGGGCGGGGCGCAAGCCTGCGTGCACGCAGGGCACCGCGCGCTGCCCGGGCGCGCCCCCCGACACGACTTGGGCCGCAGATGGCGCCGCGACGTGACGGGGACGACGTCGTCGGGAGACGATGGGGGCATGAGCGCACCGCAGCAGCCGGACGGCGACCCCGCCCGCGCAGGACAGGCCCGCGCGGTCATCACCGACGGGCTCCCCAGCCAGCTGGTCGACACCGACCCCGACGAGACGCAGGAGTGGCTGGAGTCCCTCGACGCCGTCGTCGACCACGCCGGCCGCGGCCGCGCCCGGTACCTGATGCTCCGGATGCTGCAGCGCAGCCGCGAGCAGCAGGTGGGCGTGCCCGCCCTGCGCAGCACCGACTACATCAACACCATCCCGCCGGAGCGCGAGCCCTGGTTCCCGGGTGACGAGCACGTGGAGCGGCGCATCCGCGCCTACATCCGGTGGAACGCCGCGATCATGGTCCACCGCGCGCAGCGGCCCGGCATCGGCGTCGGCGGGCACATCTCCTCCTACGCGTCGTCGGCGTCGCTCTACGAGGTCGGCTTCAACCACTTCTTCCGCGGCAAGGACCACCCCGGCGGCGGCGACCAGATCTGGTTCCAGGGGCACGCCTCTCCCGGCATCTACGCCCGCGCCTTCCTCGAGGGTCGGCTGACCGAGGACCAGCTCGACGGCTTCCGCCAGGAGGTCAGCCACCCCGGCGGCGGGCTGTCGTCCTACCCGCACCCGCGGCTGATGCCCGACTTCTGGGAGTTCCCCACCGTCTCGATGGGGCTCGGCCCGCTGAACGCGATCTACCAGGCGCGGTTCAACCGCTACCTGCACGCCCGCGGCGTCAAGGACACCTCCGACCAGCACGTGTGGGCCTTCCTCGGCGACGGGGAGATGGACGAGCCGGAGTCGCTGGGCGCCATCGGCCTGGCCGCCCGCGAGGAGCTGGACAACCTCACGTTCGTCATCAACTGCAACCTGCAGCGGCTCGACGGCCCGGTGCGCGGCAACGGCAAGGTGATCCAGGAGCTGGAGTCGTTCTTCCGCGGCGCCGGCTGGAACGTCGTCAAGGTGATCTGGGGCCGGGAGTGGGACCCGCTGCTGGCCGCCGACCGCGACGGCGCGCTGGTGAACCTGATGAACTCCACGCCCGACGGCGACTACCAGACCTACAAGGCCGAGGACGGCGCCTTCGTCCGCGAGCACTTCTTCGGGCGTGACGCGCGCACCCGCAAGCTCGTCGAGAACATGAGCGACAAGGAGATCTGGAACCTCTCCCGCGGCGGGCACGACTACCGCAAGGTCTACGCGGCGTTCAAGGCCGCGATGGAGCACAAGGGCCAGCCGACGGTCATCCTGGCCAAGACGATCAAGGGCTGGACCCTCGGCAGCCACTTCGAGGGCCGCAACTCCACGCACCAGATGAAGAAGCTGACCGCCGAGGACCTCGCCGCCTTCCGCGACCGGCTCTACCTGGACATCCCCGACTCGGCGCTGGACAAGACCCTGCCGCCCTACTACAAGCCCGATCCCGACTCCGACGAGATGCAGTACATGCTCGAGCGGCGCCGGGCCCTCGGCGGCGCCGTCCCGCGCCGTCGCTCGGAGTTCAAGACGCTCAAGGCGCCCGACGACAAGGCGCTCGACGTCCTGCGCCGCGGCTCGGGCAAGCAGGAGGTGGCGACGACGATGGCGTTCGTCCGCCTGCTCAAAGAGCTGCTCAAGGACAAGGAGCTCGGCCCGCGCTTCGTGCCGATCATCCCCGACGAGGCGCGCACCTTCGGGATGGACTCCCTCTTCCCGTCGCAGAAGATCTACAACCCGGCCGGTCAGCGCTACACCTCGGTCGACCGCGAGCTGATGCTCACCTACAAGGAGTCCGAGCAGGGCCAGATCCTGCACGAGGGCATCAACGAGGCCGGGTCGACGGCGTCGTTCACCGCCGTCGGCACGTCGTACTCGACGCACGGCGAGCCGATGATCCCGATCTACATCTTCTACTCGATGTTCGGGTTCCAGCGGACCGGCGACTCGATCTGGGCCGCCGCCGACCAGATGACCCGCGGGTTCCTGCTCGGCGCCACGGCCGGGCGGACGACGCTCAACGGCGAGGGGCTGCAGCACGAGGACGGCCACTCGCTGCTGCTGGCGCAGACCAACCCCGCGGTGGTCGCCTACGACCCGGCGTTCTCCTTCGAGGTCGCGCACATCACCCGGGACGCGCTGGCCCGCATGTACGGCGAGGACCCGGGCGCCCCGCTGGGCGGCTCCCGCTCGCCCGACGTCATGTACTACCTGACGGTCTACAACGAGCCGTTCAGCCAGCCGGCCGAGCCCGAGGACCTCGACGTGCGAGGCCTGCTGGCCGGCATGTACCGGTACGCCGAGGGTCCTCAGCTGGAGGGGCCGAAGGCGCAGGTGCTGGCCTCCGGCGTCGCGGTGCCCTGGGCGCTGCGGGCGCAGGAGCTGCTGGCGCAGGACTGGGGGGTGAGCGCCGACGTCTGGTCGGTGACCTCGTGGAACGAGCTGCGCCGGCAGGCCGACGAGTGCGAGGAGCACAACCTCCTGCACCCGGAGGAGGAGCCGCGCACCCCGTACGTCACCGCGCGCCTGCAGGAGACGGTCGGCCCGGTGGTGGCGGTGTCGGACTGGATGCGCGCGGTGCCCGACCTGATCGCGCCGTTCGTGCCCGGCGGCATGGCGACGCTCGGCACCGACGGGTTCGGCCTCTCCGACACCCGGCCGGCGCTGCGGCGGCACTTCCACGTCGACGCGGAGTCCATCGTGGTGCGCACGCTGGCCTCGCTGGCCGACGAGGGGCAGGTCGAGCGCGCGACGGTGCGCGAGGCCGTCGAGAAGTACCGGATCCGGGACGTGCAGGCCGCGCCGGCCGAGGAGCGGTCGGACCCCAGCCCGGCCACCTGAACGAGCGAGGGGGCGCCGAGCACTGCCCGGCGCCCCCTCGTCGTCTCAGGTCTGCTCGCGGTGGCGGCGGATCAGGTCGGCGTAGGCCCGGCCGCTGTCCTTCACCGTGCGGCGCTGGGTGTCGTAGTCCACGTGCACCAGCCCGAACCGCTGGGCGTAGCCCCGGGCCCACTCGTAGTTGTCCAGCAGCGACCAGGCGAAGTAGCCGCGGACGTCCACGCCGTCGTCGATGGCGGTGCGCAGCGCTGCGAGGTGCCGCAGCAGGAAGTCTGTCCGCTCGGGGTCGTGCACGGCCCCGTCGGGCGAGACCTCGTCCTCCCACGCCGAGCCGTTCTCGGTGATGACCAGCGGCAGGCCGGGTGCTTGCTCCCCGATCCACCGCAGCAGCCGGGTGAACGCCTCCGGGCTCACGCCCCAGCCCATCGTCGTCGTGACGCCCTCGGGGTCGAGCTCGACGACGTCCTCCCCGCCGATGAACGAGGTCGGCGGCATGCTCTCGGGACGCACCCCGGCCCGCACCGTCTCCTCGAAGTAGTAGTTGACGCCCAGCCAGTCCAGCGGCGCGCCGATGATCTCCAGGTCGCCGTCCTCCACCGGGAGGGGTGCGCCGGCGGCCGCGAGGTCGGCGACGACGTCCTCGGGGTAGGCGCCGGTGACCACCGGCAGCAGGAACATGCGGTTCTGCTGCCCGTCGAGCCGCCGCGCGGCGTCCAGGTCCTCGGGCCGGTCGCTGGCCGGGGACATCGGCGTGAAGTTCAGCGTGATGCCCAGGTGGTCGACGCCGCGCTCGCGCAGCACCCCGGCGGCCAGGCCGTGGCCGAGCAGCAGGTGGTGCACCGCCCGCGAGGCCGAGACGGCGTCCCGGATGCCCGGCGCGTGCGCGCCCGACTGGTGGCCGAGGAGCGCGCTGACCATCGGCTCGTTCAGCGTCGACCAGTGCCGCACCCGGTCCCCGAGCGCGTCGTGGACGATGCCGGCGTAGTCGGCGAACCGGGCCGAGGTGTCGCGGGCGGTCCAGCCGCCGCGGTCCTGCAGCGCCTGGGGCAGGTCCCAGTGGTAGAGCGTCAGCCACGGGTCGATGCCCTGCTCCAGCAGCTCGTCGACCAGGCGGCGGTAGAAGTCCAGGCCGCGCTGCTCCACGCGGCCGGCGCCCTCGGGCAGCACCCGCGGCCAGGCGACGGAGAAGCGGTAGGCCGAGAGCCCCAGCTCCTTCATCAGCGCGACGTCCTCGGGGTACCGGGTGTAGTGCTCGACCGCGACGTCGCCGGTGTCCCCCCGGAAGGTGCGGCCCGGGGTGTGGCTGAACGTGTCCCAGATCGAGGGGCCCCGGCCGTCGACGTCCACGGCGCCCTCGATCTGGTACGCGGCCGTGGCGGCGCCGAAGAAGAACCCGGGCGGGAAGGTGAGCCCTCCGGCGAGTTCCGGACGGCTGTCGGTCGAGGACATGGGCGCGCTGCTCCTTGGCGGTCGGTCGGTCCGGGGCGCCGGCCGGCGAGGTGGCCGCCTGGCGCGGTGAGAACGCTCTCACACCTCGTGCGGTGGTCGCACCGGCACTACGGTGACCACCCGGTGGCCCGCTGCGGTCCCCGCCCGTCACCGAGGAGCTGCCATGACGACCACCGGGGCGCGCCCTCCGACGCCCACGCTCGAGCAGGTGGCCGCGCTCGCCGGGGTGTCCCGGGCCACGGTGTCGCGGGTGATCAACGACTCGCCGCGGGTCAGCCCGGAGGCCCGGGACGCCGTGCGCGCTGCGGTCGAGGCGCTGCGCTACGTGCCCAACCGGATGGCCCGCAGCCTCGTCACCCGGCGGACCGACACGATCGCCCTCGTCCTCTCGGAGTCGAACACGCAGATCTTCGCCGACCCCTTCTTCGCCCGGATCGTGCGCGGGTTGTCGGCCCGGCTGGCCGACACCGAGCAGAACCTGGTCCTGCTGGCCGCCCGGGGCCGCCGGGAGCAGGAGAAGGTGGCCCGGTACGTCCAGCAGGGGCACGTCGACGGCGTCATCCTCATCTCGCTGCACCGCGACGACCTGCTGCCCGACCTGCTCGACCGCTCCCCCGTACCGCTCGTGCTCTCCGGGCGCCCCTTCGACGGCCGGCCGGTGCCCTACGTCGACGCCGACAACGTCGGCGGGGCCGAGGCCGCCACCCGCCACCTGCTGCGGCTGGGGCGTTCCCGGATCGCCACCGTCGCCGGCCCGCTCGACATGGTGGCCGGCCTCGACCGGCTGGCCGGGTACCGCGCCGCCCTGGCCGCCGCCGGCGCGCCGGCCCGGCCGGAGCTCGTCGCCGAGGGGGACTTCACGGAGGCCGGCGGCTCCCGCGCCATGGCGCGGCTGCTCGGCGAGGTGCCCGACCTCGACGCCGTCTTCGTCGCCTCCGACCCCATGGCGGTCGGCGCGCTGCGCGTCCTCCGGGCGGCCGGCCGGCGGGTGCCCGAGGACGTCGCGGTCGTGGGCTTCGACGACGCGGAGGTCGCCGCCACCTGCGACCCCCCGCTCACCACCGTGGCCCAGCCGCTGGAGGAGATGACCGGGGCGCTGGTCGACCTGCTGCTCGAGCAGATCGGCTCCGGCGGGTCACCGGCCGTCGCGGCCCGCCTCTGCGGCACCGCGCTGGTCCGGCGGGCCTCGGCCTAGGCGCGGAGCGCCTGGAGCGCCATCTGCGCGTAGAGAGCGACACCGGCCGGCAGCGGCTCCTCGTCGAACACCACCAGGTTGGAGTGGTTCGGCGGGGCCGTGGCGGCGTCCACCCCGTGCGGGCGGGCCCCCAGCCACGCCATCACGCCGGGCACCCGCTGCAGCACGTAGGAGAAGTCCTCGGCGCCCATCAGGGGGGCCGGCATGAGCACGGCCGCCTCCTGGCCCAGCAGCTCGGCCGCCGTCGTCAGCACGTGGGCGGCCATGCCGGGGTCGTTCATGGTCACCGGGTAGCCCTCGATGTGCTCCCAGTGCAGCTCCATCTCGTGCGCGGCGGCGACGTGGGTGGCCACCCGCTGCACCGAGGCCACGACGTCGGCCCGCCGCTCCGGGGAGAGCGTCCTGATCGTGCCCTCGAGGAACGCGGTGTCCGGGATGACGTTGTTCGTGCTCCCCGCCTCGATGTGCGCGACCGTCACGACGGCCGGGTCGAAGACGTCCACGCGGCGGGTGACCATCGACTGCAGGGCCAGCACGATCTCGGCCGCGACCGGGACCGGGTCGGCCGCCGCATGCGGCTCGGAGGCGTGCCCCCCGCGCCCGCGGAGCGTCATGCGCCACTGGTCGGCCGCGGCCATCACCGGTCCCGGCCGCAGGTTGACCGTGCCGCTGGGTAGCGTCGAGGAGACGTGCAGCGCGAACGCACCGCTCACCGGCGCCTCGGGGACGGCCTCCAGGAGCCCCTCCTCCAGCATGTACCGGGCCCCGTGGAAGCCCTCCTCCCCCGGCTGCACCATGAAGACCACCTGGCCGGCCAGCTCCTCCCGGCGGTCCGCGAGCAGGCGGGCCGCCCCGACCAGCATCGCGACGTGGGTGTCGTGCCCGCAGGCGTGCATCACGCCGGGCACCTCGGAGGCGAACGGCAGGGCGCTGTCCTCGTGCACCGGCAGGGCGTCCATGTCGCCGCGGAGGAGGAAGGTCGGCCCCGGCCGGTCGCCGCGGAGCACGCCGACCACCGAGCTGGTCGTGGTGCCCGTGGTCACCTCCAGCGGCAGCTCGGCGAACGCCTCCAGCACCGCCGCCTGCGTCCGCGGCAGGTGCAGCCCGATCTCCGGGTGCCGGTGCAGCCGCCGGCGCAGCTCGATGGTGCGGTCGGCGTCGGAGTACGCGGCGGCGAGGACCTCGGAGGGGCTGGTCGGCATGCCCCCACTCTCACCCACGGGAGGCGCATCGCGCCCGTCGCCCGTTCAGCGCGCCCAGCTCGGCCGGCCGGCGTCGAGCTGCCAGGCCAGGACCGTGGCCGCCCCGGTGGCGCGCACCGGGCCGCCCTCGTGCGCCCGCACGCCGTCGGGACCGGCGACGAGCACCAGGCCGGCGGGCGGCACCAGCTCCTCCCCCGGCGCCGCCCGCCCCACCCACAGCCGCGCGTCCTCGCGCCGCAGGTCCACCCACCCGCTGGGCGACCGGTGGACCGCGTGCGCCGGGGGCTCCGCCGGCGCGGCGCTGCGCAGGTAGCACTGCAGCACCCGGGCTCCCCGGTCGCCGGCCACCTCGTCGTGGGTCAGCCCGGCTCCCGCGCGCAGCACCGCGACGTCGCCCGCGGCGAGCTCGGCCCCCGCCCCCCACCGGTGGTGCAGCTCCCCGTCCACGACGACGGCGACGACGTCGACGGCGCGGTGGTCGTGCCCGCCGTAGCCCGCACCGGCTGCGAGCCGGTCGTCGGCGATCCGCAGCAGCGGGCCCAGCGAGCCGTCGTCGGGGGCGAGCACGACCCGGGAGACCGGGCCGTCCGCACCGCCCGCCGGGGCACCGACCGGGGGAACGTCCACGGCCTCACTCTCCCCGATGCCGGGGGGGCGTGACACGCTGACCCGGTGAGTCGGGTGAGCAACCACCCGCCGAGCGACGCGACGCTCCGGCGGCTGGAGCGCGCGTCGGGGTCGTTGGCCACGCAGGCCGTCGCGCGGATGGACGAGGACCTGCCCTGGTTCCGGGCCATGCCCGCCGACCAGCGCTCGTGGGTCACCCTGGTGGCCCAGGCGGGGATCGCCTCCCTCGTCGAGTGGTGCCGCAGCCCGGGCAAGCCACCGCGGCTGACCGGTGAGGTGTTCGGCGCGGCGCCCCGCGAGCTGGTCCGGGCGGTGGCCCTCAAGCAGACCGTCGACCTGATCAAGGTCACCGTCGAGGTCATGGAGGAGCGGGTCTCCTCCGTCGCCGAGCCCGGGGACGAGGAGACGCTGCGGCTGGCCGTGCTGCAGTTCAGCCGCGAGGTCGCCTTCGCCACCGCGCACGTCTACGCGACCTTCGCGGAGAACCGGGGCGCCTGGGACGCGCGCCTGGAGGCGCTGGTGGTCGACGCGCTCGTGCGTGGCGAGCGCTCGGAGGAGCTCTCCGGCCGGGCGGCGGCGCTGGGCTGGGCCGCCGGCACCCCGGCCCTGGTCGTGGTCGGTGCGACGCCGACCGGGGTCGACGACCCGCACGGGGCCGTGCGCCGGGCCGCACGCTCGCTCGACTGCGACGTGCTGGTCGGGGTGCACGCCGACCAGCTGGTGGTCGTCCTGGGCGGCGGCGGTGACCTGCAGGCGGCCGCGGAGCGGGTCGCGGACGAGTGCGGCGAGGGCCCGGTGGTGACCGGTCCGGTCGTGGACGGCCTGGGGCGGGCGGCCGTCTCGGCCGCGGCGGCGCTCGCCGGGCTCCGGGCGGCCGGCGCGTGGCCGGAGGCGCCGCGCCCCGTGGCCGCCGACGCGCTGCTGGCCGAGCGGGCGCTGGCCGGCGACCCGCTGGCCCGCACCGCGCTGCACGAGCAGGTGGCCGCTCCCCTGCGCTCGGCCGGCGGCGGCGTGCTCGAGACCGTGCGGGCCGTGCTGAGCACCGGCGGCAACCTCGAGGCGAGCGCCCGGGCGATCTTCGTGCACCCCAACACGGTGCGGTACCGGCTGCGCCGCGCGGCGGAGCTGACCGGGCTCTCGGCGACCGACCCGCGGGGGAGCTGGACCCTCCAGGTGGCCCTCGCGCTCGCCGCCCTGGACCGCGACCGCTCCCTCTGGCACTGACCCGGACGTCCGGTTCCCACCACGGATCGGCGCATCGAGGCCCCGATGGCCTGCGGGTCCTGTAGGAACCCCACAAAGATCAGCGGTGCGCTTTCGTGCCCGGTCGCCGCGCGCGGGACCGGTGATCACTGGCACGGTGAGGAGGTGCTCGCCGTCCTCGCCCCGGGTCAGGGTGCGCAGAAGCCCGGGATGTTGACCGACTGGCTCGACCTCCCCGGCGCCGAACCGTTCTTCCGCTGGGCCGGGGCCATCGCCGGCACCGACCTGCTCTCCCTCGGCACGACCGGCGACGCCGAGGCGATCAAGGACACCGCGGTCACCCAGCCGCTGGTGGTCGCGATGAGCCTCTTCGTGGCCCGGGAGCTCGGCGGGCTGCCCGGCCCGGTGACCCACACCCCGCACACCGGGCGCGACGTCGTCATCGCCGGGCACAGCGTCGGCGAGCTCACCGCCGCGGCGCTCGCCGGCGTGCTCAGCGTCGAGGCGGCGATCGCGCTGACCGCCGTCCGCGGTCGCGCCATGGCCGCCGCCTGCGCGCAGACGCCGACCGGCATGTCCGCCGTCCTGGGCGGTGACCCCGACGAGGTGCTCGCCGCCCTGGAGCGGCACGGGCTGACCCCGGCCAACATGAACGGCGGCGGCCAGGTCGTCGCCGCCGGTCCCCTCGACGGGCTGGCCGCGCTGAAGGCGGAGCCGCCGGCCAAGGCGCGGATCATGCCGCTGCCGGTGGCCGGCGCCTTCCACACGGGCTACATGGCCTCCGCGCGCGAGGAGCTCGAGGGCCTGGTCGGCGGCCTGCGCCCGGCCGACCCGAGCCGCCTGCTGCTCTCCAACGCCGACGGCGCGGCCGTCGACTCCGGCACCGAGGTCCTGGCCCGCCTCGTCAGCCAGGTCACCAGCCCGGTCCGCTTCGACTCGTGCCTGGCCACGATGCGCGAGCTGGGCGTCACCGCCGTCCTCGAGCTGCCGCCGGCCGGGGCCCTCGCCGGGCTCGCCAAGCGGGAGTGGAAGGGCGCGGGCATCGAGGTGCTCGCCGTCAGCACGCCCGCCGACCTCGACCGCGCCCGCGAGCTGATCGAGGCCGAGCGCGGCCGCAGCGAGGCCGAGCACCTGCCCGACTGGCGCGTGGTCGTGGCCCCCGCCCGCGGGACGGTCAGCCCGGCGGAGATCGCCGAGGGCACCCACCTCCCCGCCGGAACCCCGCTCGGCTGCATCCGCGGCCGCCGGGAGGAGGTCAACGTCTCCGCCGGCTACGACGGTGTGCTCGCCGAGTGGCTCGTGCACGACGGGGACCTCGTCCACGCCGGCGACCCCATCGCCCGGCTCTACCCGGAGGTGACCGCGTGACCACGCTCAAGCTCGACCGAGGCGCCCCGGGCGCCCGGATCCTCGGGTTCGGCAGCTACCGCCCCCGTCGACGGGTGACCAACGACGAGCTCGCCCAGCGCATGGACACCAACGACGAGTGGATCCAGGCGCGCGTCGGCATCGCCGAGCGCCGGTGGGCCGAGCCCGACGAGACGCTGGTGGAGATGTCGGTGGCGGCCGGCGGCAAGGCGCTGGCGGCCAGCGGTCTGGACGCCGGCGACATCGACCTGGTGCTGCTGGCGACCACGAGCCCGCCGAAGGCGATCCCGGGCCTGGCCCCGCGGATCGCCCACCAGCTCGGGGTCCCCCGCCCGGGGGCCTTCGACGTCAACGCCGGCTGCGCGGGGTGGTGCTACGCCCTCAGCGCGGCCTCCGACGCGATCCGCAGCGGCACCGCCCGCAACGCCCTCGTCGTCGGCGGCGAGCGGCTGACCGACTACACCAACCTCGACGACCGGGCGACGGCGGTGATCTTCGCCGACGGCGCGGGGGCCGCGGTCGTCACCGCGTCCGACGAGCCCGCCATCGGCCCGGCGGTGTGGGGCAGCGACGGCGACCTGCACGAGGCCATCGCCATCCCCGAGAACGAGACGGGCATGAGCATGGCCGGCCAGGCGGTCTACCGCTGGGCGACGACGAAGCTCACCGACACCCTGGTCGAGGCCATGCGCCGGGCCGGCGTCGGCCCCGGGGACATCGACGTCTTCGCGCCGCACCAGGCCAACCTGCGGATCATCGAGCTGATGGCCAAGCGGTTGAAGCTGCCGGAGCGGACCGTCATCGCCCGCGACATCGTGCGCTCGGGCAACACCTCCTCGGCCTCGGTCCCGCTGGCCCTGTCCGCCCTGCTGGAGAGCGGTGAGGCCAAGAGCGGTGACCTCGCCCTCCTGCTCGGGTACGGGGCGGGCCTGACCTTCGCCGGGCAGGTCGTCGTGCTGCCGTGACCCGTCCGGCCGGGAGCCCCGCCGCTCCCCCCAGATCCCCGGGACACCCGTCCCGGACGTCGACGGCGCCCCCGCCCGGGGTCGCCGTCCCATCCGAGAGAGAGGACCCCGCGTTGGCCAGCACCCAGGAGATCCAGGCCGGACTCGCCGAGATCCTGGAGGAGGTGGCGGGTGTGACCCCCGCCGACGCCACTCCGGAGAAGTCCTTCACCGAGGACCTCGACGTCGACTCCCTGTCGATGGTCGAGATCGCCACCGCCGTCGAGGACAAGTTCGGCGTGGCGATCCCCGACGACCAGCTCGCCAACATCAAGACCGTCGGCGACGCCATCAGCTTCATCGAGAGCAACCAGGGCTGACCCCCCCGGGTCCCGCCGGCCGAGCGCCGGCGGGACCCGACCCCGATCCGGCCCCCTCGGGGCCGTCGTCCGCACGAGGAGACATCCCATGAGCCCGTCCACCACCGACGTCGTCGTCACCGGCCTCGGGGCCACCACGCCCCTCGGCGGGGACGTGGCCGGCACCTGGGACGCCCTGCTCGCCGGCCGCTCCGGCGTCAGCCGGATCACCGAGGACTGGGTGCAGGAGTTCCCGGCCCAGCTGGTCGCCCGCCTGGCCGCCGACCCGGTGGAGCAGCTCGACCGGGTGCGCGCCCGGCGCCTGGACCGCAGCCAGCAGGTGGCGGTCATCGCGGCCGAGCAGGCGTGGGCGGAGTCCGGCGCGTCGGACGCGGGCGTCGCCCCCGAGCGGATCGCGGTCGTCTTCGGCACCGGGATCGGCGGGGCGCTCACCCTCCTCGGGCAGGACGACGTCCTCGAGCAGAAGGGCCCCAAGCGGGTCTCCCCCTTCACCATCCCGATGCTCATGCCCAACGGGCCGGCGGCCGCCGTCGGCCTGGCCATCGGCGCCAAGGGCGGCGTCCACGCGCCGGTGAGCGCCTGCGCCTCCGGCGCCGAGGCGATCCGCTGGGGCCTGGACCTGCTGCGCTTCGACCGCGCGGACGTCGTGCTGGTCGGCGGCGCCGAGGCATGCGTCCACCCGCTCCCCATGGCCGGGTTCGCCGCCATGCGTGCCATGTCCACCCGCAACGACGAGCCGGAGCGCGCGTCCCGCCCGTTCGACAAGGGCCGCGACGGGTTCGTGCTCGGTGAGGGCGCGGCCGCGCTGGTGCTGGAGCGGGCAGACTCCGCCGACGCCCGCGGCGCCCGGGTGCACGCCCGGCTGGCCGGCGCCGGCGCGACCGCCGACGGCTACGACCTGGTCGCCCCGCACCCGGAGGGCGAGGGCGCCGGGCGCGCGATCACGGCCGCGCTGCGCGACGCGGGGCTCTCCCCCACCGACATCGGGCACGTCAACGCCCACGCCACCTCCACCCCGGTCGGCGACACCGCCGAGGCCGCGGCCATCCGCTCGTCGCTCGGCGAGCACGTGCTGGTCAGCGCCACCAAGAGCCAGACGGGCCACCTGCTCGGCGCCGCCGGGGCACTGGAGTCGGTGTTCACGATCCTGGCGCTGCGGGAGCAGATCGTGCCGGCGACGGCGAACCTCGACGACCCCGACGACGACGCCGCCGTCCAGGCCCTCGACATCGTGCGCCGCGAGCCGCGCAAGGCGCAGCTCACCGCCGCCGTCAACGACTCGTTCGGCTTCGGCGGGCACAACATCGCGCTCGTGTTCACCACCGCCTGAAGAAGGACCTCGTCCCTCTCACCCCTCGCAGGCTCGGGCCGAGCCTCCGGACGGGGCCACACGACCCGGAGGTACCCGTGACGACAGTCCAGGCCGCGCCCGCCGTGACCGCGCCCGACCCCCGCGATCCGGAGGACCGGCTCCGGCGGTTCTTCGACCCGGGTTCCCTGCAGCAGTTCGGCGCCCGCGACACCTCCGGAGTGCTGGCCGCCCGCGGCACGGTGGCGGGGAGCCCGGCCATCGCGTTCTGCACCGACGCGACGGTGATGGGCGGGGCCATGGGCGTCGACGGCTGCCGGCACATCGTCGACGCCATCGACACCGCCCTGCGCGAGCGGGTGCCGGTCGTCGGCATCTGGCACTCCGGTGGGGCGCGGCTGGCCGAGGGCGTCACCGCCCTGCACGCCGTCGGCGAGGTGTTCGCTGCCATGGTCCGTGCGTCCGGCCGCATCCCGCAGATCTCCGTGGTGCTGGGCCCGGCCGCGGGTGGTGCCGCCTACGGTCCGGCGCTGACCGACCTGGTCGTCATGGGGCCGGCCGGCCGGGTGTTCGTCACCGGGCCGGAGGTGGTGCGTTCGGTCACCGGCGAGAACGTCGACATGGAGAGCCTCGGCGGGCCGGACACCCACGGCCGGCGCAGCGGCGTCGTGCACGTGGTCACCGACTCCGAGCCCGCGGCGCTGGAGACGGCGCGGCTGGCCGTCGACCTGCTCGCCGCCCAGGGCACCTTCGCCCCCGCCGGCGACCAGCCGGGCACCGACCTCGCGGCGCTGCTGCCCGAGCAGACCAACCGGGCCTACGACGTGAAGCCGCTGGTCTCCTCGCTCCTCGACGAGCCCGGGCTCGAGCTCCACCCGCGGTTCGCGCCCAACGTCGTCACCACCCTGGGCCGGCTGGCCGGGCGCACCGTCGGCGTCATCGCGAACAACCCGCTGCGGCTGGGCGGTTGCCTGGACTCGGCGTCGGCGGAGAAGGCGGCCCGGTTCGTGCGCATGTGCGATGCCTTCGGTGTGCCCCTGGTGGTGCTGGTCGACGTGCCCGGCTACCTCCCGGGCGTCGGCCAGGAGTGGGACGGCGTCGTGCGGCGCGGCGCCAAGCTCCTGCACGCCTTCGCCGAGGCGGTGGTCCCACGGGTGACCCTGGTGACCCGCAAGTCCTACGGCGGCGCCTACATCGCGATGAACTCGCGTTCCCTCGGCGCGACCGCGGTGTTCGCGTGGCCCGGCGCCGAGGTGGCCGTCATGGGCGCCAAGGCGGCCGTCGGCATCCTGCACCGCAAGAAGCTGGCGGCGGCGCCTCCCGGCGAGCGGGAGGCGCTGCACGCGCAGCTGGCCGAGGAGCACGAGCGCATCGCCGGCGGGGTGAACCGGGCGCTGCAGATCGGCGTCGTCGACGAGGTGGTGGAACCGGTGCGCACGCGGCAGCGGCTGGTCGAGGCGCTGGCGGCGGCCCCGCACGGCCGTGGGGCCCACGGCAACATCCCGCTCTGACGTGGGAAGGCCGTCCCGGCGCCGCTTCCCCGACGGCGCCCGGACGGCCCGCTCCAGGCTACGACGACCTCCCGACCAGGCCGGGAGTGTCGTGCCCCGATCGTGACCTTCAGACCACCTGGTGCAGCCAGGTCACCGGGCTCCCGTCGCCGGCGTGCCGGTAGACCTCCAGGTCGGCGTCCCAGGCGGCGCCGAGGAGTTCGTCGACACCATGCCGGAAGGCCTCGATCGAGGTCGCCGTGGCGGCCAGGTGCCGGAGCTGCTGCTCGGTGACGATCAGGTCACCGTTGGCGCTGGTCGGCGCGCGGAAGACGCCGTGCCCGGGCACGTAGGACATCCGCTCGCCGTCGTTGCCGTGGCTGGCCTCCTCGGTGACCTCGAAGCGCAGCATCGGCCACGCGCGCAGGGCAGCGACGAGCTTGGCGCCGGTGCCGGGCGAACCCGTCCACGCCACTTCGGCACGGTAGGCACCGTGCGCCGCAGGCTGCTCAGCCCACGACAGGGAGACCGGCGCGCCGACGACGCGTTCCAGCGCCCACTCGACGTGCTGGCAGAGCGCCTTCGGGCACGAGTGCACGAAGACGACACCCTGGGTTGACCGTCGCTGCACCGGGCACCTCCATCGACTCGATCGGTCTCGTCTTCCCCTACGGACCCATCGATTCGGTGACGCGCCGTTATCGGCAGTGGCGGAGCAGGGCTCCCGCGACAAGTTTGCACGATGGTGACCCCATCGCGCCAGCCCGGGTGCGACTCCTGGGACGAAAGTGGCGATCGAGCGCCCGGCCGCCGCCTTGTCGCTGGTCAGCGGGCAATACCATCTGTCACCGACCACGTCCAGCAGTGTCAGGGTATTCACAGGTCCACCGGCTCGGCGGGCGCCGCACCGATCCGGACCGATCCGGAACCAGCCCGGGACCGTGCCACGCCCGGTGACGCTGAGTCACCACCCGGCCGGGCCGGACGGTGGCGACCGGACCGTTCGACCAGCGCATCCGGCCACCCGGCCGTTCACCGTGCGTTGCGTGCATGACACGTGGCGTGGAGGGCGGAAGCGTGCGAGAAGCAGACGGTGGTGCCGCCAGCCCGCTGGACGCCCCCGGACGGGCCGGGACGACCACCACCGCGACGGTGCCGAGCGTCCACCCGCGGGACCCAGCGGGCCCCACCAGTCGCGCATCACGGCCGGCGACGGGAGCAGCAGGACCGAAGGAGCGGTGACCGCCACGACGACGGCGAGGACCACCAGGGCGATGTGCTCACCGGCCGACCCCCCGGCGAGCAGCGCGTGAGCGATGACGACCAGCGCCGACAGCTCGGCCCTCCCCCGTGCAGGTGACCGGCACCACGGGACCCGATGCCTGCCCGGCCAGGCCACCGGGTAGACCCGCGGCATGGGCGCACACCAGGGGATGGCCGAGGCGGGGCGGGACGCCGTCGCCGGGATGGTGCTGCCGGCCTGGGATGCGTTCCTGGCCCAGGCGGAGTCGGTGGACCTCACCCGCTCCTCGCGCCTGCCGGGGTGGCGGGCCCACGAGATCTGCGTGCACCTGGGCTGCTGGGACGACCACGCCGCGCTGGCCGACCTCATCAGCTCGGCCCGGTCCGGCGGGGCGGGGACGCCGCCGGACCCGGACACGGTGAACGCGCGGGTCGTCGCCGCCCACCGCGACGCCTCCCGCGAGGAGGTGCTGGCCGGGCTGCGCCGCAACCGCGAGGCGACGGCCCGGTACCTGGCCGACGAGCCGGAGGGGCTCGACACCGCCCCGGCGGTCTCCGTCGTGGGCCGGCTGCCGCTGCTGAGCGTCGTCCTGGGCCAGGCCTACGAGCTCGCCGTCCACGGGCTGGACCTGGTCTCCTGCGGCGCGGAACCGCCGCCCGCCACCGTCCTGCAGTCCGGGCTGGCGGCGCTGACCGACGTCACCGGCGCGCTGGCCGCCTCGAGCGGCATCTCCGGGCGGGTCAGCCTGGTCACCCCTGACGGCGGGTGGGGGTTCACCTCGGCCGACGGCGGCTGGCAGGTGCGCCGGGTGCCCGCGGGGGTCGTCGACGGGCCGGCCGTCGAGGCGGCCGCGGACCTGCTGCTGGACGCCGCGTCGGGCCGGGTGAACCCCGTCCCGGCGGCGGCACGCCGCAGGCTGAAGGTGCACGACGTGCCGGGCCTGCTGCAGCTGGCGCCGATCGTGCAGCAGGTGCCGGGCATCCCGGGCGGACCCATCCTGCAGCTCGCCGCCCGCACCGTCGGTGGGGCCGGCGGCGTGCTCGGCCGGCTGTTCGGCCGCGGCTAGGCACCCCCGCGGGCGAGCCGCGCGCCCCGTCCCCGGCACCACCACGCGGTGCCGACGGCGAGCGCCGCGAGTCCGACCACGAGGCCTGCGACGACGACCCAGGAGCCCAGGTGCCCGATGAGCACGCCGGCCGAGGCGCCCACGCCCACCTGCACCACCGTGCTGGGGACCAGCCCGACGGCCGTGGCCGCGGCGAAGGGCGCCGGCCGCACGCCCACGAGGCCGGCGCCGTAGTTGACGGCGACGAAGGGCACGACCGGCACCAGCCGGCTCACCAGCACGGCGACGAAGGTGCGGCCGCCGGCCAGCCGGGCCGGCCGGGGCCCGACCAGCCGGGCGACGGCCGGCCGCCCCAGCGTGCGGGCGAGCCCGAACGCGAGGACGGCGGCGAGCAGCCCGCCCGTGAAGGAGACGGCCAGCCCCGCGGCGAAGCCCAGGACCGCCCCGAGGAGAGCCGAGACCACCGACCGCGGCACCGGCGCCAGCAGGACCAGCGCCACGGCGCCGACCAGCGCCGGCCAGGCGACGACGCCGGCGCCGGCCACGACCGCCCGCAGGTGGTCCGCCGACGGCAGGTCCAGCGTCAGCGCCGCCACCCCGCCGCCGAGCAGCAGGGCGCCGAGCCCTGCTGCCCGCAGCCAGGTGCTGCCCGCCGTCGTCCGCACGCCCCGATACTGCCCGAGGGCGCGCGCCGGACCGGTCAGCTGCAGCTGCCGCCCAGGGAGATGCCGCGCTGCGCCAGCCACGGGACCGGGTTGGCCCGGTCGGCGTAGAGGCCGCCCCGGTGCGTCTCGAAGTGCAGGTG
Organism: Blastococcus sp. SYSU DS0533; assembly: GCF_054050775.1. Lineage (NCBI taxonomy): Bacteria > Bacillati > Actinomycetota > Actinomycetes > Geodermatophilales > Geodermatophilaceae > Blastococcus > Blastococcus sp. SYSU DS0533. Next base: position 30,382 of record NZ_JBJGZZ010000020.1, on the reverse strand, counting down.
GGGCCCGGTGGACTGGCCCCGGTTGCCGACCTCGGCGATCTGCTGCCCGCCGGTGACCACCTGACCCGGCGACACGAAGAACTGGTTCACGTGGCCGTAGACGGTGATGACCCCGTCGGGGTGCTGGATCGCGACGGCGAGCCCGAAGCCGCTGGCCGGCCCCGCCTGCAGCACGACGCCCGGCTCGGGCGTGTAGATCGGGGTACCGATCGGCGCGGCGATGTCCACCCCGAGGTGCATGGTCCCCCAGCGCGCGCCGTAGCAGGAGGTGACCCTGCCCTGGGTCAGCGCGGCGCCGCTGCCACCCGGGGCCGCCGCCACCGTCATGACCGCCTGCTCCGCCGCCTGCGCCTCGTCGTACGCGCGGGCGGCGTCCTCGGCCCCCTTGACCTCCAGCAGCCGGATCTCGGCATCGCGCAGCTGCTGGTCCAGGCTCGCCTTCTCCGCCGTCAGGGCGTCGAACTCGGCCTGCGCCTCGACGAGGAGGCGGTCGGCCTCCGCCTGCGCCTCACGGGCCCTGCCCGCCGCGGCGTCGCGCTCGGCGACGGCGGCCTTGGCCTCCTGGTCGAGCCGCGCCTCGCGCGCCTCGGCGACCCGCAGCTCCTCGAGCACCCGGGCGCGGTCCTCACCGAGCAGGTCCAGCGTCGCCGCCTGCTGCAGCAGCTCCCCCGGGCCCTCGGCGTGCAGGACCATCTCGAGCTCGGTGAACGCCTCGTCGCTGCCCATGTAGGCCTCCCGGCCCAGGGTGGCGACGTCGTCCTGGGTGCGCCCCACGGCCTCCCGGACGGCGGCGAGCTCGGCGGCGATCGCGTCGGCGTGCTGCCGGGCGCGGTCGAGTTCGGCCTGCGCGGCGAGCACGGCCCCGCTGGCCTCCTCAGCCCGCAGCGTCATCTGCTGCAGCCGGTCCTCGGCCTCGCGGACGCGCTGCTCGATGCTCTGGACCTCCGCGGCGACGCGGTCGTGCTCGCTCTGCGCTGCGCTGGGGGCCGCCGACGAGACCGGCGCCCCGAGCAGGGACAGCGACAGCAGTGCGGTGAGGGCGATGGTCGCCCGGCCGGCTGCCCGGCGTGGGCGCCGCAGGACGCCCTTCAGGTGGTGCGTGGTCGCCAAGGCGACGGTCTCCGTTCCTCGGTCCGCCTACCAGGTCAGCTGACGGGTTCGGGCCGGAACGTGCCCTACCTGCCTGCCCGTGGAGGCGCAGGCCGGATTCACCCCAGAAACGTGGGTCCCCGGTCCCCGCGGCGGTCAGACCGCAGAGTTCGGCGGGGCCCGCCCGAGCCCCCGGGTTCGGGAGCGGGATCGGGTGGGCCGCGAGAGACGGTACAAGCGAAACCCGCAGATGTCACAGGCAGGTAACGGACCATCTCGGTCCGCCACTCGGGTACCGGGTCGCGACGCGGGTGCTGCGGCGCCTTCTGGCAGGCTGGTAGGTCCGGGGCGGTAGCTCAGCCGGTCAGAGCATGGGACTCATAATCCCTGGGTCGTGGGTTCGAGCCCCACCCGCCCCACCGTTCGTCGGCGTTCCCGGCCACCGGCCGGGCGGTCGAGGTGTGCCGGAGATCATGTCCCGTCCGGGTCACCGAGCAGGGCCGCGGCGCGCGGGTGCCACGCCGCGCCGCCGGCCGCGACCGCCCGGACGTGACGGGGGAGATCGGCGGGGTCGTCCTCCTTGAGCAGGTAACCGGCCGCATGGAGCGCCCGGGCCCGCTGCACGCTGGCCGAGCTGAGGCCGCCGGTGAGGAAGAGGATGCGCACCTCCGGGTGGGAGGTGCGGACGTCGCTGGCCGCGGTGAGGCCGTCCACCACCGGCATCTGCAGGTCGAGCAGCAGGACGTCGGGGCGCAGGTGCCGGACGGCGTCGGCGACCTCGCTCCCGTCCGCGCACTGCCCCACCACCGAGATGCCACCGGCTGCCTGCAGCAGGTCGGTGAGCGCCTCCCGCACGAAGCGGTGGTCGTCCACCACCACGACCCTGATCTCGGACACCCGCGTCCCGCCCCTCGGTACGGCCCGGTCCCCACCCTGCGCGGCAGGCCGGCCACGACTGACACGCGGTGGGCCCCGGTGCATGACGCGGCCGCGCGGAGCCACCGCCGCCGCCCGCGGGGTCAGGGCGGTGGGCGACGGTGGTCCGCAGCGAGGACGAGGCGCGAGCGCCCGGGGCATGACGCGGGGACCGCCCCCGCCGCGCACCGGGCCGCCCGTCGTCGCGGCGCCGCCCGGGGTGGGCGCGGGGTCGTCACGACGGGCCGCGCGGCAGCCCCCGCGTCATGCCGTGCGCGTCGCCGCGTCCTCACCTGCGCACAGGCCCAGGAGGATGCGAGGTGCGCCATGACCACGGACCACCAGCCGTGGAGGAGGTCCACGGATCCCGGGGGCGGGAGGCCCCACCGCCAGGAGCAGCTGCTCCGGTGCACCCGGGCGCGGCGGGCGGCCGGTCACCTGGCGACCGCGGAGCTCCTCGAACGCCGCGCGGCTCGCACCGCCAGCCCCGTGCTGGCGTCGCTGCTGCGCGAGCGCGCCGGACAGCGGCGGTCCCTCGGGGAGCGGCTCCTCGCGAACGCGCCCGGGTTCCGGCGCACGGGAGGGGAGGCGGTGCAGGCCCACCGGCTGTAGCGTCCGGCCATGGCAGCCGCGGGGCCGGCTGGCTCCGCCGAGGAGCGACCGGGATCGGTCGAGTTCATGGCGCTCGTGCCGCTCGTCCGGCGGATCGTCGCGTCCCGGGTCCGCGACCCCACCACCGTGGACGACCTGGTGCAGGAGACGTTGACGCGCGTGCTGGCCGCGGCCGGGCGGATCGAGCCGGGGATGCTCGAGCCCTACGCGATCGTGACGGCCCGCAACGTCGTCACCTCGCTCTGGCGGGAGCAGGACCGGCAGCGGCGGAACCAGCACCGCGTCGTCGACCTGCACCCGTCGGAGGCCCCCGATGCGGACGTGCTCGCGCGCGAGGACCGCGAGGCCGTGAGCGCAGCCCTCCGCCGCCTCGGTGACCGTGAACGCGCCACCCTGCTGGCCCACGAGGTGGCCGGCCAGGACACCCGCTCGCTGGCCGCCGAGCTGGGGTCCACCGCCGGCGCGGTGGCGGCGCAGCTCAACCGCACGCGGGCGCGGCTGCGCGTGGAGTACCTGCTGGCCCTCGAGACGACCGACCCGCCGACGGACCGGTGCCGGCCGGTGCTGCTCGCCCTGTCCTCCGGGGACCGCCGCCGGCAACGGGAGGTGGACGCCGCCCGCCACCTGCTGGAGTGCGCGTTCTGCGCGGGGCTGAGCCGGCCCCTGGTGGACCGCGGCCGGTCCCGGGGGGACGAGGTCCGCGTCCCGGTGCAGGCCGACGCCGATGTCGTCGCCGCCCGGCAGGCGGCCCGCGAGGCGGCGGCCAGGCTGGGGTTCCCGCCGACCGACCTCACCGCGATCGCCACCGCCGTGTCGGAGGTGACCCGGAACGTCGTGAAGTTCGCCGAGGCCGGTGAGGTGGTCATCGACATCCTCGAGGAGCCGCGCCGCGGCATCCGCGTCGTCGTGCGCGACGTCGGCCCGGGCATCGCCGACGTCGAGCAGGCGCTGCAGGACGGCTTCAGCACCTACGCAGGCCTGGGCCTGGGACTGCCCGGTGCCCGGCGCCTGATGGACGAGTTCACCGTCGTGTCGGAGGTCGGTCGCGGCACCACCGTGACCATGACGAAGTGGTGGGGAGAGCGATGACCAGCAACGCGGACGGCGGCGCGACCGGGAGCTCCGTGAGCGGGCCGGCGGAGGGGTCCGGGGACGCGGACGTGCTCCTCCCGGAACTGGTCGCGCACCTCCGCGAGCACCGCACCCGGCTGCGCCAGGAGTGGACCACCCGCATCGGCGAGGCGCACCTGCTCCAGGCCATGACCAGCCAGGAGGTCGCGGCGGAGACCACGTCGGTCTACGACAACTACGTCGAGGTGCTGGAGACCGGCAGCGTGGAGGCGCTGCAGCACTACGCGCGAGACCTCTCGGAGCGGATCATCCCGCGGGGCGTGGAGACGCACGAGGTCGTGGGCATCGTCCTTCTCCTGCGCGACGTGCTGGCGCGCTCGCTGTTCGAGAAGTACCAGCGCGACTTCGCCCTGCTCAACCGCGTCCTCGACGCCTACGAGCCGGCCGCCAACCGCATCGCCAACACCGTGGCGGTGAGCTTCGTCGACGAGCGCGAGCGCGTCATCCGGCAGCAGCAGGACGCCATCCTCGAGCTGTCGACGCCGGTCCTGCCCGTCCGGGAGCGACTGCTCATCCTGCCGATCATCGGGGTCCTCGACAGCGAGCGGGCCAAGCAGCTGACCGTGCAGCTGCTCAACGGCATCCGCACGCACCGGGCCAAGGTCGTCGTCATCGACATCACCGGCGTCCCGGCGATCGACCAGACGGTGGCCAACCACCTGGTGCAGACCGTCGACGCATCGCGCCTGATGGGGGCCAACGTGATCATCACCGGGCTGTCACCGGACATAGCGCGGACCCTGGTCACCATCGGCGTGGACCTGAGCAAGATGGACACCGTCGGTGACCTGCAAGGGGGGTTGGAGGAGGCCGAGCGGATGCTCGGGTACGCGTCGGCGCACCCCGACGGGGCGATGGGGCCATGAGTGCCGGGCCGCGGCTGTTCTCCATCCTCAAGCAGGGCTCGACGCTGATCGCCTCGATCCACACCGCGCTGGACGACTCGCAGCTCGAGCGCTTCCGCGAGGACCTCGTCGACCGGATCGGGCGCGACCGTGCCCGCGGGGTGATCATCGACCTCGCGGCGCTGGACGTCCTCGACTCCTTCGCCACCCGCATGCTGCGGGACATCGCCGAGATGGCGCGGCTGCGGGGCGCCCGGACGGTGGTCGTCGGCATCCAGCCGGAGGTCGCGTTCGTCATCGTCCGGCTCGGGATGGACACCGGCACCCTGGTGACGGCGCTGGACCTCGAGGAGGGGCTCGAGTACCTGGCCGTCCCGACGGTGGGGCCCCGCCGGTGACGCCCGTCGACGACCTGCGCCGGGACCATCGGGCGGCCCTCCTGCGCCACCTGGGCCACCGGCACGAGGCGTCCCTGCACGCGGGGTACGAACTCGGGCGCAAGGCCCTGGCCGCGGACATCAGCCTCCTCGAGGTGGTCCGCGTCCACCACGACGTCCTCGTCGAGGTGCTGCGCACCACCCGGCCCGAGGAGGTGCCGGCCGTCGCCGAGGCCGCGTCGGACTTCCTGCTCGAGGTCGTCGCCAGCTTCGACATGTCGCAGCGCCGGTCGCCGAGCGGGCGGGGACGCCGGCAGGGGCCCCCGCTCAGCCGGTGAGCAGCAGCCAGAGCGGCACGGTCACCAGGGCCGCGGTCGTCGCCACCGAGATGTGCGCGGACACGAAGCCGCCGTTGCCGCCCATCCGCACCGCGAGCACGTAGGAGGCGGTGGCCGGGGGCACCACCGCGAACGCCAGCACCACCGCCCGCTGGTCGCCCTCGACCCCGAGCAGGACCACCAGGGCCAGGGCGGCAGCGGGCACCACCAGCAGCTTGACCGCCGCCAGGTAGCCGGAGAGCAGCCACCCGCTGAGGTCCATCCCGCGCAGTCGGAGCGCCGCCCCGACCGTCAGCAGCCCCAGCGGGACCGCCGCCGCCGCGATCCGGCCGAGGGTGGCGTCGACCGGATCCGGCAGCGCGAGGCCCGCGACGTTGCCGAGCAGGCCGACGACGGTCGCGACGATCAGCGGGTTGCGGACCACGGCGCCCAGCGCGCTCAGCACGGCGCCGCGACCGCTCGACGTGGCCGTGCCGTTGGCGAGGGCCACCACCGCGAGGACGTTCACCGCCGGCACCGTGACGCCCAGCAGCACACCCATGAGCGCGAGCGCCGCCGGTCCGCGGTCGTCGACGAGGGCCAGGGCCAGGAAGGTGTTGAAGCGGAACGCCGTCTGCCAGCCCGAGGCGGCGGTCACCCGGTCCACCCCGGGGAACCAGCGCACGAGCGCCCCCACCAGCGCACCGGCGGCGAGCCCCCCCACGGCGGCGAGGAGGGCGCTGCCGGTGCCGCCCGCGGCGAGGTCGGCCGCCAGCGTCGTCCGCACCAGGAGGGCGGGGAACAGCACGAAGTACACGAGGCGCTCGAGGTCGACCCAGAAGCCCGGCGACCGCCACGCCCAGCGGCGCAGCACCACACCCAGGACGATGAGCGAGAACTCCGGCAGCACCACCGCCGCCGCCTCCACGCCGGCAGCCTAACCAGGGCCCACCCCTGCTCGGCACAGCAGCCGGCGGCGGCCCGGACCGGACCGGACCGGACCGGTGAGCGTCCTGCTCCGGCATGATCACCGCATGGGATCCGGACCACGGCGGGTACGGCTGGCGACCTGGCCCACGCCGCTGGAACCCGCGCCGCGCTTGGCCCGCGCGGTGGGGCTCGCCCAGGACGACCTGTGGCTCAAGCGCGACGACCTGGTCGGCCTCGGCGGCGGGGGCAACAAGGTGCGCAAGCTGGAGTGGATCGTCGGCGCGGCCCTGGGCGACCGTGCCGACGTCCTGGTGACCACGGGCGCCGCGCAGAGCAACCATGCCCGGCTGACCGCGGCCGCGGGGGCCCGGCTGGGCTTGGACGTCGTCCTCGTGCTGTCGGGTGAGGCCGGGTCGTCCTCGTCGGGCAACCTGGCGCTGGACGGGCTGCTCGGGGTCCGCGTCGTCTGGGCCGGGGACACCGACCCGGCCGGGCGGGCCGCCGTCGCCGAGGAGGTCGCCGCCGACCTGGTCCGCGCCGGCCGCCGGCCCGTCGTCGTCCCCTTCGGCGGCTCGAGCGCCGTCGGCGCCCGCGGCTACCGGGAGTGCGCCGAGGAGCTGCTGGCGCAGGCGCCGGACCTGCGCACGGTGGTGACCGCCCTCGGCTCGGGCGGCACGATGGCCGGCCTGGTCGCCGGCCTCGGTGCCGACCGGGTGCTGGGCGTGGACGTCGGCGCCGTCGCCGACCCCGCACGGACGGTCGCGGCCCTGGTGACGGAGTTGACCGGCGCGACTTGCGACCCCGGTCGTCTCCGGCTCCGCCGGGACCAGGTGGGCGAGGGGTACGCGACGCTCCCGGAGCCGGTCGTGGCCGCGCTCGCCACCGCCGCCCGGAGCGAGGGCGTCGTCCTCGACCCTGTCTACACCGGGCGGGCGCTGGCCGGGCTGACCGCCGCCGTCGCCGCCGGGGACGTGCAGCCGGGCGAGCGGACGGTGTTCCTCCATTCCGGTGGCCTGCCGGGTCTCTTCGGCTCGGCAGCGGCGGTGCGCCGGGCCGAGGCGATGCTCGGCTGATCCCGCACCCCCTTCCACTCCTGCCGCACTCACCCCCTGCTGATCGCGTAGACGTGCGCCACGACGGTCACGTCGTCGCCGGGGCCGGCGAGGAAGGGCGCCGCGCTCGCCCGGAACGCCGCGAGCGAGGGGCCCTCGGCGCGGTCCACGGCCCGTGCAGCGGGCAGGTAGCTGCTCCGGAGCCCGTGGTCGGTGGCGATGCTCCCGGTCGGCCGGCCGAAGGTCACCGTGGTGACGTTCGGGTCGTCGTCGTTGTCCCGGCCGTCGAGGTGGGCGACGACGTCGTGCGCGTTCTCCAGCGCGAGGACCTGCACGTGCGGGGGAACCTCCACCCGGCCGATCGGCGCGCCCGCGGCCAGCACGCAGCGGACGTCGTAGGGGAAGTCGGCGGTCCCGGCGTCGTGCGCGGCCTGGGCCGCCACCATCCCGCCCTGGCTGTGCCCCACGAGCAGCACCGGGTCCGCCGGGCCGGCACCGGACCGCCGCAGCGCCTCGGCGATCGCCCGCTGCCGCGTCGTGACGTCCCCGCCGAGCACCCGCAGGTTGGTGCCCAGGTCGTTGCTGGCCGGGTTCACCGAGCCACCGGGGAGGTCCCAGTCCCCGGTGCCGGGGATGTCGACGACGTACGCGGTCGTGCCGTCGGAACGGGTGAGCACCCGGACGCCGATGTGGTCGCGGTCGGCCCCGGACTCCGTCGACCGCAGGTCGAGCGCCGCCAGCAGGTCGGCCGCGCCGCGGGGCGGCCGGACGGCGGCGGCGCGCACGTCGTCCGGGCGGCGGGCCACCACGGGACCGCCGTCGGGCCACAGCCGGCCCAGCCGGGCGGCGGCGGACCGGACGTCGCCGCCGCCGAGCCACGGGGAGAGCACCCCGCCGGCACCCAGCTCCAGGCGCGAGACCGCGCCGGGGGCGGCGTTGACGAGGTGGTCGACCACCTGCGGGTTCCGGGTGAGCCAGCGCTCGGGGTCGCCGGCCGCGTCCCGCGCCGCCACCACCGCGCCGGCCGGGTCGGTCACCGCCTGACCGGCCCCGAGGAGCAGCAGGCCGCCCACCGTGGCCTCCGGGACGAAACCGGCCGCCCAGTGCAGGCCGTCGGACAGCTCGGCGAGGGCGGCGTCCGCGGCCGCGTAGGCCTCGGCCGCCGCCCGCACCGCCGCCGCACGCGCGGTGAAGACCACGGCGAGGGACGTGAGGCCGCCGGGACCGTCGAGCGCCGCCAGCAACGCCACCTCGAAGCGGGCGACGGCGACCGGGTCGAGGGCCGCCGAGGCGAGCAGGTCGGGGTCGGCCAGCACCGCGTGGCAGGCCGCGCTCGTGGCGGCGAGGAACCCGGCCACATCGAGGCTGCCGTCCGCCAGGGTGGCCAGATCGGCGAGGTCGGCCTCCACGCCGCCCGCCCCGCCGCGGACCGCGAGCTCGGCGACCACCGGGGCGCCGGTCACCAGAGGCCCGCCCGGCTCAACCGGGCCGAGATCGCACGCCAGGCGTCCGCGCCCGCCTCGGGCAGCTCCCCGACGACGTCGTCCAGCAGGTCACCGCCCCGGGCCACCTGCTGGGCGAGCCAGGAGCGGACCGCCTGCTCCGCGCGGGCGATCGCCGCCAGCCGGGCGCGGACCTCGTCGGCGTGCCGGCGCAGCATCCCGGCGGCGAGCTCGAGCGCGTCGGCGGCGGCGGCGACGTCCGCGCAGTCCCGGGCCAGCTGGCGGCGGTGGGCCGTGGCGGCGTCGGAGACCCAGCGCGTGCGCGCCCCCGCCTGCCGGTGCTGCTCCCCTGCCGCACGCACCGCCCGGGCCCGCTGTGCCAGCTCGGCGGCCAGCTCGTCCAAGCCCTCGGGATCCCCGTACGCACCCACCGCGGCCTCCTCCCCGTACCCCGACCAGGGCGGAGCCTAGGAACGCGGGCACCCTCCCGGCGGGGCTCGACCGGGTCTGTGGGAAGCGGCCAGGGCTGTTGATGGATGCTGACCCGATGACCGGCGCACCCGTCTCCCGAGCCCACGTGCAGACCGTCCTCGACATCCCGCTGCACCGGTTCCTCGGTGTCGGGCTGCGGGACGAGGCCGACCCGGCAGCCGGCATCCGCTTCCCGGTCGGCCCGGCCGCGCAGAACCCGGCCGGGATGCTGCACGGCGGCGTCGTCTACGCCCTGCTGGACGTCGCCTCGTTCCTCGCCCTGCTCCCGTACCTGGGCGAAGGCGAGCACGCCGTCACCCACGACGTCTCGGCGTCGCTGCTGCGACCGGTCGGTGCCGGGTCCGAGGTGGAGGTCACCGCGACCGTGCTGCGCCGCGGCCGGGCGGTGGCATTCATGCGGGCGGAGGCCACCGTCGACGGCGTCCTGGTGGCCACCGGCCAGGTCACCAAGACCGTCGTCGCCCCGCGCTGAGCCGACTCACCAGAGGGAGATCGACCGGCGGAAGATGCCGGCCAGGTCCTCCTCGGTCACCGCCCGCGGGCAGGTGGCGAGCAGCCGCTGCTGCTTCATCGCGCCGTCGACGAGGTCGGGGATGTCGCCCTCCCCGAACCCGACCGCGCCCACCCCGTTGGGGATGTCGATGTCGCGCATCAGGTCGGCGAGCACCGTGGGCAGGAACTCAGCGGCGTCCGACGGGCGGTCGGCCCCGGGCGCCAGCAGCTCGGCGGCGCGGACGTGCCGCTCCGGGGATGCCTCGAAGGTGAAGCGGAACGCCTCCGGCGCGGTCAGCGCCACCGACATCCCGTGCGGCACCATCGGCTCCCCGGCCGGGTAGTCCTTGGGGTGGAAGTCCTTCACCTGCCCGGCGATCGGGTAGGCGTTGGCGTGCGGGATGTGCACACCGGCGTTGCCGAAGCCCATGCCGGCGAACGTGGCCGCGATCGCCATGTCCGAGCGGGCCTGCGCGTCCTCCCCGTTCCGGACGGCGGTGCGGAAGGAGCCGGCCAGCAGGCTCATCGCCTTCTCCGACCACATGTCCGAGATGGGGTTCGAGCCGCAGTAGGGCACCCGCTGGTCGGGGCTCTTGCGGTCGTAGGTGGTGTACCAGCGGGCGGTATAGCTCTCCAGCGCGTGGCAGAGGATGTCCATGCCCGAGGCCGCCGTCACCCCGGGCGGCTGGGTCAGCGTCAGGTCCGGGTCGATGACGGCCAGGGTCGGCCGCAGCCAGGCGTGGCTGATGCCCGTCTTCACCCGCTGGGCGATCACGTCCATCACGCAGATCGTGGTGCTCTCCGAGCCGGTGCCGGTCGTCGTCGGGACGGCGACCAGCGGCTTGAGCGGCTGCGAGGGCGCCTGCCCCCTGCCGACCGGCACGTTGACGTAGTCCATGAGCTCGCCGGGGTTGGTGGTGAGCAGGTTGATCGCCTTCGCGGTGTCGATGCTCGACCCGCCGCCGACGGCGACGAACGCGTCCCACGGCCCGGAGGACCGGGCCTCGTCGATGGCCTCGACCAGGCTCACGTCGGTCGGCTCGACGTGGACCCCGTCGAACACCCGGGCCTCGATGCCGAACTGCGCCATCTGGTCGGCCACCCGCTGCGGGTGCCCGGTCGCCGCCACCCCGGGGTCGGTCACGACGAGGACCCGGCGCACGCCGTAGCGACTCAGGTCGAAGCCGATCTCGTCGGAGGCGCCGTTGCCGAACTTCAGCTGCGGCGCCCCGTAGGTGAAGACGGACTCCGGGTTGCCGGGCACGGTGCTGCTGGTCATGGGCTCTCCCTGGGCTGCTCGGCGGGGACGTCGGTGCGCGGTTGCACCGAATGTTGCACGGTGGTTGTGGCTGGCACCACACCGGCGAATAGTCCGGTGCACTGCCCCGCCCGTCCGACGGACGGGCCTCCGACCAGCCCGGGAGGCACCAGTGACCGACACCCCCGCGACCGCGCCCTACCTCGGTGACCTCCTCAAGGACGCGCCCACCAACTGGGGCAAGTGGGGCCCCGACGACGAGGTCGGCGCGCTGAACTACCTCGGCCCGGAGCAGGTGCTCGCCGCGGTGAAGCTGGTCCGCTCGGGGAAGGTGTTCACGCTGCAGCGGCTCATCGGCGACCCGAAGGGCGACCCGGTCTGGCCCGGCCGCACCCCCGCCGTCCGCACCCAGGTGCTCGACGAGAGCGACTGGGACGAGGGCGGCAAGGGAGCCGACTACCCCGGCGGCCTGCACTACGCCGACGACAAGATCGACGCCTACCTGCAGGGCTCCACGCAGTACGACGCCCTCGGGCACCTCTGGTACGACGGCAAGATCTGGAACGGCTACGACGCCCGCACCACCGTCGGCGGGCTCGAGAAGGCCAGCGTGGAGCCGATCGCCCGGCGGGGCGTCGTCGGCCGGGCCGTGCTCCTGGACATGGCGCGGTTCCGCGGCAAGCCCACCCTCGACAAGGGCGAGACCTTCACCCACGAGGACCTGGTCGCCTGCGCCGAGGCCCAGGGCACGCCCATCGAGAAGCGCGACATCCTGGTCGTCCGCACCAACTTCCTGCAGCTGTTCCACGAGCAGGGCGAGGCCTTCTACGAGGGCTTCAACGAGCCGGGGCTGGTCTACTCCCCCGAGCTGGTGCAGTGGTTCCAGGACATGGAGATCCCCAACCTGGTCACCGACACGATCGCCAACGAGGTCACCTTCGACCCGAACAACGGCGTCGCCCTGGTGCTGCACAACGCGCTCATGCGCAACCTCGGCGTCACGCTCACCGAGATCGCCGACCTGGAGGAGCTGGCCGCGGACTGCGCCGAGGACGGGCAGTACGCCTTCCTCTACGTCGCGGCCCCGCTGAAGGTCGCCAAGGCCGCCGGCACCCCCGTCAACCCCGTCGTCATCAAGTAGCGCCGTGAGCAGCTACGACGACCGGCCGTGGCTGGCGCTCTACGGCGACCAGCCGGCCGACTACGAGATCGAGTTCGAGACCGCGCTGGACATGTTCCGGGCCGGGGTCGAGCGCGACCCCGACGGCGTGGCCCTGCGGTACTTCGACGGGACGATCACCCGCCGGGAGCTCGACGAGCTCAGCGACGCCCTCGCCGTCGGGCTCCTCGCCCGCGGTTTCGGGCCGGGCGACCGGCTGGCGGTCTACCTGCAGAACGTGCCTCAGTTCGTGATCGCCATGGTCGCCGCCTGGAAGGCCGGCGGGATCATGGTGTCGATCAACCCGATGAGCCGGGCCCGCGAGCTCTCCTACCTGCTCGAGGACTCCGGGGCCACCGTGCTCCTGTCCCTGGAGACGCTCTACGACCAGGTGGCGCGCGAGGTGGTGCCCGGCACCGGTGTGCGGCTGGTGCTCACCACCAGCGAGCTGGAGTTCCAGACCCGGGACGACGAACGGCTGTTCGCCGGCACCACCCGGCAGCGGCACGAGGGGACGACGGACTTCGCCGAGTTCGTCGCCGTCCACCGCGGCCAGGCGCCGCCGCCGGTGGGCCTGCGCTCCGACGACGTCGCGTTCCTGACCTACACCTCGGGTACCACCGGCGTGCCCAAGGGGGCGATGAACACCCACCGGAACGTGGTGTTCACCGCCCAGGTCTACCGGGACTGGGTGCACGCGGGCCGGGACGGCGCGATCTTCGGCGTCGCCCCGCTGTTCCACATCACCGGGCTGATCGGGCACATCGCGGTGAGCCTGCTGGTGCCGGCGCCGCTGGTGCTCGCCTACCGGTTCGAGCCGCAGGTCGTGCTCGACGCCTTCGCGGAGCACCGCCCGGCCTTCACCATCGGTGCGATCACCGCCTTCACCGCGCTGCTCAACGCCCCGGGATTCACGCGGGACCACTTCGCCTCGTTCACCTCGATCTACTCCGGCGGGGCGGCCATCTCCCCGACCGCCGAGCAGAACTTCCTGGCGGCCACCGGCAAGCAGGTGCACAACGCCTACGGCCTGACCGAGACCACCTCGCCGATGACGGTGACCCCCTTCGGGGCGCCGTCCCCGGTGGACCCGGTCTCGGGCGCCCTGTCGGTCGGGGTCCCGGCCCCGAACACGGTGGTGCGCATCCAGGACGACGAGGGGCGGGACCTGCCGCTCGGCGAGGTCGGCGAGATCGTCGCCGAGGGGCCCCAGGTGGTGGCCGGCTACTGGGGCAAGCCCGAGGAGACCGCGGCCGGGCTGCCCGGCGGGGCGCTCAAGAGCGGGGACGTCGGGTTCATGAACGCCGAGGGCTGGGTGTTCATCGTCGACCGCAAGAAGGACATGATCAACGCCTCGGGCTACAAGGTCTGGCCCCGCGAGGTCGAGGACGTGCTCGCCGAGCACCCCGCCGTCCGCGAGTCCGCGGTCGTCGGCGTCCCCGACGAGAAGCGCGGCGAGACCGTCAAGGCGTTCGTCAGCCTCAAGGCTGGGGCGAGCACCACGCCCGAGGAGCTGATCGCGCACTGCAAGGAGCGCATGGCGGCCTACAAGTACCCGCGCAGCGTGGAGCTGGTCGAGGAGCTGCCCAAGACGGTGACCGGGAAGATCCTCCGCCGCGAGCTCCGGGGACGGTGACGCGGGCGGTCGGCCAGGCCGGGGGGCCTGGCCGACCCCCAACGTTGGGTGGACGGACCGGTTCCGGCTCGCCGCACCCTCCGCAACGTCGTCCCGCCGGTTAACGTTCAACCGCTCCTCCCCGGAGTTCCCCCGGCTGGCCGACCCTGGCGGTGATGACGATGACCCCCTCACCCCCGCCCGTCCCGGGGGCCGGCCCGGCGGGCGACCGGCAGTCGGTCCCCTCTCTCCCCGGAGCCGACCGCCCCGGGTGGCGACCGTCCCCGGTCCCGCGTGATCCCTCCGCCGTCCGGCCGCCGACTGCGCCGGTGCGCCGGCGCCTCGTGCCGGAGCGGCCGGCACCCCCGCCGCCGGCACCGCTGGCGCGCTACCACGCCCAGCTGCTGGCCCGCCGCCGGCTGCGGGCGCTCGCCGCGATGACGGGCGGGCTGGGCTCTGCCGCCGTGCTCGCGCTGGGCGGCTCGGCGCTCCCCACCGCCGGTGCCCTGCCGGTGGCCACCGACGACGCGCTGGACCCGCAGGCCTGGGTCCTGCCCGAGGGCGCCGGCATGGGGCCGCTGGTCATCCCGACGATCGGCGCCCTGCCTGCCGGCTCCGAGGACTGGTTCCTCCCGGGTGCCCCGGCCGCGACCGTCAGCTCGCCCGCTGCCGCCGCCGTCAGCTCCGTCCGGCAGGCGGTGCGATCGGCCGCCCCCGCCCTCGAGGCCGACACGGGGGCAGACCCCGACCCCGGTCCCTCGGCGTCACCGGCGCGACCCACCACCGCGGCGCCCCCGTCCGCGGCGGTCCGCGGGGAATCACGGGACCAGGCGGTCGCACCGCCCACCCACCCGGCACCGCCCTCCGGCTCCACCGCACCGGCCACGACCCGGCCCCCGTCCGGCCCGTCCTCGTCGGTGCAACCGTCCCCGGCGACCCAGCCGCCGGGCACGCCCCTCCCGCCCGCGGACCCGACCCCGGCCGACCCCACCCCCGCGGACCCGACCCCGGCCGACCCCACGCCGGCCGACCCGACCCCGGCCGACCCGACCCCGGCCGACCCCACGCCGGCCGACCCGACCCCGGCCGACCCGACCCCGGCCGACCCCACGCCGGCCGACCCCACGCCGGCCGACCCGACCACGGTCGACGAGCCACCCCCCGCCGAGGAGCCACCGGCCGAGCCGCCGCCGGCCGAGCCCACGCCCGCGCCCGTGGTGGCACCCGGCGCGTCCGTGGAGGTGCTCGACCCCGCGACCAGCGCGCCGGCCCTCTCGGTCGTGCTGGAGCAGGCGATCGCCGGCGCGTCGTGCGCGGACCCCTCCGTCGTCGCGGGCAACGGCACGCTGGTGGCGGTCCGGATCACCGTGACCACCGGCGCCGACCTCTCCGTCCTCGGCGGGGGGCAGAGCATCTCGCCGGGCGATTTCCGCCTCGTCGCGGACGACGGGTCCGTCGCCTCGGGCAGCGCGCCCGCCGGGTCCTGCGACACCGGGGCGGCCGCCTTCCCGGCGGCAGCGCTCGTGCCGTCCTCGTCGGTCACCGGCACCGTGGTCCTGGACGTGCCGGCGCAGTCGGGCACGGTGGTCTTCCGCCCGTCGTGGCTGCCCTGAGCAGCCGGTGAGGGAGCGGGGCACGCCGGCCTCCGGCAGGGTGGGGGCATGACGACGCCCTCGGACACACCGCAGCCGCGCGACATCGCCCTCGAGCAGGAGTCGCCCGAGATGGCGGCGTCCCTGGAGGAGCAGAGCACCCCGCGGGAGGCGCCGCAGGGCGACGAGGCCGACGTCGAGGGCCACCCCTCCTAAGCGCGCGACCCGCCGGTGAGCTGCCGGGCCGGGATGCGCCCGTCGGCGACGTAGTACAGCACCGCCCCCGCGGTCAGCGGGGTGTCCCACGGCGGGCTGACCGCGAGCCCGTCGGGGCCGCGCACCGCCAGCACGGTGGCGCCCCAGGTCGCACCGAAGTGGCGCTGGCACTCGCCGAACGTGCCGTGCAGGAAGCCCGGGGGCACCGTCAGCGAGTAGGTGTTGCGCCCGCCGTGGGTCATCAACTCGCTGTAGACCTGGGTGATGCCGGGGTCGTTCGCCTCCTCGGTGAGCAGCGAGGGCATGTGCCACTGCACCGCCTGCACCCCGGTGCTGACGTAGCGCAGCGTGTCCCGCCGCTCCAGGTCGCGCAGCGCCGCCACGAGGTGCACGCCCGGGTGGGCGTGCTCGACGGCGACCGCCACGGCGAGCGTCTCGTTGTCGTCCCGGACGTCGACGACCACCGTCCGGGCCCGCGGTACGCACGCCCGCCGCATGACGTCCTCGTGGGTGAGGTCGCCGCGGACGAAGTGCACCGCCGGTTCGTCGGGCATCGGGTTCTCCGCGACGTCGTCCCAGGCGCACAGCGCCACCTGGGTCCGCCCCTCGGCGGTCAGCTCCGCGACGATCCGCTCGGTGCGCCCGGGCCAGTACCCGAGCAGCACGACGTGATCGGACAGCTCCAGGGGGACCACACCTCTCAGACGCCGACCCCGCAGCGACTGCAGGGCCTCGGACAGCTGCGTGAACAGCAGGGTCAGGGTCACGATGCCGCCCACGATCACGTAGGCGCCGATCAGCCGGCCGCCGATCGAGCTCGGGAAGACGTCGCCGTAGCCCACCGTCGCGGCGGTGACCAGGAAGTACCACCAGTAGGTGCCCGGTGCGGTGATCGCACTGCCGCCCGGCTCGACCAGCGCCATCGCCAGCCAGCTGGACAGGAAGACGAACACCGCGACGGCCAGCGGCAGCCGCCAGCCGCTCAGCCGCAGCCGGACGAACCGGGCGAAGTGGACGAAGAACGGCAACGGAGCTCCGTGGGGCGGGAACCGGGACGAGGCAAGCTACCGCGATGCGCCCGGCGGCAGGAGTTCCCCGTCGGGCGCGATGAGGACGTGCACGACGGGCAGCATCCCGCAGATCGCCGTACGTTCGGGGTCGTGACCGTCGACAGCCCCGACTTCTACGCCATCGAGGACCTCCTCGAGCCCGCTGAGATCGAGCTCCGCGACCGGGTGCGCGCCTTCTGCGACGCAGAGGTCACGCCGCACATCAACGACTACTGGGAACGCGCCGACTTCCCGATGGCGATGGCCGAGCAGCTCGCCGGGCTGGGCATCGTCGGCGGCACCATCGAGGGCTACGGCTGCCCCGGGATGAGCAACGTCGCCGCGGGCCTGGTCGCCGCGGAGCTCGCCCGCGCCGACGGCAGCATCGGCACCTTCAACGGGGTGCACAGCTTCCTGGCGATGCAGTCGATCGCGGTCCTCGGCGACGAGGAGCAGCGGGAGCGCTGGCTCCCGGAGATGGCGCGGCTGGAGAAGATCGGCGCTTTCGGCCTCACCGAGCCCGCGCACGGCTCCGACGCGGTGGCCCTGGAGACCTCCGCCCGCCGCGACGGCGACGCCTACGTGCTGAACGGGCAGAAGAAGTGGATCGGCAACGGGTCGATCGCCGACTACGTCATCATCTGGGCCCGCGGCGAGGACGGCGCCGTCGGCGGGCACGTCGTCGAGAAGGGCAGCCCCGGCTACGAGGCCACGGTCATGACCGGCAAGACGGCGCTGCGGGCGGTCTGGCAGGCGGAGATCACGCTGACCGACGTCCGGGTGCCGGTCGAGAACAAGCTGGCCAACTGCCACTCGTTCAAGGACGTCTCGCAGATGCTGGACCGCACGCGCTACACCGTCGCGTGGCGGGCGCTGGGGCTGGCAACTGCGTCCTACGAGCTGGCGCTGGCCCACGCCCTGCGCCGCGAGCAGTTCGGCCAGCCGATCGCCGGGTTCCAGCTGGTGCAGGACAAGCTCGCCCGGATGCTCGCCGAGATCACCTCGATGCAGCTGATGTGCTGGCGGCTGTCCAAGCTCGCCGACGCCGGTCGGATGACCGCCGCGATGGCGTCGCTGGCGAAGATGAACCACGCGGCCAAGGCCCGGGCGATCGTCGCCGACGCGCGCGACATCCTCGGCGGGGACGGGATCCTGCTGGACCACCACATCGCCCGGCACCACGCCGACATGGAGGCGATCTTCACCTTCGAGGGCACCGACTCGGTGCAGGCGCTGATCGTGGGCCGTGCGGTGACCGGGCTGTCCGCGATCAGCGGGCGCAAGCCCGACAAGCGCTGAGCCGACCGGCCGGCCGGTCCGGGCGCCCGCGGTCAGCGGGCGGTGGTCAGCCGCTGGTCGACCGCGGTGATGCGCGCGCACTCGGGGCAGCCGGTGCGGCCCACCCCGACGCGCTCCCACTTCTGCGTGCCCCAGACCTGGACGATGGCACCGCAGACGGCCAGCTCCACCTCGCCGTCCAGCTCGGCCGGCGGGCGGTGCGCCTCCACCGCGTGCCACGGGTGGCTCTGCTCGGTCCGCTGCCCGGCCGACCAGCGGTCGGGTCGGGCGAATCCCACGGCGTACGTGTCCACGGGTCACACGTGCCCCAGATCACTGCTGATCAATCCCCCCCGATCGGGCTAATACGGCTCGGGGTCGGACGCGAGGACCACGACGCCCGGTCACCCACCCGCCGGGGCCGCCGGGGACCGGGCGGGCGCCCCCGGAGACGGCGTCCGCGCGCTACCGTCGGAGGCTCGCGCGGGAGGGGCACGCAGATGGATCCGATCAGCCTGCTGGTGGGCGCCGGGCTGCTCGGCGCCGGCTTCGTCGCCGGGCGCCTGGGCCGGAACCGGGGAAACGCGCCACCCCCGCCGGTGACGCCGCTGTGCGGCTGCGGGCACACGCTCAGCCAGCACGACACGGAGACCAACACCTGCTACGCCGAGCTGCGCCGCGACACCTACGACAAGCGCGGGCGCTGGTCGGGACACAGCTGGGTGCCCTGCACGTGCCGCCAGTACGTCGGTCCCCGGCCGATCGACGAGGTGTTCGTCCCGCGCGTGCTGCCGCCGGGCGACTGACCGCACCCCTGCGCGGGCATGCAGGGCGGGTGAGCACCCCGACCGGGCGCCCCCGCCCCGCCCGCACCGACGACCTGCTGGCGCTGACCGAGCCGGCCCGTGCGCTGGTCAGCGCGGGTGCGCTCGCCGCCGGCGCGCTCCCGCTTCGGCTGGCGCCGCGCGGCGAGCCGCACCCGGTGGTCGTCCTACCGGGCTGGCTGGCCTCGGACGTCTCCACCCGGACGCTGCGCGGCTGGCTGCGCCGCCTCGGCTACCCGGTGGTGGGCTGGGACCTCGGCCGCAACCACGGCCCCCGGCCGGAGGTGGTGGACGGCGTCCGCGACCTGGTGCGGCGCCTCGCCGACGAGCACGGCGGGCCGGTGAGCATCGTCGGGCAGAGCCTCGGCGGCATCTTCGCCCGCCGCCTCGCCGAGCGCTCCCCCCGGCTGGTGCGGCAGGTCGTCTCGCTCGGCTCCCCCTTCGCCGCCGCGCCCGCCCGGTCCCGCCGCGCCGCCTCGGGCGCCGGCATGTACGGCGAGTACCGGCGGCTGCGGGCGGTGGCGGACGTGCGGCCCGCGCCCCCGCTGCCGGTGCCGAGCACCTCGGTGTACTCGCGGTGGGACGGCGTCGTCGACTGGCGCACCTGCCTGCAGCAGGAGGGGCCGACGAGCGAGAACGTCGCCGTGCACGCCGCCCACCTCGGCATGGGGCTGGACCCGGCCGTGCTGTGGGTCGTCGCGGACCGGCTGGCCCAGCCCCGCGGCGGCTGGCAGCCGTTCCGGCGGCCGGATCGCCTCCCGTTGCGGGCGCTGTTCCCCGACGGGTGACCGACCGGGCGGGTCCGGGGGCACGGGACCCGCGACCGGTCGGGTGGCTCAGCGGTGCAGGAGCTCCCGGAAGCGGGCGCACGACTCGTCGATCGCCTGCTGGGCGGCCGGTGAGATCGTCCCCATGTCGAAGAAGCCGTGAATCATGCCGTCGTAGCGCCGGACGTCGACGGTCACGCCCGCGGCACGCAGCGCCTCGCCGTAGGCCTCGCCCTCGTCGCGCAGCGGGTCGTACTCGGCCGTGACCACCACCGCGGGCGGCAGGCCGGCGAGGTCGGCCCCGTGCAGCGGCGAGAGGCGCGGGTCCATCGCGTCGTCCCAGCCCTCGGCGTAGTGCCCGTAGAACCAGTCCATCGTGTCCTTCTCGAGGAAGTAACCCTTGGCGTTCTCGATGCGGGACGGGTACTCCCCCTCGGCGTCGACCGCCGGGTAGATGAGGAACTGCGCCGCGAGCGGCGTGCCGTCGGCGTGCAGGGCCTGGGCGACCACCGCGGAGAGGTTGCCCCCCGCGCTGTCCCCGGCGACGCCGAGCCGCTGGTCGCCGCCGAACTCCTCGAGGTGCGCGGCGATCCAGCGCGCGGCCGCCACGGCGTCCTCCGCCGCCGCCGGGAAGGGGTGCTCCGGCGCCAGCCGGTAGTCGACGGCGACGACGACGGCGCCACTGCCGCGGCAGACGTTGCGGGCCATGTTGTCGTGGGTGTCCAGGTCGCCGATCACCCAGCCACCGCCGTGGAAGAAGACGACGGTCGGAAAGGGCCCCTCCCCCTCCGGGCGGTAGACGCGGGCCTTCAGCTCGCCCTCGGCGCCGGGGACCGTGCGGTCCTCGGTGGAGCCGACCGGCACGAGCTGCTCGGGGGTGCGGGCGCCGTGGGTCAGCGCCAGGTACAGCGCCCGGCCCGCCTCGGGGGTGCCTTCGTACATCGGCGGCAGGCCGGCCTGCTCCATCATGGTCAGCATCGCGGCGATGTTCGGGTCGACGGGCACGGGGGCTCCTGATCTGTCGGGGACGAAGGGGTCAGCGGTAGACGAGGGAGCTGTCGTCGAGGTCGACGGCCGGCAGCGCCGTCCGCTCCTGCGCGTACTCCAGCAGGTGGGTCCACGGCTCCCGGTCGCCCTGCTTGAACATGCGGTCCACCGAGCGCATGACGTAGCCGGAATTGAAGTTCTCCGGGTCGGCCCACGGCCGCAAAGGCATGTCCGCGTCCTCGGGGCGCAGGGTCGGGACGACCGTGGTGGCACCGCGCTCCTGCATGTGCGCCAGGAGCCGGCAGACGAGCTCGCTGACCAGGTCGGCCCGCAGGGTCCAGCTGGCGCGGAAGTACCCGAAGACGTACGCCATGTTGGGCACACCGCTGATCATCGTGCCGCGCCAGGTGACCCGGGAGGTGAAGTCGACCGGCTCGCCGTCGACGGTGAACGCCACACCCCCGAAGAGGCTGAGGTCGAACCCGGTCGCGGTGACGACGACGTCCGCCTCCAGCTCCTCGCCCGACGAGGTGCGGATCCCCGTCTCGGTGAAGGTGTCGATGGTGTCGGTGACGACCGACGCCTTGCCCTCCCGGATGGCGGTGAACAGGTCCCCGTCGGGCAGCAGGGCGAGACGCTGCTGCCAGGGCCGGTAGGTCGGGCTGAAGTGCTTCTCGATGTCGAACCCCTCGGGCAGGAGGGGGCGCATCGCCTCGATGAGCATCTCGCGCAGCTCTCCGGGCTGCTCGAACGACATCCGGGTGATCTCGTCGCCCTCGGCGATGTAGGCCCGGCGGAGGATCTCGTGCGTCCAGTCGTCCGGCACGTCGAGCGCGCGCAGCGTCTCTGCCAGCTCGTGCGTGCGGGGGCGGGCGAAGAAGAACGTCGGGGACCGCTGCAGCATCGTCACGTGCGCGGCGGTGTCGGCCATGGCCGGGACGATCGTCGCCGCGGTGGCGCCCGAGCCGATGACGACGACGCGCTTGCCGGCGTGGTCGAGGTCCGCGGGCCACTGCTGCGGGTGCACCACCACCCCGCGGAAGCGGTCCATGCCGGGCCACTCGGGCCGGTAGGGGCGCCCGTGGTCGTAGTAACCCTGGCACATCCACAGGAAGTCGGTGGTGAGGGTGAGCTCCTCGCCGGTGTCCTCCCGGGAGACCTGCACCGTCCACCGCCGCTCGGCCGAGGACCAGCTCGCCTCCGTCACGCGGTGCCGGTACCGGATGCGGCCGGCCAGGTCGTCCTCGGCGATGACCTCGTCGAGGTAGGACAGGATCTCCGCGGAGGTGGCGATCGAGGGTCCGCGCCACGGCTTGAACCGGTAGCCGAAGGTGAACAGGTCGCTGTCGGAGCGGACGCCCGGGTAGCGGTGTGTCCACCACGTGCCACCCCGGTCGTCGAGGGCGTCGAGGACGGCGAAGCTGCGGCCGGGGAAGCGGTCCCGGAGGTGGTGGGCGGCCCCGATGCCGGAGATGCCCGCGCCGATGATGAGCACGTCGACGTGCTCGGTCGTCGCCGTCCTGGCCGGTTCCTGCGCGATCGCCGTCATGCCCGGTCTCCCCTCGGTGCCCGACCCGTGTCGACCGCGAACGTAGTGAGCGACCGGTTCTGTGAGCCATGACACAATCGGCCGCATCTTGATGATTCCGGCCAACTCAGTCCACGCCGCGGCCCGGGGCACGGGCAGCGCGGCGCTGTTGTGCACGCTCGGCGAGGAGCACGGCCTCCCGCGAGCCGGGCTGCTCGCCGCGGCCGGGCTGACCGAGGCGGAGCTGGCGGATCCGGAGGCGGAGATCGGCGCCGAGCAGGAGGTGCGGCTGGTGGCCGCGCTCGTCGCGGCCCTGCCCGAGCACGGCGGCCTCGCCGCCGGGAGCCGCTACCGGCTGGCCACCTACGGCATCTGGGGCTTCGCCCTGCTCTCCAGCCGCACCCTGCGGGCCGGCCACGAGGTGGCGATGCGCTTCCTCGACCTCACGTACGCGCTCACCCGGGTCAGCGCCGTGGAGGACGGCGGCGAGCTCCGGCTGTTCTTCGACGACCTCGACGTGCCCGAGCCGGTGCGCCGGTTCGTGCTCCTGCGCGACACCACGGCGGCGCTGCAGCTCTGGCGGGAGTCCCTCGGCCGGCCGGTCGACCCGCGACGCGTGGAGCTCCGGCTGCCCGCACCCGACGACCCCACGCCCTACGCGGCGGCGTTCGGCGTACCGCCGCGGTTCGCCGCACCCCGGTCGGCGGTGGTCTTCGACGCCGCCCTGCTCGACCAGCCGCTCCCCCAGGCGGCACCGCTGACCGCCGCCCTGTGCGAGGCGCAGTGCCGCGAGCTGCTCGAACGGCGCGTGTCGCGCCGCGGGCTGGGCGGCCAGGTGCGCGACCTGCTGCTCCGCCACCCCCGGCGGATGCCCGGTCAGGAGGAGGTCGCCGCCGAGCTGCACCTGAGCGTGCGCACCCTCCGCCGGCGCCTCGCCGAGGAGGGGACGAGTTTCCGGGCCGTCGTCGACCAGACCCGCCGGCACCTGGCCGAGGAGCTGCTGGTGACCGTGGGCCTCAGCGTCGAGGAGGTCGCCGAGCGCGTCGGCTACTCGGAGGCCTCGGCGTTCGTGCACGCCTTCCGGCGCTGGACCGGCGTCAGCCCGCGGCGGTGGGCGCGCTCCGCCGCCCGGGAGTGAGCGGGGTCAGGCCCAGGCGGCGCCGGCGGCGAGCACGACCAGCGCCGCGGTCGTGCCGGTCTCGACGACCGCACCGAAGACGTCGCCGGTGACCCCGCCCAGCCGGCGGGCCGCGTGCGCGGTGAGCCCCGCCCCGGCCGCCAGCGCGACCAGCACCGCGGCCACGGCCCAGGCCGCGCCCACCGCGGACCCGCTCGCCAGCAACCCCAGCCCGGCCGCGGCGGCGACCAGCAGCAGCGTCGCCGTCCACCGCACCGCCGGCGAGCCGGCGCCGGCCACCAGCACGCCCAGCGCGGAGCCGGCCGCCGCCGGCCGGGCGGCGGCGTGCAGCACCGCCACCCGGCCGGCCGTCGTCGCCAGGACGACGCCGACCAGGCCGGCGGCCCGGGACGACCCCTCCAGCACCGCCGCGAGGGCCGCCACCTGCACCAGCAGCACGCACACCAGCGCGGCCACCCCGAAGGCGCCGACGTCCGGACGCCGCATGATCGCCAGCGCCTGCTCGGCCGGCCGGCCGCTGCCCAGCCCGTCGGCGAGGTCGGCGGTGCCGTCCAGGTGCAGGCCGCGGGTCAGCAGGGCCAGCGCGCCCACCACGAGCGCGGCGGCCAGCAGGGGGGCACCCTCGCCGCTCCCCCGCCACACCGCCATGGCAGGCACGGATGCCAGCGCACCGAGCAGCGCACCCACCAGCGGCAGCCAGCGGAGCACGCCGGGGCCGGGGGTGCGTGCGGACGCCGGCACCGGCAGCACGCTGAACACCCCGAGCGCGGCGAGCGGTCCCCCGCCCGTCACCGGAGCCGCTGCGGGAGGCCGGCGGTCAGCAGCCACACCCGCTGCGAGGCGGCGGCGACGCGCGCGTTGAGGATGCCCAGCTCGTCGCGGTAGCGGCGGCCCGATGCGGTCGCCGGCACGACGCCGCACCCCACCTCGTTGCTCACGCCGACGACCCGGCGGCGGGAGCCCGACCAGGCGCCGACGACCTCGTCGACAGCCGCGGCCAGGCGCGCGTCGGCGCCCTCGGCCCCCGTCCAGACACCGCAGTCGTCCATCACCCGGGCCAGCCAGGTGGAGAGGCAGTCGACCAGCACCGGCGGGCCCGGCTGCCCGAGCACGCCGACCAGGTCGACGGTCTCGACGGTGCGCCAGGACGCCGGGCGGCGGTCGCGGTGCAGCGCCACGCGGTCGGCCCACTCGGGGTCCCCGCTGTCGGCGGGCAGCCCGCAGGCCACGTACTCCACCCGCCGGGCCCGGGCGAGCAGCTGCTCGGCGTACCGGGACTTCCCCGAACGGGCACCCCCGAGCACCAGCGCCCGGCGGGGCGGGCGGCCGATCACCGCACCCGCCCGGCGGCGTGCCGGGCGCGCAGCGCGGTGAGCAGCAGCTGTGCGGCGAGCGCGGCGCCGACGCCCTCCCCGGCGCGCAAACGCAGGTCGAGCAGGGGCTCGACCCCCAGCTCGGTGAGGACGGCGGAGTGCCCGCGCTCCCGGCTGCGCTGACCGGCGACCAGCGCCGGCTGCGCGGCCGGCTCCAGGCGCACCGCGACGGCGGCGGCGACCGAGGTCACCAGGCCGTCCAGGACCACCGGCGCACCGGCCGCGGCGACCCCGAGCGTGACACCGGTGAGCACCGCGACCTCCGGCCCGCCGAGCGCGGCGAGGAGGGCCATCGGGTCGGCGGGGCCGCGCTCCGCCCGGACCCGCTCGACGGCACCGCGGACGACGGCGCGCTTGCGGTCCAGCATCGCGGCGTCGGCGCCGGCACCGAGCCCGACGGCGTCGTCGGGGTCCAGGCCGAGCAGCCCGCAGGCGAGCGCGGCGGCCACCGTGGTGTTGCCGATGCCGACCTCGCCCAGGCACACCAGGCCGGTGGCGGCCAGCTCGCGCCCGAGCTCCCGGCCCTCGGCGACCAGGGCGGCAGCGGCCCGCGCGGTCAGGGCGTCGGCGGTGAGCAGGTCGCCCTGCGCCTCCGGCGACACCGCGTGGTGGGCGTGCACCCGCAACCCGGCCTGGCGGGCGGTCGAGGCGCCGAGCGACTCCCCGGTGCGGGTGGCGGCCAGCACGTCGGCGGTGACCGATGCCGGGTAGGCGGAGACGGCGTGCGCGCGGGCGACGGGGTGGTCGCCCGCGACGACCACCAGCGTGCCGGCGTCGGGCACCGGTCCGGGCAGGGCCAGCACGCGGTCGACGGCGCGGTCGAGCACACCCAGCGACCCGGGCACGGCGAGCAGGTCGTCGCCGGTGTCGCGCGCGGCGACGACCGCCTCCGGACGCGGCCCGGCGAGGTGGCTGACCGGGGCGGCGGGGCTGTCGTCGGACGGCCACCGCTCGCGCAGCACGACGTCCTCCAGGGCGGCCCGGTGCGACCAGCCGTGGCGCACCAGCCCGGGCTCCGGCGGGCGCTCGTCGGGCCAGCCCACGCACAGCCAGCCGAGGGTCTGCACCCCCTCGGGCAGGTGCAGCAGCGCGGCGAGGTCGGCCGGCTGGAAGAGCGTCACCCAGCCCATGCCGAGGCCCGCGGCGCGCGCGGCCAGCCACATGTTCTGGATCGCGCAGGCGCAGCTCCACAGGTCGGCGTCCGGGAAGGTCGCCCGGCCCAGCACGCCGGTGGCGTGGGTGCGGCGGTCGCAGGCGACGACGACGCCCAGCGGCGCCTCGCGGATGCCCTCCAGCTGCAGGTCCAGCAGCCGGGCGCGGCGGTCGGGGGTCAGCAGCTCCGCCTGGCGCAGCCGCTCGCGGTCGGCGAGCACGGCGGCGCGGTCGCGGGTGGCCTGCTCGGTGACGACGACGAACCGCCAGGGCTGCGAGTGGCCCACCGACGGTGCCCGGTGGCCCGCCTCGAGCACCGAGCGCAGCAGCTGCGGGGGCACCGGGTCCGGGCGGTAGCGGCGGATGTCGCGGCGCGCCCCGACGACGGTGTGCAGCGCCTCGACCGTGGCGGCGTCGAAGGCCCAGCCCGCAGGGTCGGCGGCCCGCTCGGCGGCGTGGGTCTGGTCACCGATCACCGGGACCGGCCGGGGCCAGGTCATGCCAACTCCTCCATCGGGCTCTCCGGCAAACCCTCGCACGCCCGCAGGTGGGCGTGGACCCCGGTTCCCCCGCCGGAGTGCCTCGGTCAGCGCTCCGGGGCGGCCAGCTCGCGCAGCGCCAGGCGGAGGCCCTCGACGCGCTCGCGCCCCAGGGCGGCAGCCAGCGCCGCCTCGTGGGCGTGCACCAGCGCCTC
Source organism: Blastococcus sp. SYSU DS0533 (assembly GCF_054050775.1). Lineage (NCBI taxonomy): Bacteria > Bacillati > Actinomycetota > Actinomycetes > Geodermatophilales > Geodermatophilaceae > Blastococcus > Blastococcus sp. SYSU DS0533. The sequence continues at coordinate 4,058 of NZ_JBJGZZ010000020.1, read as the reverse complement.
CCAGCGACCGAGCCGGGCGCGGCCGGGGCCGGAGAGGTGGACGACGACCTTGCGCCCGTCCCCGGGGTGCGGCAGCCGGTAGGCCAGCGCCTGGTCGACGGCGACGTCGACCAGGCGGGTGCAGGTGGGCGCCGGCAGCTGCAGCGCGGCGCCGAGCTCGCCCATCGTGCGCCCGCCCGCGGCGAGCGCCCGCAGCAGCCGGTACCCGTCGAGCGTGCCGCCGTCCTCGGCGAGCGCCGCCGCGACGCCGGCGGCCACCCGGCGCTGGGTCACCGTGAGCAGCTCGACCAGGTCGTCCGCTACGGGTACCGCGTCGACGTCACCGCCCCGGAACATGGGGAGACCATACTTCTCGGCGTGTCCGGTGCCAGGCCTCCGCTCGACCCGTGGGAGCTGCTGCTCTCCGGGCCGCGGGCCGACGCGCTGCACGTCGGGCTGGCCGTGCCGCTCTCCGGCCCGCTCGCCCTGACCGCGCCCTCCGCGCTGGAGCTCGCCGGGCTGGCCGCCGACGAGCTGAACGCGGACGGTGGCGTGGACGGGCGGGAGGTGCGGCTGGTCGCGGTCGACTCCGGGCGCGCGCCCGACGTCGTCGCGGCCGAGGCGGCGTCGCTGTTCGCGGCGGGGGCCTTCGACGTCCTCGTCGGGTTCCACACCAGCGACGTGCACCGCGCCCTCGCGCGCACCCTGCCGGCCGGCGCCCGGTACGTCTTCACGCCGCCGCACGAGGGCGGCCGCCCGCGCCCCGGCGTGGTCCGCACCGGCGTCTCCCCCGCCGAGCAGCACGCCGCGGCGCTGGCCTGGCTGGTCGCGCACCGCCGGGCACGCCGCTGGGTGCTGCTCGGCACCGACTACGTGTGGCCGCGGGCGGTGCACCGGGCCGCCCACCGGGCCCTCGCCGCGGCCGGCGCGCGGGTGGTCGGCGAGGCGCTGGTGCCCTTCGGCCCCACGGACATGGGGCCGCTGCTCGACCTGGTCCGCCGCACCCGGGCGGACGGCGTCCTGCTCAGCATGGTCGGGCGGGACCTTGTGACGTTCAACCGCGAGTTCGCCCGGGCCGGCCTGGACCGGCGGGTGGTCCGGCTCTCGGGTGCGCTCGAGGAGAACGGCCTGTACGCCCTCGGCGGTGACGGCACCGGTGAGCTGTACGCCTGCATGCCGTCCTTCGCGTCGTCCGGCGACGGCCCCGACGAGGCCCAGCTGGACCTCCAGGAGCGGCACGCCCGGCGTTCCGGCCCGTCGGCCCCGGTCGTCTGCGCCTACGCCCGGGGGGTCTACGACGGCGTCCGGCTGGCCGTCTCCCCCACCGGACGGGGCCGTGCCGGCCGGCGGGCGCCGGCTGCCCGGCTGGCGCGCGCCGACGGTCTGACCTTGCGCGAGATCCCGGGGCTTCTCACGGCCTGAGACGGTTACTTCCACCTGGAAGGATTTGGTCCTACTCTGCTCGCGCCCCGGCACCGCACCGGGAAGAGAGACGGAGCAGACCGCCCATGAGCGACCCCCGCACCACCACCGGCGCCCCCGAGGGCGCCCCCACCCTCGGCGGCGCCAGCCCCGCCGCCAGCGCGCAGGGCGTGGAGTCCTTCGGCTACCGGCAGGAGCTCAAGCGCTCGTTGACCTTCGGCGACCTGCTGGTCTACGGCCTGGTCTTCATGGTCCCGATCGCGCCGTTCGGCATCTTCGGCGGCGTCTTCCAGGCCTCGGGCGGCATGGTCGCCCTCGCCTACGTCGTCGGCGGCCTGGCCATGGCGTTCACCGCCGCGTCCTACTCGCAGATGTCGCGCGCCTTCCCGATGGCCGGCTCGGTCTACACCTACGCCGGGCGCGGCATCGCCCAGCCGGTCGGCTTCATCGCCGGGTGGATGGTCCTCCTGGACTACCTGCTCATCCCCGGCCTGCTGTACCTGATCTCCGGCTTCGCCATGAACTCGATCATCCCCGGCATCCCGGTGTGGGCCTGGATCGTCGGCTTCGTCCTGCTGAACACGGTGGTCAACTACTTCGGCATCGAGTTCACCGCCCGGGTGAACAAGACCGTGCTGGTGGCCGAGCTGGTCGTCCTGGCGATCTTCCTCGTGGTCGGCGTCGTCGCGCTCGCCCAGGGCGAGGGCGGCGGCTGGGACCTCACGCCGATCTACAACGCCGACACCTTCTCGCTGGAGCTCGTGTTCGGCGCGGTCTCCATCGCGGTCCTGAGCTTCCTGGGCTTCGACGCCATCTCCACCCTCGCCGAGGAGAACCGCGACTCCGCCCGCTCCCTCGGCAAGGCGATGATCGGCGCGCTGGTCCTCGCGGGGACGCTGTTCGTCGTCCAGACCTGGGTCGCCGCCCTGCTCGTCCCCGAGCCCGGCACCCTGATCGCCGAGGGCGACGCCGCGGGCACCGCCTTCTACGACGCGGCCGAGGTCGCCGGCGGCGCGTGGCTCGGCACCCTCACCGCCGTCGCCACCGCCATCGCCTGGGGCTTCGCCAACTCGCTGGTCGCCCAGGCCGCGACCTCCCGGCTCCTGTTCGCCATGGCCCGCGACCGCCAGCTGCCCGGCGTCCTCGCCAAGGTCCACCCGACCCGCCGCGTCCCGGTGAACGCCACGTTCCTGGTGGCGACGATCTCCCTGGTCCTCGGGGTCTACATGAGCACCCGGGACGACGGCATCACACTGCTGTCCACGCTGGTCAACTTCGGCGCCCTGTCGGCGTTCCTGCTGCTGCACGTGTCGGTGGTCGTGCACTACATCGGCCGGCTCAAGAGCCGGAACTGGTGGCTGCACCTGGTCGTGCCGGTCACCGGTTTCGCGATCCTGGCCTACGTGGTCTACAACGCGCAGGTGGCCGCCCAGGAACTCGGCTTCGTGTGGTTCGCCGTCGGCCTGGTGCTGCTGGTGGGTCTGCTGGCCACCGGCCGCCGGCCCGAGCTGCGGACGGAGGAGCAGCTGTGAGCCTCGAGGTCGTCCCGCTCACCCCGACCCCCGACCAGTACCGGTACGTCTTCGGCGGTGCACGCGAGCCGCTGGTGCGCGTGCAGCCGGGCACCGTCGTCGAGCTGACCACCGAGGACTGCTTCGGCGGCCGGGTGACCAGCACCGGCGACCTGCCCAGCCGGGTCTGCGACTTCTCGCAGCTGAACCCGGTCACCGGGCCCATCCACGTGGAGGGCGCCGAACCCGGTGACACCCTCGCCGTCCACTTCGTGGAGATCGCGCCGGCCCGCGACTGGGCCGTCTCCACGACGTTCCCCCACTTCGGGGCGCTGACGGCGACCCACAGCACGGCGATGCTCCACGACCCGCTCGAGGAGGTCGTGTGGGTGTACGAGGTCGACCGCGAGCGGGGCACCTGCCTGTTCCGCCCGCGCCGCGGCGGGCCGGAGGTCGAGCTCCCGCTCGACCCGATGCACGGCACCGTGGGGGTGGCGCCCGCCGGGGGCGAGGCGTTCGCGACCATCACGCCGGGCGCGCACGGCGGGAACATGGACACCCCCGAGATGCGCGCCGGGACGACGGCCTACTTCGGCGTCAACGTGCCCGGCGGGCAGCTGTCGATCGGTGACGGGCACTGCCGGCAGGGTGAGGGCGAGGTGTGCGGCACCGCCGTCGAGGCCGCGATGCGCACCGTCGTCGTCGTGGACCTGGTCAAGGGCGGCGGGCCTGCGACCACTCAGCCATGGCCGCGGCTCGAGACCGACGACTTCCTCATGTCGACCGGCTCGGTCCGGCCGCTGGAGGACGCCTACCGGGTGAGCCAGCACGACCTGGTCACCTGGGCCGCCGAGCTCACCGGCTGGGACGTGCTCGACGCCTACCAGCTGGTCAGCCAGGCCGGCCTGGCACCGGCCGGGAACGTCGTGGACACCAACTACACGATGGTCGCCAAGCTGGCGAAGGCCTACCTGGGCCGCGAGGGGGTCGTCGCCGCCGACGGCGTGCACGACCGCCTGCGGCAGACCGCCGCGGCGTACCTCGCCCAGCGCTGAGGCCGGCGGGGGGGGGGGGGGGGGGGGGGGGGGGGGGGGGCGCGGGCGCGCGCCCCGCGCGCCCCCGGCGCCCGGCCCCCGCGGGCCCCCC
>NZ_JBJGZZ010000019.1:0-77339 GCF_054050775.1 Blastococcus sp. SYSU DS0533 | reverse complement strand
CACCCATCTGCTCGGCACCCGCGGCCACCGTCTGCACGCTCCGGCTGACCTCCTCCGCGGCACCGGACACCACACCCGACTGCGCCGAGGTCTCCTCCGCACCCGCCGAGATCTGCGCCGAGCTGGCCGACAGCTCCTCCGAGCTCGCCGCCACCGCATCCGCCGAGGCGGCGACGGAGGCGAGAACCTGCCGCAGGCTCGCCTGCGCGGCATCCAGCGATGCCGCCATCTGGCCGACCTCGTCGCGGGAGCTGACGCCGGTGGCGACGGTCAGGTCGCCCTGTGCGAGCGCTTCGAGCGCCTCCTTGACCCGCTGGACCGGCCGGGTGACCGAGCGCATGGTCAGCACGCTGAGGCCGATGATGAGAAGGATGCCGACGGCGGCCGCGACCACCGAGACGGTGGCGGCCTGCGCGAGCGCGTCGTCCAGGCGCACCTGGGCGGCGTCGCTCTCCTCAGCCAGCACGTCCTTGGCCTCGCTGACAGCCCCGTCGGACAGGTCGTTGGCCGCCTGGATCTCCTCCCAACGGCCCCGCATGGCCGCAGGGTCGACGACCGCGAGGTCGACCCAGGCGGAGATGGCGTCGGTGTAGGCGCCGAACCTCTCGGCCAGGCCGGCCACCGAGTCAGCCGCGCGGCCGGTCAGCGGGATGGTGGCCAGCTCGGCCAGCATCGCCTCGGGGGTGGCGATGTCCTCGGCGAGCTCGGCACGCTGCGCCTCGGGGTCCTCCCGGACCAGCGTCTTGAACCCGTCCACCTTGAGCTCGCTGGCCCGGGTATCCAGCTGCAGCACCAGCTCCTGTGCCCCGTTGAGGTGCGCGAGCTCGGTGTCGGCGTCGCGCACCGAGGCGTTGCCGATGACCACGGCGGACAGCAAGCCGGCGAAGGCGGTGACGACGACCGCGATCAGGATGCCGAACTTCGTGCCGAGGCGGCGGTCGGCGAACCATCCGGCACGCCGCCGGGCATCGGGGGAGGGGGTGGGTGCGTGCACGGTGGACCGTCCTGGGAGAGGGGGACGCCGGTGTGGCGGTCGCCTCAGTGTGGTGACTCCACCCACCGCCCGGACCGGTCCCGAACGTTCGGATCGGAATCGTGACGGGACCATCCGGTCAGCAGCCCGGAACGGCGACGAATCGACGTCGCCGGACCGCTCACCGCCGATCCGCGGGTGGGCCGCGTGCACGTTTCGCCCTGGTTCGGGCGCCGTTGTCGACACCGAGGCAGGGTGACCGCCGCACGGCGATCCGGTCGTCCCCGGTGGCGGCCCGACACGCAGACCGCGGGATCTCAGCGCAGCCGGTCGGCGAGCGCCCCGAGGAGGTCGACGACGGCGTCCGGGCCGGCGATGCGGTGGCGGGCCACCGTCTCACCCGCGCCCACCTTGACCGTCAGGTCATCCGGTCCGAGCACGCGGAAGGCGTCCTCGTCGGTGACGTCGTCGCCCAGGTAGAGCGCCGCGGCGGCGCCCAGCTCCTCGACCAGCCGCTGCACCGCTGCTCCCTTGTGCGCGTCGGTGACCGCCACCTCGAGGACGTCCTTGCCCGGCTTCAGCGTCAGTGACGGATCCACCGACTGGCCCGCCTGCTCCAGCAGCTCGGCGGCGCGAGCCCGGTCGGCGACCTGACGCACGTGGACGGCGACGCTGGCCGGCTTCGACTCCAGGCGGGCGCCGGGCGTGCCCTCGACCAGCGGCCGCAGGACGTCGGCGAGCTCGTCCCGGCGGCCGGCGTCGGCACCGGCGAGCGGGCCGTCGAACTCCGCCCCGTGGCTGCCGATCCAGCGGAAGTCGCCGTCCAGCCCGCTGGTGCGGCGCAGGTCGTCGAGGCCGCGGCCGCTGACCAGGGCGACCGTGACGCCGTCGGCCGCAGCCAGCCGCGACAGCACCTCGGCGACCCCCGGCTGGGGGACGGCGGCCGACGGGTCGTCGCGGAGCGGAGCCAGGACGCCGTCGTAGTCGGTGGCCACCAGGAGGGGCCGGCGGGCGGCGAAGGCCGTCAGCGCCTCGTCGAGCCCCGGGGAGATCACGCCTGCCGCCGCAGCGCCTCGAAGAACGAGCTCGCCCAGTGGTCGAGGTCGTTGCGGAACAGGTGGCGGCGCATGGTGCGCATCCGCTTGGCCGCCTCCTCCGGTTCGATGCGCAGGGCCCGTACCAGCTGGTTCTTGACGCCGGCGATGTCGTGCGGGTTGACCAGGAACGCCTGCCGGAGCTCGGCGGCGGCGCCGGCGAACTCCGACAGCACCAGCGCGCCGCCGAGGTCACCGCGCGCGGCGACGTACTCCTTGGCCACCAGGTTCATGCCGTCGCGGTACGGCGTCACGAGCATGACGTCGGCGGCCCGGTACAGCGCGGCGAGCTCCTCGCGCGGCATCGACTGGTTGAAGTAGTGGACGGCGGGGCCGGCGATGGACCCGTAGACGCCGTTGATGTGGCCGACCTGCTGCTCGATGGTCTCGCGCATGTGCACGTAGTGCTCGACGCGCTCCCGGCTGGGGGTCGCCACCTGCACGAGGACGGTCTCCGGTGCCTCGACCGCGCCGTCCTCGAGCAGCTCCTGGAAGGCGTTGAGCCGGACGCTGATGCCCTTGGTGTAGTCGAGCCGGTCGACGCCCAGGATGATCTTCGCCGGGTTGCCCAGCTCGGCGCGGATCTCCTGGGCCCTGGCGATGACCGCGGGGGAGGAGGCGAGCTCGTCGAAGGCCCGCACGTCGATGGAGATTGGGAACGCCTTGGCCACCACCGTGCGGCCGTCGTACTCGATCTGGTCGCGCCTGCAGTGCAGGTCGTGCAGCCGCCGCGAGAGCTGGACGAAGTTCACCGCCGCGGACGGCCGCTGGAAGCCCACCAGGTCCGCGCCGAGCAGCCCCTCGACGATCGCCGACCGCCACGGGAGCTGCGTGAACAGCTCGTACGGCGGGAAGGGGATGTGCAGGAAGAAGCCGATGGTCAGGTCGGGGCGCTGCTGGCGCAGCATCGCCGGGACGAGCTGCAGCTGGTAGTCGTGGACCCAGACGATGGCGCCCTCGGCGGCCACGGCCGCGGCGCGCTCGGCGAACCGCTTGTTGACCTGCACGTAGGTGTCCCACCAGGCCCGGTGGTACTCCGGCTTCTCGACCACGTCGTGGTAGAGCGGCCACAGCGAGGCGTTGGACATGCCCTCGTAGTAGCGGTCGACCTCTTCCTCGCTGAGCTCGACGGGGATCAGCGACATGCCCCCGGACTCGAACGGCTCCGGCGCCTCACCGGCGGAGCCCGACCAGCCCACCCAGGCTCCACCGCGCCCGGCGACGAACGGCTCCAGCGCGGTGACCAACCCACCCGGGCTGCGCTGCCACCGCGTGCTGCCGTCGGGATCGGTGACCTGGTCGACCGGGAGCCGGTTGGCGACCACGACCACGGGGCTGTCCGCCCCGACCCTCTGCTCCGCGTTGTCGGCCATACCGCCCCGACCCTATCCAGCGCGGAGCCGCTCCGCTGGTCGGGGCGGTTCAGACCACCCGGCCGAGCAGGAACCCGCCCGCCGCGGCGGCCACCCCCAGGAGCACGGTGGCGAGGACGTAGGCCGCGGCGCGGGCCGGCGCGCGGCCCTCGGCGAGCCGGACGACCTCGGTGCCGAACGTGGAGAACGTGGTCAGGGTGCCGCAGAAGCCGACGCCCACCAGTGCCGTCAGCCAGGCCGGGACGGCCGCGGCACCCAGGAGCAGGCCGAGCAGGGCGCTGCCGCCCACGTTGACCGACAGCGTGCCCAGGACGCTCCCCGGGCCCCGACGGTTCACGGCGACCCGCTCGGCGAGCAGGCGCAGCGGTGCGCCCACCAGGGCCCCGGCGACGACCAGCCAGGGCGTCACCGGGGCGCCCCGGCGAGGGCGCGGCCGGCCACGGTGCCGGCCGCGGCGGCCGCGACGCCCCCGAGCACCGAGAGCAGGACGTACCCGACGGCGGTGCCCGGGGCGCCGGCGTCGGCCAGCTGCACGACCTCGACAGCGAAGGTGGAGTACGTGGTGAAGCCGCCGAGCACGCCGACGCCCAGGAAGGGGCGGATCCACGGTGCCCCCGGTGCGCGGGCTGCGAGGACCGCCGTCAGCGCGCCCAGGAGCAGGCAGCCGGTCAGGTTGACGGCGAGCGTCGCCCAGGGCAGTCCGGTGGGGGAGTGCGGGAACGCCTCGCCCAGCCCCCAGCGCGCGAGCGCGCCCAGCGCACCGCCGAGCGCGGCCAGCAGGTACGCCATGTGACCTGGCTCCCCTCCCGGTCCGGACGTCGGGCAGCATGCCCCCGGGGAGGGTCGCACGTGCGCGATCCCGAGCAGGGGAGGACGCCGTGGGACCGCTGGAGGGCGTGCAGGTCGTCGAGTTCGCCGGGCTGGGGCCGGGCCCGTTCTGCGGGATGCTGCTGGCCGACCTCGGGGCCGACGTCGTCCGCATCGACCGCCGGGGGCGCCGCGGCGGGTTGCTGGGTTCCCTGGGCGCGACCTCCCTGCTCGACCGCGGCAAGCGCTCGATCGCCCTCGACCTGAAGGACCCGGTCGACCTCGGCGTCGTGCGGGCGCTGGTGCGGCGGGCCGACGTGCTGCTGGAGGGCTTCCGGCCCGGCGTCATGGAGCGGCTGGGGCTCGGCCCCGACGAGCTGCTGGGGGAGAACCCGGCGCTGGTCTACGGCCGGATGACCGGTTGGGGGCAGACCGGGCCGCTCGCGCACAGCGCCGGTCACGACATCGGGTACATCGCGCTCACCGGCGCGCTGGGAGCCAGCGGCCGCCCGGACGAGGTGCCGGCCCCGCCGATGAACCTGCTCGGCGACTTCGGGGGCGGCGGGGTGTTCCTGGCCCTCGGTGCGCTGGCGGCGCTGATCCGCGCGCGGGCCACGGGGGAGGGGCAGGTGGTGGACGCGGCGATCGTCGACGGCACCGCCGTCCTGACCACGATGATCCACGGGATGCTCGACGCCGGCGTGTGGACCGACCGGCGCGGCCGCAACCTGCTCGACACCGGCGCGCCGTTCTACGACGTCTACCGCTGCGCCGACGGGCAGTTCCTCGCCGTGGGGGCGCTCGAGGAGCAGTTCTACGCGGCGCTGCTGGACGGGCTGGGGCTGACCGGCGACGAGACGCTGCCCCGGCGGGAAGACCCCCGCCAGTGGCCGGCTCTCCGGGAGCGGTTCGCGGCCGTCTTCGCCTCCCGCACCCGCGCCGAGTGGTGGCAGGTCTTCGAGGGCACCGACGCCTGCGTGGCGCCGGTCTGGTCGCTGGTGGAGGCGACGGAGGACCGGCACAACGTCGCGCGGGGGGTGTTCGTGGAGGTCGACGGCGTCCGGCAGCCCGACGTCGCCCCGCGGTTCTCGCGCACGCCGGGTGCCGTGGGTCGTGTGCCGCGGGCGGGGGAGCACAGCGAGGAGATCCGCGCCGAGCTCGGGCTCTGAGCGCCGTCCCGGCTCACCCGGTGGCGTCCTGGCTCACTGTCGACACCGAGCCAGGATCCCTTGGTGATCAGGTCACCCGATCATCCAGCACAGGAGCTGGTCAGCCGCGGCGGCGGGTCTCGGGGAAGAGCAGGTCGACGAAGCGCTCGGCGGTCGGCTGGGGCTCGTGGTTGGCCAGCCCCGGCCGCTCGTTGGCCTCGATGAAGACGTACTCGGGCCCGGCGACGTCGGGCACGAGGAAGTCGACCCCCGTCACCGGGATGTCCAGAGCCGCGGCCGCGCGCACCGCGGCATCGGCGATCTCCGGGTGCAGCCGGTCGGTGACGTCCTCGATCGTGCCCCCGGTGTGCAGGTTCGCCGTCCGCCGGACCTGGATCCGCTCACCGTTGCGGGGGACGTCGTCCAGGTCGTAGCCGGCCGCGGCGATGACCTCGACGGTGGTGTCGTCCAGCGGGATCCGTGACTCGCCGCCGGTCGCCCGCTCCCGGCGGCGGCTGGTGGAGCGGACCAGGTCGGCGACGGTGCTCCGGCCGTCCCCGATGATCTCCGCCGGCCGCCGGACCGCCGCCGCGACCACCTCCCGGTCGATGACGACGACGCGCAGGTCCTCGCCGGGCACGAGCTCCTCCACGAGGACGTCGGGGCAGAACTGGGCCGCGTGCTGGACCGCGCGCTGCAGGGCGGCGTCGCCCTTGACCCCGACGGTGATGCCCTTGCCCTGCTCACCCCGCGCGGGCTTGACGACGACGGCGTCCACCTCGCGCAGCAGGGCCGAGGCGGCCGCCAGGTCATCCGCGGTGGCACGGGCGCCGCGGGGGACCCGGACGCCGGCCCGCTCCATGATGCGGCGGGTGACGCGCTTGTCGTCGCAGCGGCTCATCGCGACCGCGGTGGTGAACTCCGAGAGCGACTCGCGGGTGAGCACGGTCCGGCCACCGACCGACAGCCGCATCTCACCCCACTCGGCGTCCGTGACCTCGACCCGGATGCCCCGGCGCAGCGCCTCCTCGGCGATGATCAGCGCGTACGGGTTCAGGTTCTCCAGGCCGGGGGGCCGGGCGGCGAACAACGGCGTGTTGATCGGGTTCTTCCGCTTGACGCAGACCGCCGACACCCGGGTGAACCCGAGCTTGCGGTACAGGGCGATGGCGCCGCTGTTGTCGTGCATGACGGAGAGGTCGAGGTAGGAACGGCCACGGCCGACGTAGCGCTCGGCGAGCACCCGCACCAGCGCCTCACCCGTCCCGGGCGGGGCGTCCTGGTTGTGCACGGCCAGGCACCACAGGCTGGTCCCGCCCTCGGGGTCGTCGAAGGCCAGGACGTGGTCGACGCCGGTGACCGTGCCGACGACGGCACCCGTCCGCCGGTCCTCTGCCACCAGGTAGGTGAAGCAGCGGGTGCGGTGGTTGCGCCACATGACGTCGGCGTCGCCCACGACCATGCCGTTGAGGGCGTAGATCTCGTTGATCCGCTCCATGTCCGCGCGCGAGGTCGCGGTGCGGACGAACACCCCCCGGATGAGGTCGTGGCGCGGCCGGTACCGGTGCAGGTCCAGCCGGTAGGTGTAGCTCGGGTCGATGAACAGCTCGTCCGGCGCGAGCCCGACCAGCACGTGCGGGTCCCGGGGGTAGATGCAGATGTCGCGCTCGCCGGTCTCCTCGGCGCGCAGCGCGTCGACGATGCCCCGCAGGTCGGAGAAGGTCTGGCCGTAGACCAGCCGTCCCCACCCCATGTCCAGCACGACGTCGGACCGCATGCCCTGCAGCTGGTGCTCCGACGGCTCACGCCACGAGTGGTCGGTCAACGCGGGCGTGCTGGCCACCGCAGTGCGGCGTCGGTGGCCGGCGAGCCGGGGTGCCATGATCGGGCCCCTCAGACCGAGTGGGTCTGCAGCCACAGCTCCAGCAGTCCGAGCTGCCAGAGCTTGTTCCCGCGCAACGGCGTCAGCTCACCGTTCGGGTCGGCGAGGAGCTCGCGGACGTACTCCGGACGGAACATCCCGCGGTCGGCGGCCGCCTCGCTCGAGAGCGCGTCCTTGACCAGGTCGAGCACCTTGCCCTGCAGGTGGGTGATCGCCGGCACCGGGAAGTAGCCCTTGGGCCGGTCGATCACCTCGGGCGGGATGATCCGGCGCCCGATCGCCTTGAGCACGCCCTTGCCGCCGTCCGCGAGCTTCAGCTCCGGCGGGCACATCGCCGCCAGCTCCACCAGGTCGTGGTCGAGGAAGGGCACGCGGGCCTCCAGGCCCCAGGCCATGGACATGTTGTCCACGCGCTTGACCGGGTCGTCGACCAGCATGACCTCGCTGTCCAGCCGCAGCGCGGCGTCCACCGCCGTCTCCGCCCCGGGGGCGGACATGTGGTCGTGCACGAACGCCAGGCTCGGGTCCTCGTCGAGCACGTAGCGGCCGGAGACGACCTGGCGCATCTGCGCGTGGTCGCGGTCGAAGAACGCCTTCGCGTAGGTGTGCACGGCCTCCTCGCGGCCGACGCCGGCCAGCGGCGGGTACCAGTGGTAACCGGCGAAGACCTCGTCGGCGCCCTGACCGGACTGCACCACGCGGATCGACTGGCTGACCCGCTCGCTGAGCAGGTCGAAGGCGACGACGTCGTGGCTGACCATCGGCTCGGCCATCGCGCCGATGGCGTGCCCGAGCGCGCCGGCCAGCTCGTCGGAGGCCACCCGGATGCGGTGGTGGTTCGTCCCGAAGCGCTCGGCGATGGCGTCGGAGTAGGCGAACTCGTCGCCCTCGCGCCCGCCGACGGACTCGAAGCCGATCGAGTACGTGGCCAGGCCGGTCTGCCCCTCCTGCGCGAGCAGGCCGACGATCAGGCTGGAGTCCAGGCCACCGGAGAGGAGCACGCCGACCGGGATGTCGGCCACCAGGCGCCGGCGGACGGCGACCCGCAGCGCTTCCTCGATCGCGTCCTCCCAGTCACGGGCGGACCAGTTCGCGTGCTCGGCTCGGCGCTCGTAGGTGGCGTTCCAGTAGCGGTGCTCGCTGCTGGTCCCGTCGGCCTCGATCACCCGCACGGTGGCCGGGGGCAGCTTGCGGACGCCGTTCAGGATGGTCCGCGGGGCCGGCACCACCGCGTGCCAGCTGAGGTAGTGGTGCAGCGCCACCGCGTCGATCGAGGTGTCGACGTCACCGGCGCGCAGGAGGGCAGGCAGCGTGGAGGCGAACCGCAGCCGCTTGCCCGGCGTCTCGGAGAGGTAGAGGGGCTTGATGCCCAGCCGGTCGCGGGCCATGACGACCCGGCCGGTGTCCCGCTCGGCGATGACGAAGGCGAACATGCCGTGCAGGTGCGAGACGACGTCGGTGCCCCAGTGGTGGTAGCCCTTGAGGATCACCTCGGTGTCGCTGTGCGAGAAGAAGCGGTACCCGTGGCCCTCCAGCTCGGCCCGCAGCTCCTGGTAGTCGTAGATGCAGCCGTTGAAGACCGCGGTCAGCCCGAGCTCGTTGTCCACCATGGGTTGGGACCCGCAGGTGGAGAGGTCGATCACCGAGAGCCGCCGGTGCCCGAAGGCCACCCGCCCGTTGCTCCAGGATCCCTGCCCGTCCGGGCCGCGGGGGACCAGGGCTTCGACCATGCGGGCGACCGCGGTGGTGTCGGCCGTGGTCCCGTCGAACGTGATCTCGCCGCAGAGGCCGCACATGCACAACGATCTAACTCCTGCAGCGGCCCACCCGCAGACTGAGACCCCCCGTCCCAGCCGATCGTGGCCCACCTCACGTCTGTTCCACGTGGAACCGCCGCGGGCGCCCCCCTCACCGCAGCGCGTCCTCCCGCACCGCACGCCGTCAGGGAGGACGCGCCGCGATCAGCTCGCCTTGATCGTCACCGAGGGCCCGGGACGGCCCGCGCGCCGCGGGGTCAGCCCGCGGTGAGGGCCTCCGTCGCGGCGACGACGTCGACCAGGCCGGCGCCCTTGTCGAAGGAGGTCGCGTACCCGTCCACCGTCTCGTAGGCCGCGCCGTCGGCGTAGCGGTACGCGGTGCCCTTGAGCGCCGCCTCGATCTCGGCCGGGGTCGCCGTCGGGTCGGCCTGGAACAGCTGGGCGACGATGCCGGCCACGTGCGGGGCGGCCATCGACGTCCCGCTGATGGTGTTGAAGGTGCCGAGGTCGAGCAGCCCCGGGCCGTTGCGGAAGTCCAGCCCCGTGGCGCAGATGGGCAGGTAGGGCCGGCACGCCGAGGTGATGTTCTCGCCGGGTGCCGAGAGGTCCGGCCAGGTCGAGGGGTCGGCGGCCGCACCCCGGGAGGAGTACCCGCTCACCGCGCCGTCCCGGGTGCCGGTGTCCCGGTCGAAGGCGGAGGCCACCGACAGGATGCCGCCGGTCGGGTCCTGCCCCGGAGGGTTGGTCAGCGAGGTCGAGCCGTCGCCGCCGTCGTTGCCCGCCGCCCAGACGGTGACGACGCCCTCGGCGGCCAGCGCCCGCTGCAGCTTCACCGTGGCCGAGTTCGGGTCGAACTCCCCGCCGCCGGACGGGCCGTAGCTGTTGTTGGTCACCTTGATCGGCGGGCAGACGTCGGCCGGCACGCCGGCGCCGCACGGCGCCTCGTGGTTCTCCAGGACCCAGTTCAGCGCCGAGTCCGCCCCGACGATGAGCAGCACGGCTCCCGTCGAGATGGACACCAGGCTCGCGCCGGGCGCGGCGCCCTGAACCTGACCACCGTCGGACAGCGTGGTCGGCCGGCCGGCGACGATCCCGCTCACGTGGGTGCCGTGGCCGCCGACCGAGAGGGTGTCGGTGTCCACCACGGACGGCACCCGGACGACGCACTCCGGCGTCGTGGTCGTCTCCAGGAGGCAGAGGCTCTCGAGGTTGGCGACGACGGCGCTGCCGCCGCCGGGCTCGAGGAAGGAGGGGTGGTTCGGGTCGACGCCGGAGTCGATCACCGCGACCGAGACCCCGCTGCCGTCGAGCGGCAGCCCGTTCGCCCCGGTGAGCGTGGCCGCGGCCTCGGCGCCTCGGGTGGCGAGGTGGGACGTCTCCTGGGCGAACTCGATGGGGGTGTTGCCCTCGAGGTAGGTGACGCCGGGCCGGCTGCGCGCCGCCTCGACCTGGCCGGCGGTGCCCGAGGCGACGACCACCCCGATGCGCTCGTACTCGGTGACGGTGCGCATGCCGGTGGCGGCTACGGCGGCGCGGGCGGCTGCGACGTCGGTGCCGTGGACCACGACCGTCGTCGGGACGGCGGCACCGAGGCCGGCGAGCTGGCCGGCCAGGAACTCCTGCACCGGCGCGAGCGCGGGACCGGCAGGGGCTGCCTGCGCGGGCGCGGAGAGGAGGGCGCCGGCGACCACGGCGCCGGACACCACCCCGAGCAGACGACGGGACGACGGGTTCATGGCGCTCCTCGGGGATCCGGTGGACGTGACCGGACAACGAGGCGCCGCCGAAGGGGTTACTCGGGAGTTACGGTCAGTTCCACGGGACGGCGATCCGCCGGCCGCCCAGCTCGTGCACGTCGACCTCGACGTCGAAGACCTTCCGCAGCAGCTCCGGCGTCATCAGCTCGTCGGTGGGCCCGGCGGCGACGAGGTGCCCGTCGCGCATCGCCACGATCCGGTCGGAGTAGGCGGAGGCGACGTTGACGTCGTGCACGACGAGGACGACCGTGCGCCCCAGCTCGTCGGCCATGGCCCGCAGCATCCGCATCATCTGGACCGAGTGCCGCATGTCGAGGTTGTTGAGGGGCTCGTCCAGCAGCACGTAGTCGGTGCCCTGGCACATGACCATGGCGACGTAGGCGCGCTGCCGCTGGCCACCGGAGAGCTGGTCGAGGTGTCGGTCGGCCAGCGGCGCCAGCTCGAACCAGTCCAGCGCCTCGGCGACGCGCTCCCGGTCCTCGGCGGTGAGCCGGCCACCCGAGTGGGGGAACCGTCCGAAGGCCACGAGCTCGCGGACGGTCAGCCGGACCGTCATCGCGTTCTCCTGGCGCAGCACCGCGAGCCGGCGGGCCAGCTGGGGGCCGGGGGTCCGGGCGACGTCCATGCCGTCCACCAGCACCCGGCCGGAGTCGGCGGGCAGCAGCCGCGAGGCGATCGACAGCAGGGTGGACTTGCCCGCCCCGTTGGCCCCGATCAGCGAGGTGATCCCGCCGGCCGGGATGGTCAGCGAGACGTCGTCCACCACGCGGGTGCCGCCGTAGGACTTGCAGACGGACTGGATCTCGATCACTGGCTCTGCCTTCTCACTGGCGGGGCTCCCGGACGAGCAGGGCGATGAAGACGATCCCGCCCGCGAAGTTGATGACGATGCTGAGGGCGGAGTTGAACCCGAACACCTGCTCGAGGACCAACTGCCCGCCGGCGAGCGCGAGCACCGCCAGCAGCGTGGCGCCGGGCAGCACCCAGGCGTGGCGGTGGGTGCCGAGGAGCTGACGGGCCAGGTTGGCCACCAGCAGGCCGAGGAAGGTCACGGGACCGACCAGGGCGGTGGAGACGGCGACCAGCACCGCCACCGCCAGCAGGGCGAGGTTGACCACCCGCCGGTGCTCGACACCCAGCCCCAGCGCGGTGTCCCGGCCCAGGGCCACGACGTCGAGCCGGGGGAGCAGCCGCCACACCCCGAGCAGCACGACCGCGACGACGACCGCGGACAGCGCCAGCAGCTGGCGGTCCACACCGTTGAAGCTGGCGAAGAGCAGGTCCTGCAGGGTGAGGAACTCGTTGGGGTCGATCAGCCGGGAGACCAGCAGGGTGAAGCTGGTGAACATGCCGCCGAGGACGACGCCGAGCAGCACCAGGACGTAGATGTCGCGCTCGGTGCGGCCGAACAGCGTCTTGTAGAGGATCGCGCCGAAGCCGATCAGCGCGACGACCTCGATCGCGAAGCGCAGCCGCGGGTCGGTCGCGGTGACCGTGGCCGCGCCGAGGAAGTAGACGCCCGCCGTCTGGATCAGGACGAACAGCCGGTCGAACCCCATGATCTCCGGGGTCAGGATCCGGTTGTTGGTCACCGTCTGGAAGAGCACGGTGGCGACCGCGACCGCCACCGCGACGACGGCCATCGCGGCGAGCCGGCGGCTGCGCTGCACCAGCGCGTAGTCCCAGGACCCGGTCACCCCGACGGTCAGGAACGCCGCCGCCGCGGCGACCGCCAGGACCACCAGGAGGACCAGCGTGCGGCGGCGACGGGCGGCCCGCTGCCGCGCGGTGGGGGCGGCGGGGCCGCCGAGCGTGCGGGTCATGCGTTCCCCCCGGTGCGCGCCCGCAGCAGCAGGGCGATGAAGAGCACGCCGCCGATGACCCCGCCGACGGTGCCGACCGGGATCTCGTACGGGTGGCGGATGGTCCGGCTGAGCACGTCGCAGACCAGGACGAAGGCGGCGCCGGTCAGCGCGGTCACCGGCAGCACGCGGCGCAGGTTGTCGCCCATGGCCAGGGTGACCAGGTTGGGGACCACCAGTCCCAGGAAGGGGATCGAGCCCACCGTGACCACCACGATCGCGGTGACCACCGAGGCGATGACCAGGCCGATGGTGACCACGCGGGTGTAGGGGATGCCGAGGTTGATCGCGAAGCTCTCACCCATGCCGGCCACGGAGAACCGGTCGGCGTACAGGTAGGCGACGACGGTGGCGGCGAGCACGACGTACAGGAGCTCGTAGCGGCCCGCCAGCACGCCGGAGAAGTCCCCGTTCATCCAGGCGTCCAGCGACTGCAGCAGGTCGAACCGGTAGGCCAGGAACATGGTGGCGGCGAGGACCACGCCGCCCAGGAGGATGCCCACCAGCGGCACCACGATCATGTCGGTCAGCACGATCCGGCGCAGCAGCCAGACGAAGAAGAACGTGCCGGCCAGCGAGAACGCCGTGGCGATGAGCATCTTCCCCAGCAGCGACGTGCTGCCGAACCAGAGCGTGGCCACGACGATCCCCAGGCCCACCCACTCGGTGGTGCCCGCGGTCTGCGGCGAGACGAACCGGTTGCGGGTCAGCGACATCATGACCAGGCCCGCGACGGCCATCGCCGACCCGGCCAGCAGGATCGCCACCAGCCGGGGGACGCGGCTGACCAGGAAGACGCGCGCCTGCGCCTCGTCGGGGTCGAGCAGGTCCAGCGGCGTCAGGTCGGTGACGCCGATGAAGAGCGAGGCCGACGACGCCACCACGAGCGCCAGCAGGGCGAACGCCACGTGCCACCGCCGGACGCCACGACGGCGCCCCTCCACCGGCTGGGGAACCGGGGGAGGGGCGGCGTCGGCGGTGCTGCTGCTCATGAGGCTGCGTCCGTGGAGGAGGGTCACTCCACCGCGGCGGCGATCTCCTCGACCATCTGCTCGACCGAGGGCAGCCCGGTCGGCGCGATGTACCAGACCGCGGAGTCCAGGTAGTGGATCGCGTCGTCCTGCGCCGCGCCGGTCGAGCGGACCAGCTCGTTGTCCAGCACCTGCGCGGCGGCCGTGCCGGACTGGCCGATCGCGGCGTCGCGGTCGAGGACGAACAGCATGTCGGGGTTCTTCTCGGCCAGGTACTCGAAGGAGATGGCGTCCCCGTGGTCGGCAGCGGTCAGCGCCTCGTCGGCCGGGGTGACGCCGAGCTCGTCGTAGACCATGCCGAACCGGGTGTCGGGGCCGTAGGCGGCCAGCTCGCCGGCGTTCGTCATCACGAACAGGCCGGTGCCGGCGTCCGCCGCGGCAGCCTTGACCTCGGCGATGCGCTCGTCGAGCGCGGCCAGCCGCTCGGCCACCGCGTCCTCCTCGCCGAAGACCTCGGCCAGGGTGGTGACCCGCGCCTCGAAGGACTCGAGGAAGTTCGAGTTGTCGACCGTCAGGTCGATCGTGGGCGCGATCTCGGACAGCTCCGGGTACACCGCGGCGGAGCGTCCACCGACGATGATCAGATCGGGCTCCAGGGCGTTGACGGCCTCGTAGTCGGGCTCGAAGAGGGAGCCGACCTTCGTGTACTCGTCCCCGGCGTACTTCTCGAGCGACTCCGGGTAGGCGGCCTCGGGCACGCCCTCGACCGGCACGTCGAGGCTGTCGAGCGTGGCGAGCGCACCGACGTCGAACACCACCACCGTCCCCGGGTCGACCGGCACGGTGGTCTCACCCTGGGCGTGGGTGACCGTGACCTCGGACGCCGAGCTCGAGCCCGTCCCCGAGGCGTCGGCGTCGGCGGACCCGCCGCACGCGGAGAGGGCGAGGACCGCGGAGAGGGGCAGAGCGAGGGCCGCGAGGGGCCGGACGGCGGTGCGCATGGGACTCCGATCGCTTCGGGAAGGCATGCCTTACTAAGGCGCGCCTAACCTGCCACACCGGCCCTGGCCGGTCTCCACCGGGTCCCCGCCGGGGGGCCTCCGGAGCGGCACGCCCCCCGCAGACCCCGCGGTCTCCCTCGCCCCCCGGGGCGGGAGGATGGCGTCGTGCTCGTCCCCGTCCCGCACCCGCGGCGCCCGTGAGCCTCGCCCTCGTCGTCGCCATCACCGTGGTCGCGGCACTCGTGGCCCTCACGGGGCTCGCGTCCACGGTCGCGCGCCGCCGGACGGGCCTGGTCCACCTCGCCGGAGCCGGCCTGCTGGAGGCCCTCCTGGTGCTCCAGGCCGTGGTGGCGCTCACGCGGATGGGTGACGGGACCCCCGCCGACACCGCCACGTTCCTGGGCTACCTGTTCGGCGTGGTGCTCATCCCGGTCGCCGGGGTGCTGTGGGCGCAGGCGGAGCGGACCCGCTGGGCCGGCACCGTCCTCGCGGTCGCGGCGGCCGCCGTCGGCGTCATGGCCTGGCGGCTGCTGCAGCTGTGGGAGGCCACCGGTGCGTGACCGCGGGCTGGGCCGCCCGGCCGAGGCGTCGGCGCCGGGCTCCGCCGGGCCGGCGCGCGTGCTGGTGCTGCTCTACGGCATCTTCGCGCTCGCGGCCGGGGCCCGGGCCGGTGTGCAGCTGGCCACCCGGTTCGACGAGGCCCCGCTGGCCTACCTGCTGTCGGCGTTCGCGGCGGTCGTCTACGTCGTGGCCACCGTGGCCCTGGCCCGGGGTGGCCGCGGGGGACGGCGCACCGCGCTGGCCGCCATCCTGGTCGAGCTGGCCGGCGTGCTCGTCGTCGGCACGCTCTCGCTGGCCGATCCGGCGGCGTTCCCGGACGAGACCGTGTGGTCGGCGTACGGCCGGGGCTACGGGTACGTGCCGCTGGTGCTCCCGGTGCTGGGCCTGTTGCTGCTCACCCGCCGGCGCCGCTCCTAGAAGTCCCCGCCGCCGAAGTCCCCGCCGCCGAAGCCCCCGCCGCCGAAGTCCCCGCCCCCGTCGTAGCCGCCCGCGTCGTCCCAGCCACCGCCGGCGCCGTCCTCGTAGCCCGCCGCGTAGGCCTCCTCGTCGCCCCCACCGAAGAGCCCGCCGTCCCCGAGGCCGGTGTCGAACAGCGCATCGGCGACCGCCGTGCCGATGACCAGGCCACCGATGGTGCCCAGCATGCTGCCGCCGATCAGGCTCCCCATGCCTGGTCCGCCGTACCCACGGCCCGGCCCGTACCCAGGCCCGTGGGCCGGGCCACCGAAGGTCCGCTCCATGAAACCGGGTTGCCGCAGCTCGGCCCGGGTGGCGGCACGGGCGAGGGTCCGCGGGTCGTCGCCGGCCGGCCGCTCACCGGGCGGTACCGACTCGCTCAGCCGGCCCAGCACCTGGGCGCGCTGCTCCGGGGTGAGCTGGGCGAAGGCCTCGGCGTGCGCCTGCTCGACCTGGTCCGGCGGGGCCGTGCGCAGCAGGTAGCGGTAGCGCTCGATCGCCTGCTCGTCGGCGGTCGGCTGCGGCCCGCCGTAGGAGCGCCCGGCGTAGCCGCCGGGCCGGCCGTACCCCGCAGGGTCGCCGTACCCCGCGTAGCCGCGGTCGTCGTGCTGCCGCCTGCGGCCGAACAGCCGGTCGAGCAGTCCCACGGGTTCCTCCTCGCGTCGCCGGGCGTGTGCCCCGGTGGGTGCCCCGCATGGGGGAGCGGGAACCACGCACCCGCACGACGCGGCGACGGCCCCTGGACGGTGTGCGCTGACGCCCGGTTCTCGGTGGGGGAACCGGGCGAGAGCGCACATCACCGGTAGGCGACGGGCCAGCAGTACCGTGCTCAGTCCTCGCCGTCGCGCAGCAGCCCGTAGGCGCCCCGGTGGAAGAGCAGCGGCCGCCGGTCGGGGACCGCCCCCAGGTCGAGCACCCGCGCCACGACGATCGTGTGGTCCCCGCCGTCGTACTCGGCCCACAGCTCGCCGTCGATCCAGGCGACGACGTCGTCGAGGACGGGGGAGCCGTGCGGGCTGGGGCGCCAGAGGACGCCGGCGAACTTGTCGGTACCGGAGCGGGCGAAGTTCTGCGAGACGGCGTCCTGGCCCTCGGCGAGGACGTTGACGCAGAACCGGCCGATCTCCCGCAGCCGGGCCCAGGTGCGCGACGTCCGGGCGGGGGCGAGCGCGACCAGGGGCGGGTCGAGCGACAGGGAGCTGAACGACTGGCAGGTGAAGCCGATGGGGCCCTCCGGGGTGTCGGCGGTGACCACGGTGACCCCGGAGGCGAAGTGCCCGAGGACGTCGCGCATCAGCCGCGGGTCGACCACCCGGGGCGGCTCGGGGACGCCCATCAGCGCGCGTCCGCGGAGCGGGGGACCGACCGGCCGCCGGCCCGGTACAGCGAGCTCGGCAGCTCGTGCCCGACGGCCTCCTCGGTGACCCGCGCCGCCGCCAGCAGCGCATCCAGGTCCAGGCCGGTGCGCACCCCGGACTCCTCGAGCATGTAGACCAGCTCCTCGGTGGCGATGTTGCCGCTCGCGCCCGGGGCGAAGGGGCAGCCGCCCAGCCCGCCGACGGAGGCGTCGAGCTGGGTGACGCCGGCCTGCACCGCGGCGAGGGCGTTGGCCTGCCCGGTGCCGCGGGTGTCGTGGAAGTGCACGCCCACGGAGATCCCCGGGCAGGCGCGGCGGACCGCGTCGACGAGGGTGACCACCCGCAGCGGGGTCGTCGTCCCGATGGTGTCGCCGAGGCAGAGCTGGTCGGCGCCGGCCGTGACCGCCGCGCGCGCCACGTCGACGGTGCGGGCGACCGGGGTCCGCCCGTCGAAGGGGCAGTCCCAGGCCGTGGCGATGATGACCTCCAGGGAGCCGCCGGCACCGTGGGCGAGCGCGGCGATCTCCCCGACCGCGGCCACGGCCTCGGCCGTGCTGCGCCCGGCGTTCGCGCGGCTGTGCCCGTCGGCGGCGGAGACCACGTACTCGAGGTCGGCGATCCCGCAGTCCACGGCGCGGACGGCGCCCCGCGGGTTGGCGACCAGCGCGGACCAGTGCACCTCGGGCCACCGCTGCAGCTCGGCGGCGAGCTGGTCGGCGTCGGCGAGCGCGGGCACGGCCCGGGGCGAGACGAACGACGTCGCCTCGATCCGGCGGACCCCGGTGGCCACCAGTGCCTCGAGCATCGCCAGCTTGCCCTCCAGCGGTACCGGTGCCTCCAGCTGCAGGCCGTCGCGCATGCCCACCTCGCGGACGTCGACCGAGCTGGGCAGCACCAGGTCGAACTCGTTCATCTGCGTCTCCTCGGCGCCGGCGTCGTTGCTCCCCGCATCCTCCCCTCCCCGCCGCGGGTTCCCCCGATCAGGCGCCCGGGAGCCCCGACAGGCGGTCCAGGGGGCGGACCGTCGTCCGCGTCCAGCAAGATGGGACCCGGCACAGGAGGTGGAGGGTGATGGAGGTGGCGGGCGCGCTGCCCCCGGCGGATCGGCGGAGCGTCTTCGCCAACGCGCCGATGGGGATCGCGTTGACGACGCCCGGGGGCCTGCTCGTCGACGTCAACCCCGCCCTCGCGCAGATGGTCGGCCGCTCGGCCGAGGGGCTCCACGGGCGCTCGGTGATGGACCTCGTCCACCCGGACTGGGTCCTCGCCGCGCAGGAGGCGCACGCCACGCTGACCGCCCAGCCCGACCGCCCGATGCGGCACGAGACGCGGCTGCGCCGCGCGGACGGCGCCGACCTCCCCGTCCAGATCACCGCCTCGTGGGTCGCCGAGAGCGAGGGGCAGGCGGCCCACCTCGTCCTGATCATCGAGGACATCACCGAGCGCAAGGCGCTCGAGGCGCAGCTGGTGCACCGCTCGCTGCACGACCCGCTCACCGGGCTGCCCAACCGGCTGCTGTTCCACGACCGGCTCCGGCACGCGCTCGACCGGGGCCGGCGCGAGGACACCCCGACGTGCGTGCTGATCATCGACCTGGACGGCTTCAAGGCGATCAACGACGAGCTCGGTCACCCGATGGGCGACCTGGTGCTCGTCTCCTTCGCCGAGCGGCTGCGCTCGGTGCTGCGGGCCAGCGACACCGCGGCCCGCCTGGGCGGGGACGAGTTCAGCATCGTCTGCGAGAACACCGAGCGGGCCGATGCCCAGGCCCTCGCCGACCGGCTGCGCACGACGGTCACCGAGCCGCTCGAGCTCGGCGGCACCCGGGTTCCGGTGGGCATCAGCGTCGGCATCGGCACGGTGCGGGGCGGCGAGCAGCCCGACGAGGTCTACGAGCGGGTCGTGCGGGCCGCCGACGACGACATGTACGCCGACAAGGCGCGCCGTCGCCGGGCCGGCCACCGCTGACCCGGGGCCGGGAGGCAGGGCGCCGCTGAGGAGACGGGCGGCTAGCCCAGCGCGCGACCGACCGCGACAGCCCGCGTGTCCGGCGCCGCCACCCGCGCGGCGTCGGCCTCCTGGTCACCGAGCTCGGTCTGGGAGCGGCGCTCGGCCTCGACCCGCGCGGTGTAGCTGGCCACCTCGTTGGCGATCCGCTGCTCGTCCCAGCCCAGGACGCCGGCGACCACCCGCGCGACCGGCTCGGCGGACGCCACGCCGCGGTGCGGGGTCTCGATGGAGATGCGGGTGCGGCGGGCCAGCAGGTCGTCCAGGTGCAGCGCCGCCTCGTGCCCGGCCGCCCAGACCATCTCGACCATGAGGTACTCCTCGGCCCCGGGCACCGGGTCGAGCAGCTCCGGCCTGCCCTCGGCCAGCGCGAGGAGGTCCGGGGTCAGCGAGCCGAACCGGTTGAGCAGGTGCTCCGCCCGGAAGCGGGGGATGCCCCAGCGCCGGGAGAGGCCGTCGAGGGAGTTCACCATCGCCGCGTACCCCTCGGCGCCCGCCAGCGGGATGTTCTCCGTGACGCTCGGGGGCACCGTCCGGCTCACGTCCTGCGCCACGGCGTCCACCGCGTCCGCCGCCATGGGGCGGTAGGTCGTGTACTTGCCTCCCGCCACGGCGATGACACCCGGCATCGGCCGGGCGACGGCGTGCTCCCGGGACAGCTGGCTGGTCGACTCGCTCTCCCCGGACAGCAGCGGGCGGAGCCCGGCGTACACCCCGGTGATGTCGTCGTGGGTCAGCGGGACCGACAGCACCTCGTTGACGTGGTCGAGGATGTAGTCGATGTCGGCCTTGCTGGCCGCGGGGTGCGCCTTGTCGAGCTCCCAGTCGGTGTCCGTGGTGCCGACGATCCAGTGGCTGCCCCACGGGATGACGAACAGCACCGACTTCTCGGTGCGCAGGATCAGCCCGGCCTCGCCGTTGATCCGGTCGCGAGGGACGACGATGTGCACACCCTTGCTGGCGCGGACGTGGAACCTGCCCCGCCCGCCGACCAGCGTCTGGACGTCGTCGGTCCACACCCCGGTGGCGTTGACGACGACCTCGCTGCGGACGTCGATCTCCCGGCCGGTCTCCACGTCGCGGACCCGCGCACCGATCACCCGGCCGCCGGCGTGCTCGAAGGCGACGACCTCGGCGGAGTTGAGGACGGTCGCCCCGTAGGCCGCGGCGGTGCGCGCCACGGTCAGGGTGTGCCGGGCGTCGTCGGCCTGGGCGTCGTAGTAGCGGACGGCGCCGACGAGCGCGTCGGGCCTGAGCGCGGGGAACATCCGGCGGGCACCGGTGCGGGTCAGGTGCTTCTGCGCGGGCATCGGCTCGGAGAGCGCGCCCAGCCGGGCCAGCCCGTCGTACAGCGCGAGCCCCGCGGTCACGTAGGGCCGTTCCCAGCCGCGGTGGGTGAGCGGGTAGAGGAACGGCACCGGCTTGACCAGGTGCGGGGCGAGCCGGTTGACCGACAGGTCGCGCTCGTGCAGGGCTTCCCGGACCAGGCCGAAGTCGAACTGCTCCAGGTAGCGCAGCCCCCCGTGGAAGAGCTTCGAGGAGCGGGACGAGGTCCCGCTGGCGAAGTCGCGCGCCTCGACCAGCGCCGTGCGCAGACCCCGGGTCGCGGCGTCCAGCGCCACCCCGGCCCCGGTCACGCCACCGCCGACGACCAGGACCTCGAACTCGCCCTCGGCGAGCTCGGCCCAGGCCTGCGCTCGTTGCTCCGGCCCGAGCGGGCGTACTGCCGTCATCTGCACTCCCCGGGGATGCCCGCCCACGCGCGGGACGCACTGGGAAGGTGCCCGGGTGCCCGTGCACCTCCGTGTCGCTGCCGTCGGCCGCGGGGCAGGCGTGCTCCTCCGGCCCCCGGCCAGCCCACGGTAGGTCGGTCCGGCCACGGCGTCGACGCACCGCGTCCGACATCGTCGCACCGGCGGGACCCGGCAGGAGCCGCCGATGCCCTAGCGTCGCGCCATGCCGGGCACCGTGCAGTCCATCGAGCGGGCGGCTGCCATCCTCCAGGTGGTCGGGGGAGCGCCCGAGCCGCTCGGCGTCACGGACATCGCCGAGGCCGTCGGTCTGGCCAAGACCACCACCCACGGCCTGCTGCGCACGCTGCTGCACGTGGGGTTCGTGGCCCAGGACCGGCAGACCGGCCGGTACGGCCTCGGCCCCGGGCTGCTGAACCTGGGCAGCAGGCTGGACGTCAACGAGCTGCGGTCACGGGCCTCGAACTGGACCGACGCGCTGGCCGCCCGCAGCGGGCACACGGTGCGGCTGGCCACCCTCGCCGGCAAGGACGAGGTGGTCGTCGTCCACCACATCTTCCGGCCGGACGATTCCGCGCAGGTGCTGGAGGTGGGGGCCGCGCTGCCGGCCCGGACGACGGGGCTGGGCAAGGTGCTCCTGGCGCACGCGCCCGGGCACCGGACGGCGCGGACCGCGACCGACGGCCGGGCCACCGAGCTGGCCGAGGTCCGGGCCCGGGGCTGGGCGGCCGAGCGGGGGGAGCACGAGGCGGGCCGCGGGTGCATCGCCGCGCCCGTCCGCGGGCCCGGTGGCCCGGTCGTGGCCGCACTGGGCGTCAGCGGTCCGGTGACCGCCTTGTTCGACGGCCGCGGCGCGCCGCGGGGCCTCCTGCTGGGCATGGTGACCGACGCGGCCGCCGCCGTCTCCCGGGAGCTGGGGTACGGCGGTGCCTGACCGCTACGTGCTCGCCGTGGACCAGGGGACGACGTCCACCCGCTCGCTGGTGTTCGACCGCGGTGGCCGCATGGTCGCCGTCCGGCAGCGGGAGCACCGCCAGCACTTCCCCCGGCCCGGCTGGGTCGAGCACGACCCGATGGAGATCTGGGCCAACACGCGGTGGACGGCCGACCAGGTGCTGGCCGACCTCGGCTCGGCGGGCACGGTCGTCGCGCTGGGCATCGCCAACCAGCGGGAGACCACCGTCGTGTGGGACCGGGCGACCGGCCGGCCGGTGCTACGCGCCCTGGTCTGGCAGGACACGCGCACCGCGGAGCTCGTGTCCGAGCTCAGCGCCCGGCCGGACGCCGGCCTCGTCGCCGAACGCAGCGGCATGTCCATCGCCGGCTACTTCTCCGGGCCGCGGCTGCGCTGGATCCTCGAGCACGTGCCCCGCGCGCGGGAGCGGGCCGAGCGCGGGGACCTGCTGTTCGGGACGATGGAGACCTGGCTGATCTGGAACCTCACCGGCGGCCGGGAGGGTGGCCTGCACGTCACCGACGTGACCAACGCCAGCCGCACGCTGCTGATGGACGTGCGCAGCTGCCGGTGGGACCCCGACCTGCTGGCGTTCTTCGGCATCCCCGCGGCGATGCTGCCCCAGATCCGGCCCTCGGTCGGCGTGCTCGGCACGGCCACCGCGCTCGCCCAGCCGCTGCCCATCACCGGGGCGCTCGGGGACCAGCAGGCCGCGCTGTTCGGGCAGGCCTGCTTCGCCCCGGGGGAGGCGAAGTGCACCTACGGCACCGGGAGCTTCCTGCTGCAGAACACCGGCACCGAGCTCGTGCGCACGCGGTCGGGCTCGATCAGCACGATCGCCTACCAGCTGGCGGGCGAGCCGGTGCGGTACGCCCTGGAGGGCTCGGTCGCGGTCGCCGGCGCCCTGGTGCAGTGGCTCCGCGACGGGCTGGGGCTGATCACCACCGCCCCCGAGGTGGAGACGCTCGCCCGCACGGTGGACGACAACGGCGGCTGCTACGTCGTCCCCGCGTTCTCGGGCCTGCTCGCCCCGCACTGGCGGGGCGAGGCCCGTGGGCTGGTGGCCGGGCTGACCTCCTACGTCACCAAGGGCCACCTGGCCCGGGCGGTGCTCGAGGCCACCGGCTGGCAGACCCGGGACGTCGTCCGGGCGATGGCCGCGGACTCCGGGCTGCTGCTGCCCGCGCTCCGGGTCGACGGCGGTATGACCACCAACAACCTGCTGATGCAGTTCATCGCCGACGTGCTGGACACCCCGGTGGTCCGCCCCATGGTGGGGGAGACCGTGTCGCTGGGAGCCGCGTACGCCGCGGGGCTCGCGGTCGGCGTCTGGTCCGACGTCGAGGCGCTGCGCCGGAACTGGCACCGGGCGGCGCAGTGGACACCCTCACCGGAGCAGGCCCGGGCGCTGAACGCCGAGTACCCGCGCTGGGAGCGCGCCGTGCAGCTCAGCATCGCGTGGGGGGCGCCCTGGAACCCGGCTGTCCGATGATGTCGAACCAGCGCTGTTGTCTGCGTCACAGTTGCGCTCCTACGGTCCGCGGGACGGACCTGGCGGTGGCGAGCACCCGGGGTCCGACGACACCCACGGCCCGCGACGCTGCGGCCCGAACTCGAGGAGCGCCTACCCGTGGAGACCACGAGCCTCTGGACAGTCTTCGGCAGTGAAGTGCTCGGCACCGGCATCCTGATCCTGCTCGGTGTCGGGGTGGTGGCCAACGTCGCGCTGCCCAAGACGTACGGCAACGGCGGTGGCTGGATCGTCATCATCTTCGGCTGGGGGCTCGCGGTCTTCGCCGGCGTCTTCGCGGGTGCGGCCTCGGGTGCGCACATCAACCCGGCCGTCACCGTCGGCCTGTGGGTGAGGGGGACGGAGGAGTACGCGCCCGGCGTCCCCGTGACCGTGGCCGCCACCCTCGTCTACTTCGCCGGCCAGCTGGTCGGCGCCTTCCTGGGCGCGGTGCTGGCCTACCTCGCCTACTACGGGCACTACAACGACCCGGAGGCCGCCGGGACCCAGCTGGGCACCTTCGCCACCGGACCGGCGATCGGCACGGTCAAGGACAACGTGGTCACCGAGGTCATCGGCACCTTCGTCCTCGTGTACGTGATCCTCCGGTTCGGGGACACGCCCACCCAGCTCGGCCCGCTGGCCGTCGCCCTGCTGGTCGTCGGCATCGGCGCCTCGCTCGGCGGCCCGACCGGCTACGCCATCAACCCCGCCCGCGACCTCGGTCCCCGCCTCGCCCACGCCGTCCTGCCCATCCGGGGCAAGGGCGGCAGCAACTGGGGGTACGCCTGGGTCCCGATCGTGGGCCCGCTCGTCGGCGCCGTCCTCGCGGGCGGCCTGTCGCACATCCCGTTCTGACCGACCAACCGAGAGGAACTCCCATGCCGCAGTACGTCGCAGCCATCGACCAGGGGACCACGAGCACCCGCTGCATGATCTTCGACCACGACGGGGCGGTCGTGTCGGTCGGGCAGAAGGAGCACCGGCAGATCTTCCCGCGGGCCGGGTGGGTGGAGCACGACGCGATGGAGATCTGGCGCAACACCCGCGAGGTGGTCGGCCAGGCCATCGCCCGCAGCGACGCCGGCTCCTCCGACATCGTCGCCGTGGGCATCACCAACCAGCGGGAGACCGCCGTCGTCTGGGACCGGGCGACCGGCGAACCGGTCTACAACGCCATCGTCTGGCAGGACACCCGCACCACGAAGATCATCGAGGACCTCGGCGCGCTGGGCGGCGGCGCCGACCGGTACAAGGACCGGGTCGGGTTGCCCCTGGCCACCTACTTCGCCGGGCCGAAGGTCCGCTGGATCCTCGACAACGTCGAGGGCGCCCGTGAGCGGGCGGAGCGCGGCGAGCTGCTCATGGGCACCATCGACTCCTGGCTGATGTGGAACATGACCGGCGGAGCCGACGGCGGGCAGCACCTCACCGACGTCTCCAACGCCTCGCGCACGATGCTCATGGACTACCGGACGCTCGCCTGGGACGAGTCCATCGCCGAGGAGATGGGCATCCCGGTGTCGATGCTGCCGGAGATCCGGTCCAACTCCGAGGAGTACGGCCGGGGCCGCAAGGCCGGTTTCCTCGCCGGCGTGCCCATCTCCGGATCGCTGGGTGACCAGCAGGCGGCGACGTTCGGGCAGGTCTGCTTCGAGCGCGGGATGGCCAAGAACACCTACGGCACCGGCAACTTCATGCTGCTGAACACCGGCGAGGAGGCCGTGCCCTCGCAGAACGGCCTGCTCACCACGCTGTGCTACCAGCTCGGCGACGCCAAGCCGGTGTACGCGCTGGAGGGCTCGATCGCGGTCACCGGCTCGCTGGTGCAGTGGGTGCGGGACAACCTGGGCATGATCAAGAGCGCGCCGGAGATCGAGGACCTCGCCCGCACCGTCGACGACAACGGCGGCTCGTACTTCGTCCCGGCGTTCTCCGGGCTGTTCGCCCCGCACTGGCGGTCCGACGCCCGCGGCGCCGTCGTCGGGCTCACCCGGTACGTGAACAAGGGGCACCTGGCCCGGGCGGTGCTCGAGGCGACCGCCTACCAGACCCGCGAGGTCCTCGACGCCATGAACGCCGACTCCGGCGTCGACCTGACCGAGCTCCGGGTGGACGGCGGGATGGTCGGCAACGAGCTGCTCATGCAGTTCCAGGCCGACCTGCTCGACGTGCCGGTCATCCGGCCGAAGATCGCCGAGACGACCGCGCTGGGTGCCGCCTACGCGGCGGGGCTCGCGGTGGGCTTCTGGTCCGACCTCGACGAGCTGACCGCCAAGTGGGCAGAGGACAAGCGCTGGGAACCGCGGATGGCGGCCGAGGAGCGGGAGCGGAACTACCGCAACTGGCAGAAGGCGGTGACGAAGTCCCTGGACTGGGTGGACGAGGACGTCAGCTGACGCAGGACGCCGTCCTCCCCGGGCGCTCCCCCCGAGCGCCGGGGAGGACGGTCGGCGGTCTGCTGGCCCGCTGACCGGCCGCGGCGTCAGCTGCCGAGCGCGGTGGCGACGACGGCGCGGGCCTCCTCCTGCACCTGGGCGAGGTGCTCGGGGCCGCGGAAGGACTCCGCGTAGATCTTGTAGACGTCCTCGGTGCCCGAGGGCCGGGCGGCGAACCAGGCGTTCTCCGTGGTCACCTTGAGCCCGCCGATCGGGGCGTCGTTGCCCGGGGCGCGGGTGAGCTTGGCGGTGATCGGCTCACCGGCCAGCTCGGTGGCGGAGACGTCCTCGGGGGAGAGCTTCCCCAGCGCCGCCTTCTCCGCGCGGGTCGCCGGGGCGTCGATGCGGGCGTACGCGGACTCGCCGAAGTGGTCGGTGAGCTGCTTGTGCAGCTTCGAGGGCGACCGGCCGGTGACCGCCTGGATCTCCGCGGCCAGCAGCGCGAGCAGGATGCCGTCCTTGTCCGTCGTCCAGACGCCGCCGTCGCGGCGCAGGAAGGAGGCGCCGGCGGACTCCTCGCCGCCGAACGCGACCGACCCGTCGAGCAGGCCCGGGACGAACCACTTGAACCCGACGGGCACCTCGACCAGCCGGCGGTCCAGATCGGCCACCACGCGGTCGATGAGCGAGCTCGACACCAGCGTCTTGCCGACGGCGACGTCCTTGGCCCAGCCGGGGCGGTGGCTGAGCAGGTAGGCGATCGCGACGGCGAGGAAGTGGTTGGGGTTCATGAGCCCGCCGTCGGGGGTCACGATGCCGTGCCGGTCGGCGTCGGCGTCGTTGCCGGTGGCGATCTGGAACTCGTGCCGGCGATCGACCAGCGAGGCCATCGCCGAGGGGGAGGAGCAGTCCATGCGGATCTTGCCGTCCCAGTCCAGCGTCATGAACCGCCACGTGGGGTCGACCAGCGGGTTGACGACGGTGAGGTCGAGGCGGTGCCGCTCGGCGATGGCCGCCCAGTAGTCGACGCTGGCGCCGCCGAGCGGGTCGGCACCGATCCGGACCCCCGCCTCGCGGATCGCGTCGAGGTCGACGACCCCGGGCAGGTCGTCGACGTAGGTGCCCAGGAAGTCGTAGGCCTCCGCGGCGGAGCGCGCCTGCTCCACCGGTACCCGCCGGACGCCGCTGAGCCCGGCGCGCAGCAGGTCGTTGGCCCGCCCGGCGATCCAGCCCGTGGCGTCGGTGTCGGCCGGCCCACCGGACGGCGGGTTGTACTTGAAGCCGCCGTCGCGCGGCGGGTTGTGCGACGGCGTCACCACGATGCCGTCGGCCAGGCCATGCTGCTTGCCCTGGTTGGCCCGCAGGATCGCGTGGCTGATCGCCGGCGTCGGGGTGTAGCGGCCGCCGGCGTCGACCAGGACGGTGACGTCGTTGGCGGCCAGCACCTCCAGCGCCGTCGCCCAGGCCGGCTCGGAGAGCGCGTGCGTGTCCCGGCCCAGGAAGAGCGGCCCGTCGAAGCCCTGCTCGGCCCGGTACTCGCAGATCGCCTGCGTGGTCGCGAGGATGTGCGCCTCGTTGAACGCGGCGTCGAACGAGGACCCGCGGTGGCCGGAGGTGCCGAACACCACCTGCTGGGCGGGTTCGGCCGGGTCGGGCTCGACGGTGTAGTACGCGCTGACCAGCGACGCCACGTCGATGAGGTCTGCGGGCTGGGCCGGCTGTCCGGCGCGGGCGTCGCTCATGCCGTTGATCTTGGCGCGTCGGCGTCGTCCCCGCGAGATCAGCGCGTGCGGCGGGGCTCCCCGCGGTAGGTGCCGAACTGCCAGACGTTGCCCTCCGGATCGCGGATGGTGACGTCCCGGGAGCCGTAGTCGGTCGTGTACGGCGCTCGCACGACCTCCGCGCCGGCGGCGACGGCGCGGGCGTGCACGGCGTCCGGGTCGTCCGTGACGACGTAGCAGCCGGTCGACTCCACCGGCCACTGGCCGCCGTGGTCCCGGACGGAGCCGAGCATGACCCCACCGCCCTCGGGCCAGTCGAGCTGGGCGTGGTCGACCCGGTCGCCCTCGCCGTACACGGCGGTCTCCTCGAAGCCGAGGACATCCACGAGGAAGCGGATGAGCCCGCGGGCGTCCCGGGCCCGGAAGGCCGGCCACACCATGGGGGCCGGCGCGGTCTGCTGCTGGTCGGTCTGCTGCGTCGTCGTCATGGCGACGACAGTGCCGTGGCGAGCGCGGCGGTGTCTTGCACGTATCCGAACTCCGCGGCGAGCCAGCGGGTCGGCGCCAGCCCGGAGAACGCCGTCCACTCGCGGGTCAGGTGCGCCTGGTCGCTGAACCCCGCAGCGACGGCGAGAGCCGCGAGGTCGGGCGGCCGACCGCAGGCGACGCGCCCGGCGAGCGCGCGGCGGGCCGCGTCGAACCGCGCGACGCGGGCCGCCTCCTTCGGGCCCAGCCCGGTCTCGGCGCGGAACCGGCGCTCGAGGTACCGGGTGGACCAGCCGACCCGGGCGGCCACCTCGGAGACGCGCAGCCGGCCGCCGCCCCCCGTCGTCAGCCGCCACGCCTCGACCACCTCCGCGGGGACGCCGTCGTCGTCGCGCAGCCGGCGCAGCAGCCCCCGGTCGAGGGCGGCGAAGCGGGCCGGCCAGCCATCCGCGGCGCGGATACGGTCCAGCAGCTCCCCGCCCGACGGGCCCAGCAGGTCGGCCAGCGCGACGTCCACCGAGGCCAGCGCGCCGGCGGGCACGCCGAGCAGGGCGCGCGCCCCCAGCGGCGTGAGGGAGAGCTGGATGCCGGCCTGCCGGCCGGGGTGGACGATCCGCGCCGGGCGGGTGTGCAGCCCGCCCACCAGGGCGTCGAACCGGCCGGGGGGCTGCGCCGGGTCCGGGTGGGCGGCCACCTCCAGCGGGTCGTCGAGGGTGAGGACGACGGTCAGCCAGGGGGAGGGGAGGCCCAGGTGCTCGCCGGGCGGGAAGCCCTCGTGCCGGTAGCCCAGGGCGGCGGCGACGTACGGGCGCAGCGCCGGGTGCGGGCGGTGCACCACCGACTCCTGCCGCACCCGGCCAGGATGGCAGCGGAGCGCTGAGGGCTCCAGAGCCGCCCACTCGACGCGTTCGATTGGGCCCGGTGCGGGTCAGCGGGCGTGCTGCCCGACGGCGTGGGCGTCGGGGGGCGGGGTGCCGTAGAGGGCCGGGTCCCTCGACGGGGCGGGCTCGGTCGTGAGGGCGGCGCTCTCGATGCGGTCCCAGCGGAACCAGCGGGGCGCATCCCGCTCACGGCACCAGGCGACCAGGTACCAGCGGTCGCCGGTGCGGGCGATCAGGTGCGGCTCGACCCGTCGACGGGTCACCGTGCCGTGGCGGTCCTGGTAGCGCAGGGCCACCACCCGGCGCTGGGCCAGCGCCTGCTCGACCACGGCGGCGGCGTTCGGGCGTGCCGTGGACGGGCCGCGGACCCACACGCGGCCGGCCAGCCGCTCGGCCTCGGTGCGGGCCACCGGTCCCATCACGTCGAGCACCTTCTGCAGCGCCGCGCGTCCGTCGACGGCGAACGGCGCGTCCGGCCCCCCGGCCAGGGCCACAGCCACCGCGACCGCCTGGGCGGGGGTGAGGTTGACCGGCGGCAGGGTGGCCGCCGCGTCCAGCACGTACCCGCCACCGGGACCGGCCGTGGCCCAGATCGGCACACCGGCCTGCTGCAGCGCGGAGACGTCGCGCTTCACCGTCCGGACCGACACCTCCAGCCAGCCGGCCAGCCACCCCGCCGTCCGACCGCGGGGCCCCGCCCGGCGCAGCTCCTCGCTGAGCGCGTGCAGCCGGTCGGTGCGGTTCACCCGGGAATCCTCCCAGGGTCGGTGACAGCACGGTGTCACCGGAGGCGTCGCACAGTCCTGCCATGACATCGATCGCCCTGTTCCACTCAGCCCTCGGCGTCCGCCCCGGGATCACCGATGCCGCCGACCGCCTCCGAGCGGCCGACCACCAGGTCACGGTGGTCGACCAGTACGACGGGCTGGTCTTCGACGACTACGGGAGAGGCGTCGCCTGCACGGAGCAGGTCGGCTTCCCGGCCCTCATGCAGGCCGCGCTGGACGGCGTCTCGGAGCTGCCCGACGGCTTCGTCGCGGCCGGGTTCTCCAACGGCGCCGGTATGGCCCAGTACGTCGCCACCCGCCGCCGCTGTGCCGGGCTGCTGCTGTTCTCCGGTGCGCTGCCGCTGAAGGTGCTGGGCGTGGCGGCCTGGCCCCCGGGCCTACCCGTGCAGATCCACTACAGCCAGGACGACCCCTTCCGTCGTCAGGAGTGGATCGATGCGGTGGCGGCGGAGGCGACCCGCGGCGGCGGTCGGGTCGAGACGTTCGACTACCCGGGGACCGGCCACCTCTTCACCGATCCGAGCCTGCCCACCGAGTACGAGCCACGTGCCACCGAACTGCTCTGGCAGCGGGCACTGGCCTTCCTCGACGGCCTCACCCACTGACCGCGGACTTCGCGTCCCCCGGCTCGCCGTGCTCAGTGACCGCTGACAGAGGCGACCCCGAAGAGGACGGACAAGGCGAAGAAACCCACCCCGATCCAGCCGAGCACGATCCCCGCCGTCGCCATGCCATCGCCCGACTCGCCGCGCTGCTGGATCTGCTGCTTCGCGACGTAGCCGAAGACCAGCGTCAGGATGCTGCCGATCCAGTAGATCCAGAGGATGCCCAGCACACCAGGCTGCCCGTAGGGGGCGGGCTGCGCGTCTGACCTGCGGTTTCTGTCGTACCCCCGTCCTAGTGTCGGGTGTCGGTCGAGGTCCCCGCCGGAGGGAGGCAGTGCGTGTCCGAGCTGCGCTCCGCCCTCGACGAGCTGGCAGCGATCGACCTGGGCGAGCTGTCCGAGGACACGCTGCTCGACCTGGTCGGCGAGCTGAGCACCACGGTCAACCGGGTCACCGCGGCCCTGACCACGGCGGTGCGGGCCGCCGACCGGCGGGAGGCCTACCGCCGTGACGGCGCGGTGTCGATGCAGGCCTGGCTGCGGGGCAGCTGCCGGATGGCACCCGAGCAGGCCACCGCGACGGTCTCCACCGGCCGGCGGCTCGAGCAGCTGCCGGCCACCGCGGCGGCGTTCGCCGCCGGGGCGATCAGCGCCACCCACGCCCGGGTCATCACCCGGGCGATGACCCCCCGCCGCATCGCGAAGGCCGCCGAGATGGGCATCGACCTGGGGGAGACCGACGCCATCCTGGCCGAGCTGGCCCGCGCCACCGCACCGCACGACACCGCTCGCGGGGTGAAGGAGTGGGTCGCCGGCGTCGACCCCGACGGCACCCTCGACGACGCCGCCGACGTGCGCCGCCGCTTCACCATGGCACCCGGCCTGGACGGGCGGGTGCACCTGCGCGGGGAGCTCGACGCCGTCGGCGGGGAGCACGTGCACACCGCGCTGGCCGCGCTGGTGAACGGCGACCGCCCCGCCGGCGACGCCCGCTCGCACGCCGAGCGGCAGGCCGACGCGCTGGTCGCCCTCGCCCGGGGGGCGCTGGACGGCGGGGCGCTGCCGGCCGTGCGCGGGGAGCGGCCGCACGTGCGGGTGACCATCGACTGGTTCGCCCTGTGCGCCGCCCGCGGCACCCCCGGCGTGGCCGGTGGCTCCCTGGCCTGGGCCGGCCCGATCAACCCCGAGACCGCCCGCCGGCTGGCCTGCGATGCCGGCGTCGCCCGCGTGATCACCGGTCCGGACGGGTTGCCGCTCGACGTCGGCCGCGCGCAGCGGACCGCATCGGCGGCGATCCGCCGGGCCATCGAGGTCCGCGACGCGCACTGCGTCTTCGCCGGCTGCGACGCCCCACCGGAGTGGTGCGACGTCCACCACGTGGTGCACTGGGCGCACGGCGGGCCGACCAGCTGCGACAACGGCGCGCTGCTCTGCGAACGGCACCACACCAGCTGCCACGAGGGCGGCTTCACCCTGCGCCGCGATCCCGGCACCGGCTGGTGGCGCACCTACCGCCCCGACGGGACGGAGATCCGCAACCGCGCCGGTCCCTGAGCCACCGGCGGCGCCGCCGCCGTCCGCTACGCGCCGCGCGGGGCGTACATGATCACCGCGACGCCGACGAGGCAGATCAGCGCCCCCGCGACGTCCCACCGGTCGGGCCGGAACCCGTCGACGACCATGCCCCAGGCCAGGGACCCCGCCACGAAGACACCGCCGTACGCGGCGAGGATCCGGCCGAAGTTCGCGTCGGGCTGGAGCGTGGCCACGAAGCCGTACAGCCCCAGCGCGATCACCCCGGCACCGATCCAGGCCCAGCCGCGGTGCTCGCGGACCCCCTGCCACACCAGCCAGGCGCCCCCGATCTCGGCCAGCGCCGCCAGCGCGAACAGGAGCAGCGAGCGGGTGACGCTCACCGCTCCACCGCGTCGAGGAACCTCCGCAGCGTCTCCAGGAAGACCTCCGGCTGCTCGGAGTGCACCCAGTGCCCGGCGTTCTTCACCTTCACCAGCCGCGTCGACGGGAACAGCGCGTCCATGTGCGGCCGGTCCTCGGGGAGCACGTAGTGGGAGTTCGCACCCGCGATCCACAGCACCGGACCGTCGAAGGTCGCGCCGTGCGGGGGCTCCGGGAAGCCGCGCAGCTCGCCGAGGTCGCGCTCGAGGAGCTCGAGGTTGAGCCGCCAGTGCCAGCCGTCGCCCTCCTCCTGCCGGCCGAGGCTCTGCAGCAGGAAGCTGCGGACCATCCGGCTCGGGACGGCGGCGCGCAGGGCGGCGTCGGCATCGGACCGGGACTCCAGCGCCCCCAGGTCGATCGCCCGCATCGCGGCGATGAAGGCGGCGAAGGGCGAGGCCTCCTCGTCGGGGTCCTCGGTCCGGCCGCCCTTCAGCGGGTACTCGACCGGGGCGATGTCGACGACGACCAGCGCGCGCAGCAGCTCCGGACGGCGCAGCGCCAGCTGCATGGCGACCTTGCCGCCCATGGAGTGGCCGACGAGCGTGGCCGGTTCCCCGAAGGACTCCAGCTCCGCGGCGACCAGCCCGGCCATGTCCACGTAGTCGACCCGGTCGGTCCACGGGGAGTGGCCGTGGTTGGGCAGGTCCAGCAGCGTCACCCGGTGGTCGTCGGCCAGGCCCTTGGCGATCGTCGTCCAGTTCTTCCCCTGGCCGAACAGCCCGTGCACGAAGACCACGCGCGGGCCGGACTCACCCAGCGTCCGGGCGTGCAGGGCTTCCTCGGCGTTCTCCGTCACCGGGCGATTCCACCAGAGCCGGCGGTGCCGCGCGGCCCCGCAGTCAGTCCAGCACGACCTCCGTGTCCCCGGTGGCGGCGTCCACGGTGATGTACCCGCCCTCGAAGTCCGTCCGGCTGCCGCCCGCGACGCCGTACACGCCGCTCACGGGGTAGCCGAGCGGCCCCAGCTCCCAGCCGGTCTCCCCCCAGCGGGACCAGATGGGGCCGTAGACCTCGTGCGCACCCGTCCTCGGCGTGAAGTAGATCGACGCGCCACCCGGCCGGGAGAAGTTCTGGTAGCGGCCCACACCGTCCGGGGAGCCGCGTTCCCCGGTGAT
The DNA here is from genome assembly GCF_054050775.1 of Blastococcus sp. SYSU DS0533. NCBI lineage: Bacteria > Bacillati > Actinomycetota > Actinomycetes > Geodermatophilales > Geodermatophilaceae > Blastococcus > Blastococcus sp. SYSU DS0533. Next base: position 44,187 of record NZ_JBJGZZ010000019.1, on the reverse strand, counting down.
CGGGTAGCCCAGCGGCCCGAGCTCGTAGGCCAGCGACCCGTAGTGCCCGCGGATCGCCCCGTAGATCTCGTGCGCACCCGTCGCCGGGGTGAAGTAGATCGTCCCCGGCCGCGCGAAGTTCTGGTAGCGCCCCACCCCGTCGGGGGACCCGCGCTCCCCCGTCGTCGGGTAGCCCAGCGGCCCGAGCTCGTAGGCCAGCGACCCGTAGTGCCCGCGGATCGCCCCGTAGATCTCGTGCGCACCCGTCGCCGGGCTGGAGTAGATCGTCGCCGGTCGGGCGAAGTTCTGGTACGCCCCGACGCCGTCCGGGGAACGCTGCTCCCAATCCACCGGCACGCCGAGGATCCCGCCTTCCTGACCGAGCGCGCGGTACCGCTGCTCGATCGCCGCCCAGGCGACGGTGACGCCCATGCGGGAACCCGCCTGCTCCCGCTCGGCGATGACCGGCCAGACGTTGGCGCGGCAGCCCTGCAGCGAGATCGACTGCTGCTGCATCACCCAGGCGGTGCGGCCCGCGGTGGGGCAGTCGGTGTGCGGGATCCCGATCCAGTGCCCGACCTCGTGCAGGATCACGTAGCGCTGGTAGAGGGCCAGGTCGTGCGGCCACGACGCCGTGCCGAACCGCCAGCGCTCGTCGTTGATGTAGACCGAGCGCCCCACCCGGCAGCTCCACTGGGCGCTGCACCCGGGCGAGGCCGCCGCGATCACCGACGGCGAGGCCAGGACGAGGTCGAAGTCGCTGCCCGAGCCCACCTGCTGGAACGCCAGGGTCCCACCGAGGCTCCAGCCGCGCGGATCGGAGAGCGCATCGCGCGCGACGTCGGTGAAGTACCCGAGGTCGCCGGCGACCGCGCCCCGGGTGGAGACCGTGTAGGTCACCGTCCGTTCCGCGGCGGAAGCGCCGGCGGGCTGCAGGACCACCGCCGCCACGGCGACGAGGGCGGCGACGAGGAGGCGCAGGGCTCGGGTCATGAGGTCCTCCGGCGCGGGCAGCACTGCCCGTTCGTGACGTCCGTGCCAGCGGACGGCGAGGGCCGATCCAGCGCCGGCTGCTGTCGCCGACCGGTCTACCGCACCGGAGCCCCCGGGTGGGATGTCGACCGCGTGACGATCCGCCGTCGGCACGCCCGCCTCCTGCCCGGCGCCGTCGTCCCCGGCCTCTACCGTGCCGGGGGTCGACGAGAGGATGCAGATGCCAGGACGACGCCGGAGCGCGGCCAGCAGCACGCGCACCCGCCGGACGACGGCGGCGACGACGCGCAAGGCGACCGCGCGGAAGGCGACCGCGCGCAGGCCGGCACCGCGCAAGCCCGCACCGGGGCTGCCGACCGCCGGGCCGGGGGAGCGGGTGTGGGTGCTCGCCGTGCCCTTCCGCGCCCCCGCGCCCGGCGCCGTCTGGCATCCCGGGCTGCAGGCGCACGTGTGGGTGGGTGCGGAACTGCCGCCCGAGCTCGCGCCCTACGACCCGCCCGCGTACAGCCTCGAGCGCTTCCTGGAGGACGAGCTCAACGAGACCCCGCGCCCGCTGCCGGTGACCCCCGCGCTGGTGCCGCGCGCCCAGCAGGAGGAGGGTGCCGCGGTCGTCGCCGCGCACGCCGCCGCAGGGGGCCGGGTCTTCCTGCTCGGTGACGACCCCGGGGTGGGCAAGACCGGGACGGCGATCCTGGCGGTGCACGAGATCGCCGCGCAGCGGCCGGTCCGCACCGTGCTGGTCATCGCCGACCGCCCGGCCGCGATCACCATCCCGCACTGGGCCCGCTCGATCGCCGGCTTCGGCGACGGCGGGCTGCGCTGGTGCGTCACCACCTGGGACCGGCTGGGCAAGGTGGCGAAGCTGCGTTTCGACGTCGTCGTCGCCGACGAGGCGCACATGGTGCGGCACACGACGACGCAGCGGTGGAAGCACTGGAAGGCCGTCTCCGGCGCCGCGCGGGTCAAGCAGACCCCGTACGTGCTGGCCGCCACCGCGACCCCGGCGCACACGCCGCTGGAGCTCCCGTACCTCGCGCCCGAGTTCGCCGCCCGGCACGGCGAGTCGTTCAGGGACTGGGTCGACCTCCCGAAGGCGCTCGAGCGGCACACGTTCCACGTGGAACGTGGGCGCTACGGCTGGCAGTGGACCGAGGAGGCCGACGAGCGCCGGGCCGACCTGGCGCGCCTGCAGTCCTGGCTGGCCGACGCCGACCCGCCCGCCACGCTGCACCGCCCGGCGCCCTGGGGACCGGTGACGGTGACCGGCACACCGGTGCTGCTCACCCCCGCCGAGCGGGCGCAGTACCAGGCCGAGTGGTCGGAGTTCCGGGCCGAGATGCAGCTGGCGCGGCGCGGCCGGCAGACCGCCCGGGGCCGGGCAGCGCTGCTCCGGTTCCGTCAGAAAGCCGGGCTGATCCGGGTGCAGGCGACGGTCGACTGGGTCAAGGCCCAGGTCGAGGCCGAGCGGCAGGTGGCCGTCTCCGTCGAGTTCGTGGAGACCGCGGCCGATCCGATCCGGCAGGCCCTGCTGGACGCCGGCATCCCGGTGGCCTCCATCTACGGCCGCGACAGGTTCGACGTCGAGGCCGAGCGGCTGCGCTTCCAGCGCGGGGAGGCCGCGGTCTGCGTCTTCACCGTCACCGCCTCGATCAGCCTGCACGCCGGCGAGCTGCTGCCCGGCGGGTCCACGGCGTCCGAGACCCCGCGCGTGGGGCTGTTCCACCAGCCGCGGTTCTCCGGCATCCAGGCCCGGCAGGTCACCGGGCGCACCCACCGCGACGGGCGTTCCTCGCCGTGGCGGGTGGCCTTCGCCGCCGACACGGTGGAGGAGCAGGTGGCCCGGGTGATGGTGGAGCGCCTGGCGGTCAGCGGCTCCACGGCAGGGGCGGACACCTCCGCGCTGCAGGAGATCGCCGAGCTGCTCGACGCCGACTGGCTGCCCGCAGCCGCGCTCACCGAGGGCTGAGCGCGGCAGCAGGTGCCTGCCGGCTGGCAGAACGCGCTCTCGGCCGGACGCGATGGCCGGCCCGCCGCCCGTCCGGGGACCTGGCGGGGCGGCCTCGGCAGCCGAGGCTGGCGGCGGGGTCGGTGCGGCGGAGGGAGTCACGTGCACATCGCGGACGAGGACGGTCCACGCCGAGAGTGGATGCCGGCGGCGCGGCAGCGGTCCGCCCGGGTCGCTCGCCGCGGCGCTGCAGCCGTGACTGCCCTGACCGTGGCGGTGACCGCCGCCGTGGTCGTCCTGACGACGACCGGGTGCGGTGCCGGGACGCCGGAAGGCGGGGCGCGCCCCGGAGGCTCGCCGGAGGCCAGAGCCGGTGGGACCGATCGGATCTGCCCGGCCGTCGACCACGGCCGCACGCTCATCGTGCAGTTGGCGGATGACTGGTCCGCGGCCGAGGGGCACACCGTGGAGGTCCGATGCGAGGAGCCCTGCGGTCTCGTGCAACGGGACGATGACGAGCTGACCCGCGAGGTGTCGGGTGCGCTGGTCGGCTCGACCGCGAGGTTGCCGGTGATGGCGATGCCGGGGTCCGTGGTGGTGAGGGTGCTCGGGCCGCAGGGCCCGGAGGCTGCGGTCGCGGAATCCCTGTCCTGGAGCCGCGTGGGGGGCACCGAGGAATGCGGCGGGCCGATGGAGGCTGTGGTCGTCGTCCCCGCAGGCTGACCCCCGGACCGGCCGCTGCTGGGCTGGCGACTTCCCACTCCAGCTCCTCTGCGGCCGCGACCAGCGACGGGTGGCACAGCCCGGCGGAGGTGAGCAGCAACCTCACGCGGGGCAGACCCAGGCGTCCGTCGACGGCGCCACGGCCCCTCGAGCGGCGGGAAGTGGCTGCGGAAGGTGAACGCTCCGGGGTGGGGCCGTGGGCCCGCAGGTGGCGGACCCGCGCCTCGGCGTCCTCGGTGGTGGGCAAGGTGCCGGCCGGGACCCACCAGAGCGCCGTGGTGGCCTCCGCGGCGCGGTGGAGCCACTCGCGGCGCCGCCGCATGACCTGCAGGTGCCGGCCACCGAACACGTAAGCGGCCAGCGACTCGACGTCGCGCCAGACGGTGAGGTTCCGATCACGCCGTGGCTGCCGGCGGCGTCCCAGCCGAAGGCCTGGACCGAGGTGGCGTTGCCGTCCTCGGCGTTGACCTCGTCGAGCGCGGCCATGAAGTCGGCCGGCACCGGGCTCTCCAGCGGCGCGAGCAGCCGGGAGACGTTGACCTGCGCGAGGTGGTGGGCCGCGCGCCGGAACCTAGGCGATCGGCACCCGCCCGGGTCAGCGTGCTCGCACCGCGCGGGACACCGGTCGCCGGCTGCGCTAGGTTCGCTCCCGTACGTGGCACGGGGTGTCCCGCCCGGGACTGAGATCACACCCGCCGAACCTGCTCCAGTTCGCACTGGCGAAGGGATGTCACCGGCATGTCCGATGCTGTGGAAGTCGTCGACCTGCGCGCGGCCCGCACGGCGCTGCGCGAGCACGCCCCGCTCGTCCACTGCCTGACCAACACGGTCGTGCAGACGCTGACCGCCAACGCCCTGCTCGCGGTCGGCGCCGCGCCGGCGATGGTCGACGCGCCCCAGGAGGCCGGGGACTTCGCCGCCGTCGCCTCCGCCGTCCTGGTGAACGTGGGGACGGTCCACGCGCGCACCGCCGAGGCGATGCGGCTGGCCGCCCGGTCGGCTGCGGCTGCGGGCACCCCGTGGGTGCTCGACCCGGTCGCCGTCGGCGGCCTCGCCTACCGGACGGCGCTGGCCGGCGAGCTGGTGACGCTCGGCCCCGCCGTCGTCCGCGGCAACCCCTCGGAGATCATGGCGCTGAGCGGGGTGGGCTCGGGTGGCCGCGGGGTGGACAGCACCGCGGGCGCCGACGACGCCGCCTCCGCCGCCGCGGCACTCGCCGGGCGCACCGGTGGCGTGGTGGCCGTCAGCGGCGAGGTGGACCTGATCACCGACGGCAGGCGGACCGTCCGGGTCGGCGGCGGCTCACCGCTGCTGACCCGCACCACGGGCGCCGGGTGCGCGCTCGGGGCGCTGGTCGCCGCCTACGTCGCCGCAACCGGTGATCCGCTGGCCGGAGCAGTCGCCGCTCACGCGCACGTCGCCCTCGCCGCGGAGCGGGCCGCCTCGACCGCCACCGGCCCCGGCACCTTCGCGGCGGCGTGGCTCGACGCCCTCGATGTCGTCGGCCCCGAGGACCTCGCCGCGGCGGACGTGCGGAGCGCGTGATGCGCCCGTCGTTCGACCCGACGCTCTACCTGGTCACCGACACGGAGCTCTGCCGGCCGCGACCGGTGGCCGACGTCGTGCGCGCCGCGGTCGCCGGTGGCGTCACCGCCGTCCAGGTGCGCGACAAGCAGGCCTCGCGCCGGGAGCTGCTGGCGCTGACCCGCTCGGTGCAGGCGGCGCTCGCCGACCGGCCGGACGTGGCGGTGGTGGTGAACGACGCGCTGGACGTCGCGCTGCTGGCCGGCGCCTCGGGTGTGCACGTCGGGCAGGAGGACCTGCCGGTGACCGAGGTGCGGGTCGCGCTCGGGCCCGACCGGCTGGTCGGGCTCTCCGTCGAGAGCACGGAGGACCTCGCGGCCGCGCTCCGCCTCCCGCCGGGCACGGTCGACCTCGTCGGCCTGAGCCCGGTCTGGGCGACGCCGACCAAGCCCGAGGCGGGCCCGGGGCTGGGCCTCACCACCGTCCGGGAGCTGGCCGCGACCGCGCGGGCCGCGGGGCTGGTCGCCGTGGCGATCGGCGGCATCGACGCCGCCCGGGCAGCCGACGCGGCGGCCACGGGCGTGGACGGCGTCTGCGTGGTGTCGGCGATCTGCACGGCGGCCGACCCGCGGGCCGCGGCGGCGGCGCTGCGCGCGGAGCTGACCCCGGTGGGTGCGCGATGACGCCCACCGCGCTCACCGTGGCCGGCAGCGACCCCAGCGGAGGGGCGGGCGTCCAGGCGGACCTGAAGACCTTCAGCGCACTCGGCGCGTACGGGACGGCGGTGCTGACCGCGCTCACCGCGCAGAACACCCGCGGCGTCACCGGCGTCCACCCGGTCCCTGCGGAGTTCGTCACCCAGCAGCTGCACACGCTCCTCGACGACGTCGACGTGCACGCCACCAAGCTCGGGATGCTGGGCAGCGCGGACGTCGTCCGGGCGGTCGCCGCCGCGCTGGCCGAACGGCGCCCCGACCCGGTCGTCTGCGACCCGGTGATGGTGGCGACCAGCGGCCACCGGCTGATCGACGACGACGCGGTCGCCGCCGTCCGCACCGAGCTGCTGCCGCTGGCCGACCTCGTCACCCCCAACGTGCCCGAGGCCGCCGCCCTGCTGGGCACCGCACCGGCGGCCGACGTCGCCGCGCTGCACGAGCAGGCGGCGGCGCTGCTGGCCCTCGGGCCCCGGGCGGTGCTGCTGAAAGGCGGCCACCTGGGCGGCCCCGAGAGCGTCGACGTCCTCGCCACCACCGCCGGCACCACCGAGAGCCGGCGGCCCCGCATCGACACGACGGCGACGCACGGCACCGGGTGCACGCTCTCCTCGGCGCTGGCCGCGCTGGCCGCCCACGCCGGTGGGACACCCGACTGGGCGGACCTGGTGGAGCCCGCCCGCGACTACCTGCAGCGGGCGCTCGCCGCGGGCGCCGGGCTGCGGATCGGCGCCGGCCACGGTCCGGTGCACCACTTCGCCGGGATCTGGCCCGCGTGACCGGGTTCTGCGACCGGGCCTGGGCGGCGACGGCCGAGCTCCGCCGGGCGATCGACGGCCTGCCCTTCCTCGCCGAACTGGCCGACGGCAGCCTCGCCCCGGAGGCGTTCCGCCACTACCTGGAGCAGGACGCCCTCTACCTCGGCGGCTACGCCCGGGCGCTGGCCCTGCTCGCGGCCCGCGCACCCGACGCGGAGGCGGCCGCGTTCTGGGCCGGATCGGCGCAGAACTGCGGGGCGGTGGAGACACAGTTGCACGCCGACCTGCTCGGCACCGATGTGCTCGGGGAGCCCGACGGTGCGCCGGTCGCATCGCCGACCTGCCTGGCGTACACCTCCTACCTGGTGGCGACGGCGGCGACCGCCCCCTACCCGGTCGCCGCCGCGGCAGTCCTGCCCTGCTACTGGGTGTACGGCCACGTGGGCGCCCGCCTGGCGCCGGTGGTGCGGGCGGCCGCCGGCCACCCCTACCGCCGGTGGATCGCGACGTACGACGCGGCGCCGTTCCAGGCGGCCACCGCCACCGCCCGGCGGTTGACCGACGCCGCGGCCCGCTCGGCCCCCGGGCAGGAGGGCGCGATGCTGACCGCGTTCGCCGTCGCGACCCGGTACGAGCTCGAGTTCTGGCGCGCCGCTCACGCCCGCGAGAGCTGGACCGTCCCGGTCTGAGCAGGGGGCGGCCACCGCCGATCCCGCCCGCCGGGCGATCATCGGTGCCATGAGGCGGGAGGCGAGCATCCTGCACCTGGACCTCGACGCCTTCTTCGCCGCGGTCGAGCAGCGCGACAAGCCCTCGCTGCGCGGCCGGCCGGTCGTCGTCGGCGGCGTGGGTGGCCGGGGCGTCGTCGCCACCGCGTCCTACGAGGCGAGGGCCTACGGGGCGCGGTCGGCGATGTCCACCGCGGAGGCGCGCCGACGGTGCCCACCGGGGACGGCGTTCCTCGGTGGCAGGTTCGCCGCCTACCGCCGCACCTCCGACGTCGTCATGGACCTGCTCCGCGAGCTCTCCCCGCTCGTCGAGCCGGTATCGATCGACGAGGCCTATGTCGACCTCGCCGCCGGCCCCGGCCACGACCTCTCGGTTTCCGGTGTGACGGAACTGGCCGAGGGGCTCAAGGAGCGGATCGCGAGCGCCACCGGAGGGGTCACCGGGTCGGTCGGCATCGGCCGCTCGAAGCTGATGGCCAAGATCGCCTCCGACCTGCGGAAGCCGGACGGCCTCGTCGTCGTCCCGCCGGGCGGTGAGCTCGACCTCCTGCACCCGCTGCCGGTCACCCGGCTCGGCGGCGTCGGCCCGGCGACGGCGGAGCGGCTGCATCAGGTCGGGGTGCGGACGGTCGGGGACCTGGCCGCCAAGTCGCTGCCCGACCTGGTCGCGCTCGCCGGCCGGGCGCACGGCGCGGGGCTGCACGCGCTGGCCCGCGCCGAGGACGACCGCGCCGTCGTCCCCGATCGGGAGGTGAAGTCGGTCTCGCACGAGGAGACCTTCGAGCGGGACCTCACCGACCTGTCCGTGCTGAACCGGGAGATCGACTCGATGGCCGCCCGGGTGGGGAGCCGGCTGCGCGCAGCCGCCTACTCCGGGCGCACGGTCACGCTGAAGCTGCGCCGCTACGACTTCACGACGATCACCCGCTCCCAGACGCTGCCGCAGCCGACCGACGACGCCCGGGTGATCGCGGCCACGGCCCGCCGGCTGCTCACCGAGGCCGGCACCGGCGGGGGGCTGCGCCTGCTCGGGGTCGGCGTCTCGGGGTTGTCGCTCTACGCGCAGGGCGACCTCTTCACCACCGGTGAGGAGGAGCCGGACGAGACCGCTTCGCCCGAGGCGGAGGCCGCCGAAGAGCCGCCGTTGCCGGTCGAGAAACGGTGGTGGCCGGGCCAGGACGTGCGGCACGAGGAGCACGGGCGGGGCTGGGTGTGGGGTCGCGGGCTCGGCCGGGTGACGGTGCGCTTCGAGGGGCCGCTGACGCCGCCGGGACCGGTGCGCACGCTGGCCGCCGACGACCCGGCGCTGCAGCCCGCCGACCCACCCGACTGGAGGCGCCCCTCATGATCACCGCGGCGACCCGCTCCCGGTGGGGCCGGGCGTGCTGCTCGACGATCCGCCCTCCGGCCGCTGAGCGCACCGAGCGGCCCGCCCTGTAGAACGGCGGCATGGCCGAACGCCCCGAACCCAGCACCTGGACCCGCATGACCCAGGAGGACCCCTCCCACTCGGCCGCCTACGTGCAGCGGTTCCGCACGCTGGCCGAGCAGGGGATGGACCTGGTGGGGGAGGCGCGGCTCGTCGACGCGATGCTGCCGCGCGGCTCCCGGGTGCTGGACGCCGGCTGCGGGCCCGGCCGCGTCGGCGCCCACCTGCACGAGGTCGGCCACCGGGTGGTGGGCGTCGACGTCGACCCGGTGCTGATCGCGGCCGCCGAGGAGGACCACCCCGGCCCGCGGTGGCTGGTCGGCGACCTCGCCGAGCTGGACCTGCCGGCGCTGGGCATCGACGAGCCCTTCGACGCGATCGTCAGCGCCGGGAACGTCATGGCGTTCCTCGCACCGTCCACCCGGGGCGCCGTGCTGCGCCGCCTGCGCGCCCACATCGACCCCGACGGCCGGGCGGTCATCGGCTTCGGCGCCGGCCGCGGCTACGGCTTCGACGAGTTCCTGGACGACGCACGGGCGGCGGGTTGGACCCCGGACCTGCTGCTCTCCACCTGGGACCTGCGGCCGTTCACGCCCGACGCGGACTTCCTGGTGGCCGTGCTCCGCCCCGCCTGAGCAGCCCGGGCACCGTGCGGCCCGCCGGGGTCATCGGCGGACCGCACGGCACCCCTGTGTCCGGAGCCCGCCTGCTCCGCGGATGGGTGGACGCGTTCTCCACGCGTCCGCCCACCCGCGCTCAGGCCGCCGAGCTGGCGCTGCTCTCCGGGGTGACGGCGTCGGTGCCACCGCCGGGCAGGACGCTCCCACCGGCGCCCTCGGGGCAGTCCTCCGGCGCCACGGTCGCCTGCTCCTGGCTCGTCTCCGGGGTGGCCGTCTCCTCGGCCGCCGTCGCCGTCATGGTTCCGGCCAGGATCCCGCCGGCCACCAGCCCGCTGCCGACCAACCCGACCGTGCGCACCCAGGCGTGGCCGCCGATGCGCTCGCGGCGGGCCGGCTGATCGTCCGCAGTGGTGTGCTCCATGAACCTGCTCCTCTCGACCGTCGGCCCCTGGTGGACCGCTCGAGGACGACGGTCGCCGTCGCGCATGGCACCGGCCTGGGAGCCCGGTGGCAGTTCCCCGGGGGTCCGTGCGGTCAGAGGCGACCGTTGGCCCGCAGCAGGAGCAGCGCCTGGACCGTCCGGTGGCCGCGCCACTCGAGGACGGCCGCGGGGGACCAGCTGTCGAAGTCGACGGCCCACCCGCCGTCGTCCTGCTGGCCCGCGGCGAGCCGGTCGAGCTCGGCGGTCACGACAGCAGGGGGGAAGAGCGAGCGGGCGGGCCCGCCGGGCAGCGGCGCGAAGTCGAGCGGGCGCATGTGCTCGTCGGGCGCACCCCCGGCCACGTGCAGCAGACCGTCCGCCGGTACGTGCGCCCCCAGCCGTTCGACCAGGTCCGCGGCCTCCGGGCGCGCCTCGGCGGCGGCGTCGAGGAACCGCACCGCGAAGGCCAGCTCCATGGCGTGCGCGCTGCCGTCGAGCCGGCTGACGGCGTCCAGGCAGTAGCCGGTCGCCCGGTCCAGCCACGGGTGCCCGGCCACGGCCGGGTCCGCCGCGGCGACCTGGTGCGCCGTCGCGGCGACGACGGCGGTGATCTGCAGCGAGGACCGGCTGGGGTCGGCACTCGTCCAGAAGGGCGCGCACGCGGCCGGGTCGGGGACCGGCAAGGCGAACGGCAGCCCACCGTCCGGCAGGCTCGCCGTCGCCAGCCAGTCGCAGAGCTCCCGCGCCCGCCCCGTGGCCGCGGCGCCGACGTCGGCGAACACCTCCAGGGCGTGCAGGGCCCCGCCCGGCTGGCTGGTGGCCGAGCGCAGGTCCGGCTCCAGCCCCCACCCGTAGCCACCGTCGGCGTTGCGGTACCCGTCGACGGCGGCGAGGACGGGCTCCTGCGCACCCCCGGTGAACAGCAGCTCGAACCGGCGGCGGTCGAGGACGCGCCCGGCCGTGGCGAGGAAGCCGGCGGCAGCGGTCAGGTCGACGGTCACCGCGTGAGCCTCCCCCACGGTGCCGACGGTGTCAGCGGGGCAGCCACCGGGGCCGGGTGCTCGGCGGCAGCAACGCCCCGGTGGGCCACGCGGCCGCCCCCGGCGGGCCGACGACGGTCACCGGGCCGGCCGGCGAGGGCAGCTGGACCAGCCACGGCGCCGGGTCCGGCGGCGGGCCGGGCTGCTCGTCACCGGGCCCGGTCGCCAGCAGCCGGTGCGCCGTGCCGGCCAGCGAGAGCTCGGCGCACCAGGCGCCGCCTTCGTCCCGCTGGCGGGCCAGCAGGCCCAGGACGGCGGTCGCGGCGAGGTGCCCGGTCGCGTGGTCGAGCGCCTGAACCGGCAGCGCGCCGGGCGCCTTCCCGTCGCCGTACACCGCGGCGATGCCGGTCGCCGCCTGCACCAGGCTGTCGAACCCCCGGCGGTTCCCCCACGGGCCGCGAGTCCCCCACGCCGAGAGCCGGGCCACGACCAGGTGCGGGTGCCGCTCGGCCAGCGAGCCGGGGTCCAGGCCGTGCGCGTCCAGCGCGCCGGGCCGGTAGCCCTGCACGACGACGTCCGCCGCGGCCACCAGCTCCTCCACCAGCGCGCGGTCGTGCCGGTCGGCCAGGTCGAGCAGCACGTGGCGCTTCCCGGCGCCGGTGTCGCGCAGCAGATCCGGGTCGTCGGGGCCCCACGGGCTGTCGATCCGCAGGACGTCGGCCCCGTGCGCCGCGAGCGCCCGGGTGGCCACCGGTCCGGCGATGACGCGGGTCAGGTCGAGCACCCGCAGCCCCCGCAGCCCGCTCCGGCGCCCCGGGTGCTCGGCGGTGCGCGCCACCGCCACGAGGGGCTGCTCGCGCACCGCCGCGGCCTGGGGGAGGGCCGACCAGGTAGCGGCGCTGCGGACGGCCGCCGCCGCGCCGCCTGCCTCGACGACCGCTGCCTCGAGCTCCTCGGCGCGCCACCCGAGCGCGGCGGACGCGACGTCCTCGCCCAGCACCGCCGTCGCGGCTGCGCGGTGCCGCGGGTAGTTGCCGTGGAGCCGGATCCAGCCGTCGACGGTCCGCCAGAACCGGGACAGCGGGGCGAACCCGCCCCCGCCCGGTTTCCCGTGAAACCTCACGTGCCGCTCGCCGGCGAAGGACGCGGCCACGTGCCCGGCCTCGAGGTGCAGCGGCCGCGGCGAGGTGTCCTCGAGCGCCCGGGCGGCCAGCAGCTGCGCGGCGACCGCGCCGATCGCGATCCCCGGGACGTCGAGGCGGCCGGCCAGCCCGGTCCGCCCGTGCAGCAGCGGCGCACCGGCGTCCCACGTGGCGCCGACCGCCGTGGCCACCTCCTCGACCAGCCGGGCCGCGCCCGGCGGAAGGGTCACCCGAGCCCACCGGGCGCGCGGGACGGCGCCTCACCCGGTGGTGCAGGGTGGACGCCGAGCGCGATGGTTAGCTCCAGCACCGTCTGCGGGTCCTCCAGGCCGCGCCCGTAGAGCTGGCGCAGCTGGGTCATCCGGTAGCGGACCGTCTGCGGGTGCACGAACAGCGCCGCGGCGACCTGGTCACGCCGGCCGTGGTGGAGCAGCCAGCTCCGCAGCGTCTCCGTGAGCTTCTCGCGCGCCACCTCCCCCACCGCCTCCAGCGGCGCCAGCGCCCGGGCCCGCAGATCGGCCAGCGCCTCCTCGTCGGCCCGCAGGACCAGCTCCGCCAGCCGGGCGTCGGTGTCCAGCGGCCCGTCGTCCTCCGCGGCCACGTGCAGCCGCAGCGCCCGGAGCGCCCGGCCGTACGAGGCCTGCGCGGCCCACCAGGGCCGGGCGGGGCCGACCACGGCACGACGGCCCGCCAGCCCGCGCAGCAACGCGCCGCGGGCGGCGCCGTCGGCGTCCGGCACGAGCAGCACCGCCAGCTCCCCCGGGATCTCCAGCCCCGGGAGGTCCTCCGTCGCGGCCAGGGTGCGCGGGTCCAGGGAGACCAGCGTGCCGCGCACCCGGCCCTCGGGCAGCAGCACGGCGGTCAGCGTGCGCGGCGGGGACCACTCCGCCCGCTGGGCCATCTCGGCGAGCTCCGTGTGCGGGCTGCCGGTGAGCAGGCCGCGCGCCAGCCGCTCGAGCAGGCGCTGGCGGGCCCGGCCGCTGGAGGCCAGCTCGTCGGCGTGGCCGGCGACGCTCGCCGCGGAGAGCCGGTCGATGTAGGCGAACACCAGCTCGGCGAACCGGGCCAGCGACATGGGGTCCAGGCCCGCGCGGACGGCGGTGGCGCTCATGTCCCGCCACGACACCCGTGCGCCGACCCGGTAGGCGGCCAGGAGGGCGTCCATCGAACGACCACTGCGGGCCTCGCCGCGCCCCAGTGCGTAGGCCGCCTCGACGACCGGCCCGCCCGGGGTCCCGGCGTCCACGTTTCCCCCGTCGGCGGCCACCTGCAGGAACCCCCGCAGGGCCAGCTCGACCGCGGTGGAGATCTTCCGGCCCATCGGGCCGGAGAACGCGTCCGTGTAACTGGGGACGCCGACGATGATCTCCTCCACCGCACGCTCGGCGACGGCCGTCAGCTCCGCGCGCATCGCCTCGGCGACGGTCTCCGGGAACGGTGCGGGGTCCTCCGCCATCGCGCCTCCTTTGTTCACCGGGGACAGAAGCTACCGCCCGATTCACGTCGAGGGCACAGGTATTTGGTGCATGCGCTGGGAAAGCTGAGTACATGACAGCAACCGCCCCGCGCCCCGCCGCGGCCCGGCCGCCCGCGCGGATCGCGCTGCGCGACCGGGTGCTCAAGTTCGCCGAGCTGGTGACCACCCCGCTGCTGCCCGTCGACTACCTCGACCTGTTCGACCCGCTCCGCTCCGGGGCGGCGCTGCGCGGCCGGATCGAGGCCGTGCACCGGGAGACCCGGGACGCCGCGTCGATCGTCATCCGCCCCGGGCGCGACTGGCTGCCGCACGTGCCCGGCCAGTACGTCCGCATCGGCATCGACATCGACGGGGTCCGCCAGTGGCGCGCCTACTCGATCACCTCCGTACTCGACCGCCCCGACGGCTGCTTCACCATCACCGTGAAGGCGATCCCCGACGGCAAGGTCAGCAACCACCTGGTGCACCGGGTGCAGCCCGGCACGATCATCCAGCTCGACCAGGCCACCGGTGAGTTCTGCCTGCCCGAGCAGGTGCCCGCGAAGGCGCTGTTCGTCACCGCCGGCTCCGGCATTACGCCGGTCATGGGCATCCTGCGCAACTCCGTCGACCGGCTGGCCGACACCGTCCTGGTGCACTCCGCCCCCACCGCCGACGACGTCGTCTTCGGCGAGGAGCTCCGGCGCATGGCCGCCGAGGGCCGGATCCGGCTGATCGAGCAGCACACCGACAGCGCCGGGATGCTCGACGCCCGGTCCATCGCCGAACTGGTCCCCGACCTGCACGAGCGCGCGACCTGGGCGTGCGGGCCCGTGGGCATGCTGGAGGCGCTCGAGGAGCACTGGGAGTCGGTCGGCATCGCCGACCGGCTCTACACCGAGCGCTTCCGTCCGCGCATCCTCGTCACCGGCGAGGGCGGCACGGTCTCGTTCACGAAGAACGGCACGACGCTCGAGGCCGACGGCGCCACGCCGATCCTCGACGCCGCCGAGGAGGCCGGGGTCCTGATGCCCAGCGGCTGCCGGATGGGCATCTGCTACGGCTGCGTGCTGCCCCTCCGCGAGGGTGCCGTCCGCGACCTGCGCAACGGCGAGATCACCACCGCCGAGGACGTCGGCGACGGTGTCCTCATCCAGACCTGCGTCAGCGCCGCCGCCGGCGCCTGCGCCATCGAGCACTGACCCAGCCCCAGACAGAGGAGCTCCCACGATGACCGTCCTGCAGAAGAAGCCCGAGAACCCGATCGCCCACCTCACCCCCGAGGACATCGAGCTCATCGGCAAGGAGCTCGACACGATCCGCCAGGAGGTGCGCGACAGCCTCGGCGAGGACGACGCGAAGTACATCCGCACGGTCATCGACGTGCAGCGGAAGCTCGAGCTGGGCAGCCGCGCCGTCCTGCTGTTCTCCAAGTTCCCGCCGGCGTGGGTGCTCGGCACCGCCGGCCTCTCGATCGCCAAGATCCTCGAGAACATGGAGATCGGGCACAACATCCTGCACGGCCAGTGGGACTGGATGCGCGACCCGAAGATCCACTCCACGACGTGGGAGTGGGACATGGCCAGCCCGGCCGCGCAGTGGAAGCACTCGCACAACGAGCTGCACCACACGTACACGAACGTCGTGGGCAAGGACAACGACCTCGGCTACGGCATCATGCGCGTCGACGAGGACCAGAAGTGGCACCCGATGTACCTGGCGCAGCCCCTCTGGAACTTCATCAACGCCTGCTTCTTCGAGTACGGGATCGCCGCCTACGACCTGGAGCTGGGCAAGAACCTGGCCACCAAGAAGCGGCGCAACGACCCCAAGTTCCGCGCCGCGGCCAAGCAGGTGCTGAAGAAGATCCGCAACCAGGCGGCCAAGGACTACGTCGTCCACCCGCTGCTGTCGGGTCCGTCGTTCCTGCCGACGCTGGCGGCGAACTTCACCGCCAACGTGGTGCGCAACCTCTGGTCGCACTCGGTGATCATGTGCGGTCACTTCCCCGAGGGCGTCGAGACCTTCGAGAAGACCTCGATCGACGGCGAGACCCGCGGCGAGTGGTACCTGCGGCAGATGCTGGGCTCGGCGAACATCTCGGGCAGCAAGGCCATGCACATCATGACCGGCAACCTGAGCCACCAGGTGGAGCACCACCTGTTCCCGGACATCCCGAGCAACCGGTACGCCGAGATCGCCCCGAAGGTGAAGGACATCTTCGACCGGTACGGCCTGACTTACCACTCCGCCCCGCTGTACAAGCAGGTCGCGAGCGCGTGGCACAAGGTCATCCGGCTCTCGCTGCCCAACGGCTGGCTGGCCGAGACCACGCCGAAGAACGCGCCGGCGCAGGTGGTCAAGCTGGTCCGCATGACCACCGGCGGCAAGAAGGTCCGCCGCGAGCTGATGCGCGCCGCCGCCTGACCGAGCTTCCACGTCGTGAGGCGTTGAATTGTCAGAGGCCCAGAACCGATCCGGTTCTGGGCCTCTGACGCTGGAGCTCAGGGCGTCGACGCGCCCGCGCCGTCAACGGACATACCGCAGGCCTTCCCCGTTCCTGGTCAACCGGTTCAGGCAACGGCCCGCTGGCCACATCTCCACGGACACCGCCAACGCCATGCCCTCGACGGCCAGCCGGGTGTACACGGCATCCGCTGGGAGCGTCCGGGTGATGGGTCGGAATTCCAGGTTCGAGTAGTCGTCGTTCTCGAACAACTCAGATGCGGTCGCCGTCATCGACACGATCTCCACACGACCCAGGTCGGAGTCGGGGACGCCCGCAGCCCGTGCCTGGTGAAGGGCCGCCAAGACTTCGGAACCGTCCTCGGTCAGGTGCCGGCGGAATCGGTCGGCCAGGTTTCGCGCCTCCCCGACGTAGAAGGCGTTGGGCTGGACGAAGACGCGGTAGACAGCCGGGTGACCGTCCAGAGCAGGGTTGAAGTCGTAGGCGCCTCTGCCCTGGTCCCAGACGATGGTCGCGCACTCCTGGAAGAACAGGCGTCCGTCGATACCGACCGACTCCACGGGGTAGGCCGTAGCACCCGCGGAGCCGTTGCTGGAGACGGCCACGTCAGTTGGCCATGTCCACGAAGCGGCTGTAGTGGCCCTGGAAGGCGACGGTGACGTTGGCGGTCGGGCCGTTGCGGTGCTTCACCAGCATGATGTCGGCCTCGCCGGCCCGCGGGGATTCCTTCTCGTACATGTCCTCGCGGTGGATCATCATCACCATGTCGGCGTCCTGCTCGATGGAGCCGGACTCGCGGAGGTCGGACAGCATCGGCTTCTTGTCCTGCCGCTGCTCCGAGCCACGGTTCAGCTGCGACATCGCGATGACCGGGACCTCGAGCTCCTTGGCCAGCAGCTTGAGCGCGCGGGAGAACTCCGAGACCTCCTGCTGGCGGCTCTCGACGCGCTTGCCCGAGGTCATCAGCTGGAGGTAGTCGATGACCACGAGCTTGAGGTCGTTGCGCTGCTTGAGGCGCCGCGCCTTGGCCCGGATCTCCATCATCGTCATGTTCGGCGAGTCGTCGATGTAGAGCGGGGCGTCGGCTACCTCACCCATGCGACGGGCCAGCTTCGCCCAGTCCTCGTCCGACAGCGTGCCGGCGCGCATGTGGTGCAGCGGCACCTTCGCCTCGGCCGAGAGCAGGCGCATGGTGATCTCGTGCTTGCTCATCTCGAGCGAGAAGATCACCGCCGGCATCTGGTGCTTCACCGTGGCCGATCGGGCGATGTCGAGTCCCAGCGTCGACTTGCCCACGCCAGGACGGGCGGCGATGACGACCATCTGCCCGGCCTGCAGGCCGTTGGTGAGCTCGTCGAGGTCCCGGATGCCGGTCGGGACGCCGCGGGCGGTGCCCCCGCGGGAGGCGATCGCGTCCAGCTCGTCCATCGTCGGCTGGAGCACGTCCTCGAGGCGCGAGTAGTCCTCGCTCATGCGCTTCTCGGTGACGTCGTAGATCTCCTGCTGGGCGCGGTCGACGATGTCGTCGACGTCGCCCTTGCCGCCGGCCGCGCCGTAGCCCAGCTGCACCACGCGGGTGCCGGCCTCCACCAGGCGCCGCAGCACCGCCTGCTCGGCGACGATCGCGGCGTAGTAGCCGGCGTTGGCCGCCGTGGGCGTGGACTGGATGAGCGTGTGCAGGTAGACCGCGCCGCCCATCTTGGACAGCTGGTCGGTCCGGTTGAGCTCCGCGGCGACGGTGATCGCATCCGCCGGCTCGCCGCGCCCGTAGAGGTCCAGGATGCAGTCGAAGATCACCTGGTGCGCCGGCCGGTAGAAGTCGTTGCCGTGCAAGACCTCCACCACGTCTGCGATCGCGTCCTTGCTCAGCAGCATGCCGCCGAGCACCGACTGCTCCGCCGCGACGTCCTGCGGCGGCTGCCGGTCGTACTCCGGCGCCGTCACGGACGGTCGGCTGAACTCGTCGGCCACCGCCACGGGGGTACCTCCATCTCCTTGCGGGCGCGCCCGCATCACCACCGCGCGCAGGGGAAGTACGCGAGCTCGACGGGCAGCGCCGTGCCGAACGCCTGTTCGGCTCCTGCCTACCGGAGGGGACCGACAAACACGTCGTCCGCTCGGTGGCGGGGAGGACGTTAGGAAGCGCAGCAGGCCGCGTCCACCACCGGTGTGCACGCCGATCTGCACAACTTGTGGACAAGTCGGTGGACGGAGGCGTGTCGACATGTGGACGAGCCGGGGGACAGCGACCGCACATCCCCGGGCTCGCCGTCGCTGACCTGCACGGACGACTCCCACCGCGTGTGGACGGGAAAAACTTCGGAAGAAACTTGGGGGCGACGCACCACGAGTCACAACGGTGCGCGGGCGGCCGCCGGCCAGGCGGGAGCGGGCGCGCGGCGCCACCGTCAGCGCAGCGGGGGTGGCGCCCGGGGGTCGCCGCCACCGAGCGCGGGTCCCGCAGCCCCTCAGCGGCCCCGTGCGGCCCTGCGAGTGCCGACCCGGCCTCCGGGGGCCCGGGGGATCCGTCGCGGCGCCCACGGCGTGCAACGGCCGGAGGTGGCCAGCGGCCGGAGACGCCACGAGGGGCGCCGGACCCACGTCCGACGCCCCTCGTGCAGCCCGGTCCTCTGCGGGACGGGCGTGGTTCAGCCCGCGACGACCTCGATGGTCAGCTGGGCGGTGACCTCCGGGTGCACCCGCACGGTGACGGTGTGCTGGCCCGTGGTCTTGATGCTGCTGGGCAGCTCGATCCGGCGACGGTCGAGCTCCGGGCCGCCGGCAGCCGTGACGGCCGCGGCGACGTCGGCGGTGGTGACGCGACCGAACAGGCGTCCGCCGTCACCGGCGCGCGCCGGAACCCGGACGGTCAGCCCGGACAGGCGGCCGGCCAGCGTCTGCGCCTCCTCGTGCGAGGCCACCTCGCGGGCGGCACGCGCCCGGCGCAGCGACTCGACCTGCTTCTGCGCGCCCCGGGTGGCGACGATGGCCAGCCCGCGGGGCAGGAGGTAGTTGCGGCCGTACCCGCCCTTGACCTCGACGGTGTCGCCGGAGGACCCGAGGCCGGTGACCTCCTGCGTCAGGATCAGCTTCATCGTGCTCATGATCAGCGCGCCGTCGAGGTGTAGGGCAGCAGGGCCATCTCACGGCTGTTCTTCACGGCCGTGGCGACGTCCCGCTGGTGCTGGCTGCAGTTGCCGCTGACGCGGCGGGCACGGATCTTGCCGCGGTCGGAGATGAACTTCCGCAGCAGGGTCGTGTCCTTGTAGTCGATGTAGGTCGCCTTGTCCTTGCAGAACTGGCAGACCTTCTTCTTGGGCTTGCGAACAGGGGGCTTGGGCACCGGAGTTCTCCAGTAAGTGAGGGAATGGAACGGCCCCTCTGCAGGGTCCCGCCGCGAGCGTGCGAGCGGTGGGGGGCAGAGGGGTCCTTTCAGAAGGGCGGCTCGTCCGACGGACCGGCGGGCGTCGACCACGGGTCGCTCGCGCCACCGCCGCCGCCGAAACCACCGCCGCCGCCACCGCCACCGAAGCCGCCGCCACCCTCACCGCGCGAGGCGCGGGTGACCTTGGCCGTGGCGTAGCGCAGCGAGGGGCCGATCTCGTCCACCTCGAGCTCGACGACGGTGCGCTTCTCGCCCTCCTTCGTCTCGAAGGAGCGCTGCTTGAGGCGTCCGCTGACGATGACCCGCGAGCCGCGGGTCAGCGACTCGGCCACGTTCTCCGCGGCCTGCCGCCAGACGTTGCAGCGGAGGAACAGCGCCTCGCCGTCCTTCCACTCCTGCGACTGGCGGTCGAAGGTCCGCGGCGTGGAGGCCACGGTGAAGTTCGCGACGGCAGCGCCCGACGGCGTGAAGCGCAGCTCCGGATCGGCGGTCAGGTTGCCGATGACGGTGATGACGGTCTCGCCGGCCATGGTCAGTGGACCTCGGGCCGCATCAGCTTCGTGCGCAGGACCGACTCGTTGAGGTTGAGCTGCCGGTCGAGCTCGGCCACCGCGGCGGGCTCGGCCTGGATGTCGACGACGGCGTAGATGCCCTCGACGTGCTTCTTGATCTCGTAGGCCATGCGACGCCGGCCCCAAATCTCGGTCTTGACGGTGCCACCGGAGTTGGTGACGACGGTCAGGAACCGGTCCAGCGAGGGCGCGATCGTGCGCTCCTCCAGGTCGGGGTCGAGGATGACCATCAATTCGTAGTGACGCACGGAGAACCCCACCTCCTCTGGTCTTCGCGGCTGCAGGGAATCTGCAGCAGGAGGGTCGTACACGCGTCGCGCGCCCCGGCAGGAGCCGGAACGCGCTGTTCCAGGCTACCAGCGGCCGGGGCGGGCGGGCCAGGCGCGGCACGGACGGGGGACACGGACCCCCGTCCCCGTCCGGACGGGCTGCGCTCAGCGGGACCCGCGGGCCGCCTGCGTGGTGCGCACGAGCGCCGCGGTGGCCCCGGCCAGGCTGACGACGGCGGCGAGCGCCGCAGCGGGCAGGGCGACCGGCTGGGTGCCGGCGGCGTCGACCACCTGGCGGGCGCCGTCCCCACCCGGAGCGGGGGTGCTCAGGCCGGCCAGCTGGCCGAACTCGGGGACCGTCGGACCGTCGTAGGTCCCCGCGACGCCCCCGGACCCGGCGCCGTCGGCGCCGCCGCCGGTGAGCCCGGGGACCACGAGCCGGGACGGGTCGATGGCGGCCGCCGCGGCCCGGGCCCCCGGCACGAGCTGGGCGACCCCGCCGGACCCGGTCTCGTAGGTGTACTGGTCACCCGGCACGTCCTCCGGCGCGGGCCCCGCTTCGGGAGCCGGGGGCTGCCCGGTCGTCGGCGGCTGCGGCGTCTGCGGAGCCGGCGCCGGCGGCGGGGTGGTCGAGGGCGGGGTGGCCGGCAGCGTCACCGGCGGCAACTGGGGCAGGTTCACGCCGGGCACGTCGGGCAGCGGCAGGAGCGTGTTCACGACGAGGGGCTGCGGCCGGGGCAGGGGCGGCAGGAGGGCCGTGGCGGCGTCGACGAGCGGCTGCGTGAGCGCGGCGCCGGAGCTCATCGAGTAGCTGAAGGTCAACCAGCAACCGGTGACGCAGCTGCGGTCGAAGCGCTCGGTGGCGCTCGAGCCCGGGGCCAGCTCCTCCTGACCCGACGGGAGGGTGAGCGTCACCTCCGTGCTGGCGGTGACGCTGACCAGGGACGGCAGCAGCCCGCCACCGCCGACCTGGAGCGTCTTGTCCCGGAGCTCGTTGACGAAGGTCACCGACCCGCCCTGGTCGATCGACACGACCAGCTGGGTGAGGTCCCGGATCGGCACGGTCGCCGTCGGAGCGGCGTTCGCGGCAGGGGTCGCCGCCACGGACGCCGCGGTGACCGCCAGCCACCCCAGGAGGCCCACGGCGATGCCCCGGCGGGCCGAGCGTCGGATGCGACCCGATGCCATGTTCTGCTACCTCCACGTCGACGTCACAGCTCTACCGGCGAGTAACCCCCGTCACAGCCTCAACGATGATGTGACCTCGGCGATACGGGTACACCGGGATTTCGTCGACGAACCGGAGATCAGCATGGGCAACCACCCGATCGGCGTACACGTGGGTGCCGGCCTCACCGACGAGGGGGAGCTCGACCGCGGCGGCCCGCTGGCCCGGGCCGCGGAGGCGGACGCCGACGCCGTTCAGGTGTTCCTGGCCGACCCGCAGGGCTGGAAGGCCCCGCGCCCCCGGCCCGACGCCGCCGAGCTGCGCGGCTCCGACGTCGCCGTCTACGTCCACGCCCCGTACGTCCTGAACGTGGCGACGACGAACAACCGCATCCGTGTCCCCAGCCGGAAGTTGCTGGGCACGCACGCCCGGGCCGCGGCCGACGTCGGCGCCCGCGGCCTGGTGGTGCACGGCGGCCACGTGCTGGCCGGCGACGACCCGGCGGTCGGCGTGGACAACTGGCGCAAGACCTTCGCCCGCCAGGCCGAGGAGGGCGGCTTCCCCATCCCCGTGCTCGTCGAGAACACGGCGGGCGGCGGCAACGCCATGGCCCGCGACCTCGACGCGCTGGGCCGGCTGTGGGAGGCGATCGGCGAGTTCGGCGCCGGTTTCGTGCTGGACACCTGCCACGGCTGGGCCGCCGGCTGGGACCTCGGCTCCGTCGTCGACTCCGTCCGGGCGGTCACCGGCCGGATCGACCTCGTGCACCTCAACAACAGCCGGGACCCGGCGGGCTCCGGCCGCGACCGCCACGCACCGCTGGCCGGCGGCGAGATCCCCGCCGGGCTGCTGGTGGAGGTGGCGCGGTCCGCCGGCTGCCCCGTCGTCCTGGAGACGCCGGGGGACGCCGCGGGCCACGCGGCGGAGATCGCCCTGCTACGCGACGCGCTCGGCTGACCGGCGGAGCACCCACCGGTCGGAGGCGTGCTCCAGCGGCCCGCCCGCCGGGTCGTCCACGCCCGGCCAGCTGGTGCGCACGACGTCGCGGTCGGGTGCCAGCACGTCGCGGACGACCAGTGCCATGAGCACCACCAGCGCGACGTCCCGCACGAGCACGGCGGTGTAGAACCACTCGACGTCCACACCGCGGTTGTCGGCCCCGAGGTAGTGCAGCATCGTGAGCGTCCACACCAGCACCTCGCTGGCCTGCCACAGCAGCAGGGACCGCCAGCGCGGGCGCGCCAGCACCGCGAGCGGCAGCAGCCACAGGGCGTACTGCGGGCTGTACACCTTGTTCAGGAGCAGGAAGGCCGCCACCAGCAGGAACGCCAGCTGCGGCACCCGAGGGCGCAGCGGGGCCGCCAGCGCCAGCCAGGTGGTCGCGGCGACGCTCAGCACCAGCAGCACGGCCACCACGGCGTTGAGCTGGCCGGGCGGCTGCCCCTCGGCCAGCGGGCCGTCGAGGAAGGTGCCGCCGGACCAGTGGATGAGCATCGCCCAGATCGACTCGGGGTTGGCGCCCCGGCTCCGGTTCAACGAGAAGAACCGGGCCCAGTTCTCTGGTGCCAGCACGGCGACCGGCAGGTTGACCGCCAGCCAGGCCGCCGCGGCGGCACCGGCGGCGGTCAGCCAGGCCCGCAGCCGACCGGCTCGCAGGCAGAGCGGGAACAGCACACCCAGCACCAGCAGCGGGTAGAGCTTCGCCGCCACACCGAGACCGAGCAGCACGCCCGCCACCGCCGGGCGGTGGCGGGCCCACGCCCACATCGCCAGCGTGGTCAGCGCCACGGCCAGCAGGTCCCAGTTGGTGAACGCGTGGACCAGCAGGACGGGGGAGAGGCCCACCATCGCGGCGTCCCAGGGCCGCCGGCCGGCCAGCCCGAGCACGCCCCGGGTCACGAGCAGCGCGCAGACCGAGAGCAGCAGGCAGGTGACGACGTAGTAGCTCTGCACCGGGAGGGCATCGGGCAGGAGGCCGACACCGGTGGCCAGCCGGTCGTAGCCGCGGGCGATCACCGCCGCGAGCTGGATCAGCCCCCCGGTGAGCACCGGGTACTCGACGGCGGAGTCGAGGTAGGGCACCGACCCGGTGTCCAACCCGTAGATGCCGAAGAGCGGGACGGCGTCGTTGTAGCAGAGGTGGGTGTACTGCTTGGAGCCCGTCCAGTTGCCGTCGGAGCACGGCGCCTGCTTCACCCAGGCCGCAGCGAGCACCAGGGCCGTGAACAGCAGGCACACCCGCAGCGGCGTCCAGAACAGGGCGCGCCCGGTGACGGCGAACCGGCCCCACGGGCCGCCGACGGCCTCGCTGGCCTGCCGGACGACCGGATCGGTCCAGGAGGGCACCACGCGGTCCGGGGTGGACGGCGGCTGCGTTCCACGTGGAACGCGCACGGGCCCGTCCGCGGTGGCGGACGGGCCCGTGGGCGAACTGCTCATGCGAGCAGTGTGCGTGATCGGTCAGTCGACGGGTGGCGGGGTGACGGGGCCGGGTGTGCCGCCCTGGTCGCCACCGTTGCCACCGCCACCGCCACCGCCACCGCCGCCACCGGGGTTGGTGGCGCCGTTGGGGATCGCGGGATCGCCGGGCGCGGGGTCCCGGCTGTCGGGCACCCCGTCGCCGTCGGTGTCGGGGTCGACCGGCTGCTGCGTCGGACGGGTGCTCACCGCCGGGTCGTTCGGGGCGAAGTCCTGGCCGTCGGGCACCCCGTCGCCGTCGGTGTCGACCGGCCGCGGGGCGGCGCTGGTCGTCGGCGTGCTCGGGGTCGGCGACGCGGCCGGGGTCTCCGCCGGCGGGGGCGCCTGCGTCGTCGGCGCGGGCACGCCCTCCCCGGAGTCGCCCTTGATCAGCGCCCGGTCCGGCAGGTCCTCCTCCGGGGTACCGGCGAGCACGGCGTCCATGAACCCCTGCCAGATGGCGCCGGGCAGGCCCGAGCCGTAGATGATCCGCCCGCGCGAGTCGACGATCGGGTCGCTGGGGGAGTCGTTGCCCATCCACACCGCGGTGGCGATGGAGGGGGTGTACCCGACCATCCACGCGTCGGAGTTGTCCTCGCCCTGCCCCTGGGTGCCGGTCTTGCTCGCGACCTCGCGGCCCCCCTCGAGCGCCCGGCGGGAGTAGGAGGCGACGTCCTTGAGCGCGACGGTCACGTCGTTGACGACGTCGCCCGGCAGCACCTGCTCCCCGTCGGTGGCGGCGGTCTGGTCCACCAGCACCGCACCCTCGCCGTCGGTCACCTTCCCGACGAAGTGCGCGTCGCGGAAGACCCCGCCGGCGGCGAGCGTCGCAAACCCCTGGGCCTGGTCGAACGGGCGCATCTCGTACTCGCCGATGCCGATCGACGAGCCGGTGAGGCCGTCGGAGTTGGCCAGCACCGTCTTGCCGGCGAAGAAATCGCTGCCGCCCCACGTGTCCGGCAGGCCCGTGGCCGAGAGGATCGTCTCGCGCACGTTCTCCGGGCCGACCTCGTAGGCCAGGCCGTAGAACGTGGTGTTCAGCGAGCGCGTGATGGCCTCGGTCAGCGTGCAGGCCGGGCAGCTGGCGCCGCCGGAGTTGGTCACGGGCTGGCCGGGCCGGTCGGGGAACTCCTGGTCGTCGCTGCCGTCGCGGCGGGCCTGGATGCCGATGCCCTGCTCCAGGGCCGTGGCCAGGACGTAGGGCTTGACCGACGATCCCGGCTGGCGCTTGGCCTGCGCGTAGTCGGTCCCGACGCCGTTCTCGCCGCCGTAGTAGGCGACGACCCCGCCGGTGCGCGGGTCGACGGCGACGAGGGCCTCCCGCAGTTCCTGCGGCTCCGGCGGCGCCGTGACCTCCTGGACGGCGGCGACGGCGGCGTCCTGCGCCGGCTTGCTGATGGTGGTGACGACCTGGAGGCCGCCGGCGTTGATCTGCTGCTCGTCGTAGCGGTACCGCTCCTGCAGCTCCCTGGTGACCTGCCGCACGATGTGGCCCTCCGGACCCTCCGGCATGCCCAGCGTGGAGTCGGTCTTGGGCAGCACCGGCGGGTACACCGAGGCGGCCCGCTCCTCCGCCGTCAGCCAGCCCTCCTCGACCATCGCGTCGAGCACCAGGCCCCAGCGGTCCTGCGCGCCCTCGGGGTTGGTCTCCGGGTCGTAGTTGGACGGGCTCCGGATCAGGACGGCGAGCACCGCCGCCTGCTGGGCGGTGAGCTCCGCGGCGGGGACGCCGAAGTAGGTGTTCGCGGCGGCCTCGATGCCGTAGGCACCGCGGCCGTAGTAGATGGTGTTGAGGTAGTTCTCGAGGATCTGCTCCTTCGAGAAGTTGTTGTCCAGCTTGATCGCCAGGAACAGCTCCTGGAACTTGCGGCTGAACGTCTGGTCGTGCGTCAGGAAGGCGTTCTTGACGTACTGCTGCGTGATGGTCGACCCGCCCTGCGTGGAGCCGCCGGTCAGGTTGTTCCAGGCGGCCCGCACGATCCCGGTGAAGGAGATGCCGGGGTCGGTGTAGAAGCTCCGGTTCTCGGCGGCGATCACCGCGCGCTGCGCCGGCTCGCTGATCTCCGACAGGGGCACGTTGGTGCGGTTCTCGTCACCGAGCCGCGCCATCTCGGTCACGCCGTCGGAGTAGTAGATGACCGTGGTCTGCTTGGTCGAGACCGAGTCCGGGCTGGGCACCTCGGTGCTGGCGTACACCACGCCGACGAAGACGAACATCAGCGCCAGCAGGCCACCCGTGATCGCGGCGGTGATCTTCAGCCGGCGTGCGCGGCGCTGCTTCGTGCTGCGCCCCGCCTTCCCCTTGGCGCCGGTGGGCCGGGCCGGGGGGCGGCCCGAGCCGCCGCGCGAGGCCGTCGTCCCGCCGCGCGCGGGCGGCCGTCCGCCGCCGGACGGGCGACCGCCGGCCGGGGGGCGACCGGTGCCGCCTCCGCCACCGGTGCTGCGGGTACGGGCGGTCGGCGGCCGGCGCACCGAACCGGCACGCGGTGCGACGGGCGAGGTCTCGTCGTGGCTGGGCACGAGCACACCCCTTCCTGGACTGTCATGGTCGACGCCGGGCACCTGCCCGGACACGGCGGTTCGTCTTCAGCTGTGGCAGCGCGCAGGGCCCGCTCCGTCGCGGGCCCGGTGGCACGGGTGCAGCAGGCCGGCAGCAGGCCGGGCCGTCACCGCTCGGGAGCGGCCCGGCGCCGGCTACGGCGGGTCGTGCGCCCCGGCTCGGGTTCGGCACCCAGGACGTACGAGCAGTCCAGGTGGTTCCAACCGCAGCCGCGGCACACCTCGACCCGGTACACGGAGAACTCGTCCTGGACGGCGTCCATGCGGGCGAGCTCGGCCTCGGTCTTGGCCTGGCCGGCCACCGGCCCGAGGTGCTCGCCGTACACGTAGTTCACCAGGGTGAGCCGCTCACGTCGGCAGACCGGGCAGGCGACGTCGGTGGGCTCTCCGTGGTACTTCGCCGCCCGCGAGAGGTACGGGCTTGCGTCGCACACCTCGAACAACCCGGTGCGGCCCGCACGTACTCCCGC
Source organism: Blastococcus sp. SYSU DS0533 (assembly GCF_054050775.1). NCBI lineage: Bacteria > Bacillati > Actinomycetota > Actinomycetes > Geodermatophilales > Geodermatophilaceae > Blastococcus > Blastococcus sp. SYSU DS0533. The sequence goes on along the minus strand of NZ_JBJGZZ010000019.1, from coordinate 17,429 downwards.
GAGGACGGCTCGCCGCTGCAGCGAGTAGTCCACGACGGAACGACGTCCGGGCACGGCGGCCAATGTACGCACCGGGCCCTGGTCCGTGGGGTGACCGAGCACGGTACCCGCCCCGGGCGACCCACCTGCCCCACGCCTCCGGGTAGAGCCGCGACGAGCGCCGATGTATCGTCCCGATACATCGATTCGACGGCACGGCTGAGGAGGGCGACGTGCTCGAGTTCGCCATCCTCGGCCTGCTGCAGCAGGCACCGATGCACGGCTACGAGCTGCGCAAGCAGCTCGCCTCGGTGCTCGGCGGGCTGCGCAGCATCTCCTACGGATCGCTGTACCCCGCGCTGCGGCGGATGCAGGCGGCCGGGCTGATCTCCACCGATGAGCCCGCGCCGCGGGCCCTGCTACCGGCCGACGCACCGCCGCTGACCGGCCGGCGCGGGAAGGTGGTCTACACGATCACCGCGGAGGGGAAGGAGCGCTTCCACGAGCTGGTCAGCCAGACCGGCCCGGAGGCCTACGACGACGGCGGGCTCTTCGGGGTCCGGCTGGCCTTCTTCCGGCACACGGCACGCGACGTGCGGCTGCGCATCCTCGAGGGCCGCCGCCGCACCGTGGAGCGGCAGCGCGAAGGGTTGCGGTCCTCACTCGCGCGGACCCGCGAACGGCTCGACCGCTACACGCTCGAACTCCAGCGCCACGGCTTGGAGTCGGTGGACCGGGAGGTCCGCTGGCTCTCCGAGCTCATCGACAGCGAACGCGCGGAGTCCGGCGACCGGCCGGCACCCCGCGCAGGCGAGGACGACGGGCCGGCCGCCGCGCAGCACGCCCCGACCTAGCAACGGTCGCGCACCACCAGCACCCATCGGCGGGCCAGCCCGCCCGAGCCAGCAGCGGACCACACCGGTCCGAGCCGAGCGGACCACCACGGTCCAGGAGTAAGGAGAGTCATGGGGTCAGTCAAGGTCGCCATCGTCGGCGTCGGCAACTGCGCCGCCTCGCTCGTGCAGGGCGTGCACTACTACCGCGACGCCGACGAGACCACGTCCGTCCCGGGCCTGATGCACGTCCGCTTCGGCGAGTACCACGTGTCCGACGTCGAGTTCGTCGCCGCGTTCGACGTGGATGCCAAGAAGGTCGGGCGCGACCTCTCCGAGGCCATCGTCGCCAGCGAGAACAACACCATCAAGATCTGCGACGTCCCGCCGCTGGGCGTGACCGTGCAGCGCGGCACCACCCTCGACGGCCTGGGCAAGTACTACCGGGAGATGGTCGAGGAGTCCGACGAGCAGCCGGTCGACGTCGTCGCCGCCCTGCGGGAGTCCGGCGCCGACGTCCTCGTCTGCTACCTGCCGGTGGGTTCGCAGCAGGCCGCCGAGTTCTACGCGCAGGCCGCCCTGGACGCCGGTGTCGCCTTCGTCAACGCCCTCCCGGTCTTCATCGCCGGCACCAAGGAGTGGGCGGACAAGTTCACCGCCGCCGGGGTGCCGATCGTCGGGGACGACATCAAGAGCCAGGTCGGCGCCACGATCACCCACCGCGTGCTCGCCAAGCTGTTCGAGGACCGCGGCGTGCAGCTCGACCGGACCATGCAGCTGAACGTGGGCGGCAACATGGACTTCAAGAACATGCTCGAGCGCGAGCGCCTGGAGTCCAAGAAGATCTCCAAGACCCAGGCGGTCACCAGCCAGGTCGACCGCGACATGGGTGCGGGCAACGTGCACATCGGCCCCTCGGACCACGTGCCGTGGCTCTCGGACCGCAAGTGGGCCTACGTGCGCCTCGAGGGCCGCGCGTTCGGCGACGTCCCGCTGAACCTGGAGTACAAGCTGGAGGTCTGGGACTCCCCGAACTCCGCCGGCATCATCATCGACGCCGTCCGCGCCGCGAAGATCGCCAAGGACCGCGGCATCGGCGGCCCGATCCTGTCGGCGTCCTCGTACTTCATGAAGTCGCCGCCCGTGCAGTACAGCGACAGCGAGGCCCGCGACGCCGTCGAGGCCTTCATCCGCGGCGACATCGAGCGCTGAGCCCTCACGGGCATAGGAGGCTTTACCCGCGTCCTGGCACCCGGAGACGCAGGTAAAGCCTCCTATGGCCCCGTCGCGTCGGGGGCGGTCAGGCGCGACCTGGTGCATACGCTGAACCCATGCCCGCCCGCCGCCCGCTCGCGCCCCGGGTGGGCGCGGCCGGGCTGGCCCTGCTGCTGCTGGCCGGGTGCACCGGCGACGCGCGGCAGGCCGGCGACCCGGTCACGGAGGAGGACGCCGCCGTCCTCGCCGAGCTGCTGCACCGCAACCACGAGGAGGGCGGCGCCGACTTCGTCGTGACCGTCCCCTTCGCCGACGACGCGGTGCTCACGCTCACCGGCCAGATCGACTTCCGGCGCGGGGTGGGCCAGGCCCAGGCGGTGACCGCGGTCGGTGGCGAGCACCGGGACACCCGCACCCTCTTCTTCGACCGCGACGACCTCTGGGCCGGCGACGTGCCGGGGCTGACCGAGGCCCTCGCGGCCGACGGGGCCCCCGAGGCGACCTACCTCCGCCGGACGCTCTCGGCCGGGGACGACGAGCCCCCGCTGCTCGACGTGGTGGTGCAGGTGCTGCAGAACCTCGCCGCGGAGCGACCCGACCGGCCCGCGGCGTTCCTCGGCGGGCCGTACCGGTGGCAGGGGGAGCAGGCCATCGACGGCCGGCCCACCACCGTGTACGGGCTCCGGGGCGAGCGCACGGTCGCGGTCGACGACTCCGATCGGACGCTCGTGCAGTACCGCACCCCGCTGGGCGGCGTGGAGGTGACGGTCACGCTCGCCGAGCACGGGACCCGCAGGCTCGCGCTGCCGACGGCGGAGGAGACGGCAGAGGCCGCGGACCACCCGGAGATCGCCGAGGCGTTCGGCGTCTAGGGCGGGGCACCTCACCGCCGGACGGAAAGCGGGAAGGGGCGGCCTCTTCCCCAGACCGCCCCTTCCCGGGTCAATTCCTACCAGACGACGCCGGATCGCGCTGCCCGGCGGGTGCCGCGAGGGGCGTCAGTTGACGGTGGGATCGGCGGTGGCGGTCGAGAGCACCGCCAGGCGACCGCGCTGCCGCCCCACCACCCGGCGCCAGAGCTCGGGACCGGAGAGGTCGCTGAGCACGTCGCCGGGGCGGCTCGGCACGCACGCCCATGCGCCCTCGGCGATCTCCCCGGCCAGCTGACCGGGGGACCAGCCGGCGTAGCCGGCGAACACCCGAAGGCCGGTGAGCTGCCCGATGAGCGCGTCCGGGTCCCCGTCGAGGTCCACGAGGTGCACGTCACCGGCCACGGGGCGCAGGCCGGTGACCTCCGCTCCGGACGACGCCGTCCCGAGGCAGAGGGCCGTGTCGGTCTCGCACGGGCCGCCCACGTGGAAGACCCCCGGCTCGACCGCGAGGTCGCACCACCCGGGCAGCACGTCGCGGATCTCGACCTGGCTCGGCTGCCCCAGGACCACACCCAGCGTGCCGGTGTCGGAGTGGTCGAGGACGTAGACGACCGACCCGGCGAAGGTCGGCTCGGTGAGCGCCGGCATCGCGACGAGGAGGGCACCCGCCCGCACGTCGTCCAGGCAGCCGACCGACAGCGGGGGGACCGCACCGGCGCGACGGCGACCGGTCGCGGGCCGTGCGGGCGGACCGGACTCGGGCTCGGGCGGAGGAGGCACCGACGACATCCTTCTCAGTGTGCCCCACCTCGGCCCCCGAGGCCGCCGCCCCCTGGACAGGAGGGCGGGGACGGCGGCCGCTGCTCGTAGGGTGACCGCGTGGCCGGGGCGGGGACGACGGTGCGCGGCCTCCTCGGGCGCCGCGACTTCCGCCGGCTCCTCGGCACCCGGCTGCTGTCGCAGTTCGGCGACGGCGTCTTCCAGGCCGCGCTGGCCGGCACGGTGCTGTTCAACCCGCAGCGCGCCGCCGACCCGGTCGACGTCGCCGCGGGGTTCGCGGTCCTGCTGCTGCCGTACTCCGTCGTCGGGCCGTTCGCCGGCGTCTGGCTGGACCGCTGGAGCCGGCGCCAGGTGCTGCTGCGCGCCAACGTGCTGCGCGCCGGGCTCGTGGCCGTGGTGGCCGCCCTGGTGGTCGCGGGCGTGCAGGGGCCGGCTTTCCACCTGGCCGGGCTCGCCGTCTTCTCGGTGAACCGGTTCGTGCTGTCCGCGCTGTCGGCCGGGCTCCCGCACACCACGGAGGAGTGGTCGCTGGTCCCGGCCAATGCGCTGTCGACGACGGCGGGCGCGGTCGCCACCGTCACCGGGGGCGGCGCCGCCCTCGCGCTGCTGCAGCTGACCGGGTCCGACGACGCCGGGTACGCCGCGGTCACCCTCGCCTCCGCCCTGCCCTACCTGGCGGCCGCGGCCGTCGTCGCCGGGTTCACCCGCACGCACCTGGGGCCCGATCACGTGGCCCGCACCGCGCGGTTGCCGGCGCGGGAGGTGCTGGCCGGCATGGCCGCCGGGGCGCGGCACGCCTGGGCGGACCGGCCGGCCGCCGCGGCGCTCACCGCCATCGGCCTGCACCGCATCTGGTTCGGCCTGCTCACGCTCATGACGCTGCTGCTGTACCGCAACACCTTCGCCGAGGGGACGGGCGCCTTCCCCGGTGGCCTGGTGGGGCTCGGCCAGGTCGTCGCCGCGATCGCCGCCGGCACGCTCGCCGCCGCCGCCGTGACCCCACCGGTCGTGCGCGTCATCGGCACGGTCCGCTGGGTCGGTGCGCTGCTCGCCGTCGGTGGGCTGCTCCAGGCCGCCCTGGGGCTGCTGCTGCAGCCTCCGGCGGCGGTGCTGGCCGGCTTCGTCCTGGGCTTCCTGGGCCAGGGGGTGAAGATCTGCGTCGACGCGACCCTGCAGGAGTCGATCGACGACGACCACCGGGGACGGGTGTTCTCCGTGTACGACACCCTCGTCAACGTGGGCTTCGTGGCCGCTCTGGTGGTGGGGGCGTTCACGCTCCCGGAGTCGGGCGTCTCGCGGCCGGCGCTCGCCGTCGTCGGCGCGGGGTACGTCGCCACGGCGCTGCTGCACGCGCGGATGGCCCGCCGCTGAGCCGGCCGGCGCTCACAGGTCGGGGACGCAGGGCCCCTGCCCCAGCGCGCTGAGGCCCGTGCGGTCGCCGTCGGCGAAGTCCGTCACCGTGCGCCGGGCCTCCGGGTACATCAGCTCCCGGTCGTCGTCCACGTGCGAGAGCCCGACGAGGTGCCCGAGCTCGTGCAGGACCACCGACCGGAGGGCGGTGGCGCCACCGGGCTGGGCCAGGAGCTCCGGCGCCTGACCGGCGTCCAGGGTCACCGTGCCGGTCACGTAGACGCGCGGTCCGTCGCCGAGGGAGACCGCGGTGCTCCCCGCCGCCCCGACGACGTCACCCGCGAGCGTGGGGTCCTCCGCCTCGGTCGCCCAGCCGATCAGCACCGGGGCCCAGCGGTCCCCGTAGCGGTCGGGCTGGAACGGTGCGCGCTCCCCGCCCACCGGCTCGTCGGTCGGGCCGTCGTGGACGAAGCGGAGGCCGGTCGCCTCGCCGATCCGCGCGATCGCCTCGTGCACCAACCCCTCGGTGCCCGGCGGTGCGGCCTCCGGGCGAAGCACGTAGCGGATCTCGCGGCAGGGGTCGTAGGCGACCGGCGTCACGCCGTCCTCCTGCACCGCCGCGTAGGCGTAGGACCCGGCGACCGCCGGCGGCAGCGGGGGGCGGCCCAGCGGCGCGGTGGCGCCGGAGGGCGTCGGCCGGTCCGTCGGGCGCACAGGGACGACGGGGGAGAGCGGGTCGGTCGCGCCGGGCGCCGCCGGCGCCTCCGCCGCCCACGGCCACACCGGGGGATCGGCGAGCACCACCCCGGCCACCACGGAGGCGACGACGAGCGGGACCGCCCACCGGCCGCGCCGCCGGGGACGAGGCGGAGGCGCGGCCGGTGCGCCGGCCAGCTCGTCGAGCAGCCACTGCGGCGTCCGGCCCGAGGGGGAGGCCGGCAGCCGGGCGGGATCGTCGGGGTGCTCCGGGCGCACACCTGTCATGTCGGCACCGTCGTCCCCCTCCTGGAGCCGGCCGGCTCCGCCCGGCTGGTCAGCCCTGGCGCTCGGCCCACCACGCCCGCAGCGCGGCCTCGGCCTCGTCGCGCTCCAGCGGCCCGCGCTCGAGCCGCAGGTCCTTGAGGAAGCGCCAGGCGGCACCGACCTCGGGTCCGGGGCCGAGGTCGAGGAGCTCCATGATGGCGTTGCCGTCGAGGTCGGGGCGGACCCGCGCCAGGTCCTCCTGCGCGGCGATCTCTGCGATCCGCTGCTCGAGGGAGTCGTAGGTCGCCGACAGGGCCGCAGCCCGGCGCTTGTTGCGGGTCGTCGAGTCCGACCGCACGAGCTTGTGCAGCCGGGGGAGCAGGTCACCGGCGTCGGTGACGTACCGGCGGACGGCGGAGTCGGTCCACTGCCCGTCCCCGTAGCCGTGGAAGCGCAGGTGCAGGAAGGTGAGCCGGGCGACGGCCTCGGTCACGTCCTTCGGGTAGCGCAGCGCGGTGAGGCGCTTGCGCACGAGCTTGGCGCCGACGACCTCGTGGTGGTGGAAGGAGACCCGGCCCCGGGGCTCGTGCCGGCGGGTCGCCGGCTTGCCGATGTCGTGCAGCAGCGCCGCCAGCCGGAGCACGAGGTCCGGTGACTCCGCTCCGTCCTCCCCCGCCCGCACCGCCGCCTTCTCCAGGGCGATGGCCTGGTCCAGCACCGTGAGGGAGTGGGCGTAGACGTCCTTGTGCTGGTGGTGCTCGTCGATCTCCATCCGCAGCGCCGACAGCTCCGGCAGCACCACGTCGGCCAGGCCGGTCGCGGTGAAGAGCTCCAGCGCCGCCCGCGGAGCGTCCTGCAGCAGCGTCTTGGAGAGCTCCGCCTGGACCCGCTCGGGGGTGATCCGGGCGAGCTCGCCGGCGAGGGACGACATCGCCGCGACGACCTCGTGGTCCGGCGCCAGGCCCAGCTGGGCGACGAACCTGACCGCCCGCAGCATGCGGAGCGGGTCGTCGGCGAAGGACTCGACGGCGGGACCGGGGGTGCGCAACCGCTTCGCCAGCAGGTCGCCCAGCCCGCCGAAGGGATCGGTCACCGCGCGGTCCGGCCCCAGGGACACGGCCATGGCGTTCACGGTGAAGTCCCGCCGGGCCAGGTCGTCGGTGAGCGAGCTGCCCCACGCGACCTCGGGGTTGCGGGACGTGCGGTCGTACCGGTCGGCCCGGAAGGTGGTGATCTCGACCCGCTCACCGCCCAGGTCGGCCCCCACGGTGCCGAAGGCGATGCCGGTGTTCCACGTGGAACGGGCCCAGCCGCGCAGCACCTCCAGCACCTGCTCGGGTCGGGCGTCCGTGGTGACGTCGAGGTCGCCGGGTGTGCCGGGCCCGCCCGCGGCCGCCGCGAGCAGGGCGTCGCGCACCGAGCCACCGACCAGGTGGGCCTCGAAGCCGGCGGCGGCGAACCGCTGCCCGAGCTCGATGAGCACGGGGGAGAGGTCCACGAGCCTGCGGACGGTCTCCTGGACGGCCGGGGGCACCGGCTCGGGCTCGGGCCGGTTCGGCGGGGTGTCGGACACGACGAGCCAGCGTAGTGCGGAGGAGAGGTCCGCCGGTCCGGCTCCCGTGAGCGGCTCCCGGAGCTGTCGCCGGAGGCGCGCTACCCTCCTGGCATGGCTGGGACGGGCGGGCGAGGGCGCCCGGGCCGCCGGCTGCGCCGGGTCGACGAGACCTCCGCCGGGGGCCTGGTGGTGGCCGACGACGGCGTGACCGGGCCCCGTGCCGCCCTGATCGGCCGCACCGACCGCCGCGGTCGCCTCCTCTGGTCGCTGCCCAAGGGGCACATCGAGGCAGGGGAGACACCCGAGGACACCGCCGTCCGCGAGGTCGCCGAGGAGACCGGCATCATCGGCGAGGTCGTCGCGCCGCTGGGGATCATCGACTTCTGGTTCGTCGCCGAGGGCCGCCGCGTGCACAAGACGGTGCACCACTTCCTCCTGCGGGCGGTCGGCGGGGCGCTCTCCGACGCCGACATCGAGGTCACCGAGGTCGCCTGGGTGCCGCTGGAGGAACTGAGCACCCGCCTGGCGTACGCCGACGAGCGTGCCCTGGTCGAGCGCGCCCCCGGCCTCCTGGCCGACAGCGCGTGACCCGGCCGGCTGCCACCCGAGCCGGTGGCCGCCCCGCCGCCGCTCCCGCCCGGCAGGGCACCGCCCGGCGCGCGGCCGCGCTCGTCCCGCTGCTCTCGGGCGCCCTCGCACTCGGCGGGCCGCTCCTGGCACCGGCGACCGTCCTGGACCCGGCGGCCGCGGCGCCCGCGCCGAGCGCCTCCGACGAGGCCACGACCTCCGCCGACCGGCCGGTGCGCATCGACGTGGCCCGCTTCGAGCCCCGCACCGTCACCCCGGGCGCGCTGATCACCGTCACCGGCACGCTGACCAACACCGGGCCGGACCCGCTCACCGGCCTCGCCGCCCGGCTGCAGCGCGGGGACGTCCTCACCGGCCGCCCCGACCTGGCCGACGCCGTGGCCGACCCCGACCCCGCCACCGCCGTGCAGCCGGCCTTCACCCCGCTGCCCGGCGTCCTCGCCCCCGGCGGCACCGTGGAGTTCACCTACACGATCGACTCCGCCGAGCTGCGCCTGGACCAGGACGGCGTCTACCCGGTGCTGTTCAACGTCAACGGCACGGTGGACGGCGACCAGGAGCGCCGGGTCGGTGAACTGGCCACCTTCCTGGTCCAGCAGCCGGTCGTCCCCTCCTCCCGGACGACGGTGGCCTGGCTCTGGCCGCTGTCCGAGCCGAGCCACCGGGACGCCTCCGGGGACTTCCTCGACGACGGGCTGGTCGAGGCCGTCAGCGGGGGCGGCCGGCTCGACCGCGCGCTGGCCGTGGTCGAGCGGCTCCCCGGCGGTCAGCCGGGCGCTGCGCCGCTGCCGGTCACGCTGGCGATCGACCCGGCGCTCGTGGAGGAGCTGGCGCGCATGGCCGACGGGCCCTACGCCGTCGACGGCGTCGCCGGCGCCGGGACGGGCACCGAGGCGGCGCGGGCGTACCTCCAACGGCTGCGCGCGGTGGTGGCCACCCGCCCGGTCGTGGCGCTCCCCTACGGCGACGTCGACGCCGACGGGCTGCAGGCGGCCGGCATGCCCGCCGTCATCACCCGGAGCCTGCCGGGCACCCCCGAGGGCACGGCGCAGGACCCGCCCGGCCCCCCGCCGGTCACCGGGGAACCACCCGTCGACGCGGCTCCGCCGCCGCCCGAACCGGCCGGTGGCACCGGCGCCGGGGCGGAGATCATCGCCGATGTCCTCGACGTCGCGCCCGTCACCGACCTGGCGTGGTCCCCGGACGGGTCCTACGGCGCCGCCACCCTGGGCACGCTGAGCGCCGGCGGCATCGACCACGTCGTCCTGGGCAGCGGTGCCCTCACCGACGGCGACTCCGCCGTGGGTCTGGACGGCTCCGACGCCGTCGCCCGCAGCACGGTGCCGGTCGGCGAGGAGGTGCTGGACGTGCTCGTGGCCGACCCGACGCTGAGCGCCGTCGTCGGCACGGCCGGGGTGGTGCAGGGCGGTCCCCGCATCGCCGAGCAGCGCTACCTGGCGGAGCTGGCGGCGCTGACCCTGCAGACCCCGCCGGGGACCGAGCAGACCGTGCTCGTCGCGCCACCCCGCGACGTGGACGCGGAGCTGGAGGGCGCCGGCGCGATGATCGCCGACACCGCCGGCCTGCCCTGGCTCCAGCCGGGCAGCGCCACCGGCCTCGCCGCCGCTCCGCCGGCCGACGCGGGGACCCTCACCTCCCCGGACCAGGGCACCACCCTGGACCCTGCCGGGCTCGTCGCCCTCGGCGAGGCCGTCGCCGCGCGGGAGGAGCTCGCCGACGCGATCCCCGCGGACGCCGACCTGGCGCTGCAGCCGTACGACGCCGGCATCGCCCGGGCCTCCTCGGTGCTCCGGCGGGACGACCCCGAGGAGTTCGCCGCGGCCGCCGCCGACGCGCAGGCCACGCTGGAGCGCCTGCAGGAGCGCATCACCGTGGTCGCTCCGGCCGACGGCACCTACAGCCTCGCCTCGAGCGACGCGCCGCTGGTCCTGACGGTGGACAACCCGCTGCCCTTCCCCGTGGACGTCCGGCTGCAGGTCACCCCCCCGGCCAACGGCGGGCTCACCGTCGGGGACATCGGGGTGCAGACCCTGGCCCCCGAGCAGCGCACGACCCTCCAGGTGCCCACCGAGCTGCGCCGTTCCGGCGGCTTCACCGTCACCGCGCAGGTGACGACCCCCTCGGGCAGCCCGCTGGGGGACCGCGTCGAGATGCAGGTGAAGAGCACCGCCTACGGACCGATCTCGCTGTCCATCACCATCGGCGCCGCCTCCCTGCTCGCGCTGCTGTTCCTGCGCCGCCTCGTGCGCTTCCTGGTCCGGCGGCGCCGCGGCGGCCCGGCGGGCGATGCCGGTGCCGGCCCGTCGTCCCCCGGCCTCTCCCCCGCGCCCACCCGGAGCCCGGTGTGAGCGATCGCCCCCGCAGCACCGGCGACCGTCCCGAGGCCGCGGACGACGTCGAGCGCCGCCGCCCGCTGCCGCCGCCCCCACCGCCCGCCCGGCCCGCCCCGGGTCGCCGGAGCTGGGGCTCGCCCGCGCCGCTGCCCCCGGCCCCCTACCTGGCGACCCCGCCGAGCGACGCGGTCTTCGCCGCGCCGCCCACCGCCGAGGACGGCCCGGCCCAGGCCACCCTCGACGGCGCCGTGCCACCGCCGTCGGCCTCCCGGCTGCCACCGGTCCCGCCCGCGCGGCCGGCGCGGCGGGGCACCCCGGTGCCCCCGCTGCCGCCGCTCCGGCACCGCTGGGTGCCGGCCGCGGACGACACCCAGGTCTTCCCCATGCCGGTGCTGCCGCCGGTGCCGCGCGCCGAGCAGGAGACCGACGAGGAGGTCGAGCTCCGCGAGGGGGCGCCGGGCGCCAGCGGGGGGATCCTGCGCGCCGCCGGCACCATGGCGGTCGCCACGCTGGTCTCCCGGATCACCGGCCTCCTGCGCACGATCGTCCTCGCCGCGGCCCTCGGCGTCGGGCTGGTCGCCGACGCCTACAACACCGCCAACACGCTGCCGAACATCGTCTACGAGCTGCTGCTCGGCGGCGTCCTGACGTCGGTGATCGTCCCGCTGCTCGTGCACGCGCAGGAGCGCGACCGGGACGACGGCACCGCCTACGCCCAGCGGCTGGCGACGATCGCGCTGAGCGGCCTGCTGGTGATGACCGTGCTGGCCGTGCTCGCGGCACCGCTGCTGACCGCGCTCTACGGGCTGGACGAGGACCCGGAGCAGTACCGGCTGGCCAACTGGCTGGCCCGGATCCTGCTGGTCGAGATCCTCTTCTACGGGCTCGGGGCGTTCGCCCAGGCGGTGCTGAACTCCCGGGGCGTCTTCGGGCCCCCGGCGTGGGCGCCGGTGCTCAACAACGTCGTCGTCATCGCCACCGGCCTTGTCTTCCTCGCCGCGGCAGGCCCCGGTGCGCTCCAGCCCGCGACCATCCCCGCCGGCCTGGTCTGGCTGCTCGGGGTGGGCACGGTGCTGGGCATCGCGGTGCAGGCGACGGTGCTGCTGCCCCTCATGCGCCGCGCGGGCGTCCCGCTGCGCCCCCGCTGGGGTCTGCGCGACACCGGCCTGCGGGAGGCCGGCACCCTCGGCCTGTGGGTGATCGGCTACGTGGCCGTGAGCCAGGCCGGCGTGCTGGTGGCCCTCCGGGTGGCGAACCAGGCCGGCCGCGAAGGAGGCCTGGGATCGGCGGCCTTCGGGTACGCCAGCCTGCTGTTCCAGATGCCCTACGGAATCATCGGCGTCGCGCTGCTGACCGCCCTCGTCCCGAGGATGAGCCGTGCCGCCGCGCGGTCTGACGTGCCGGGCGTCGTCCAGGACCTGTCCCTCGGCACCCGCCTCTCCGCGATCGGGCTGCTGCCGGTCACCGCCGCGCTGACCGTCCTCGGCCCGCCTCTCGGCGTCCTGGTGTTCGCCTGGGGGAACACGTCACCCGACGAGGCCCGGGCCATCGGCACGGCGCTGGCCCTCGGAGCCTTCGGCCTGCTGCCGATGGCGGTCACGCTGCTGCAGCTGCGGGTCTTCTACGCCATGAAGGACGCCCGCACCCCGACCCTCATCCAGGTGGGCATGGTCGCCGTCCGGGTGCCGCTGCTGCTGCTCGTCCCGGCGGTGGTCGACCCGGACCACGTGGTGGCCGGGTTGATGGTCGCCACCAGCCTCACCTACGTGGCGGGCTGGGCCATCGGCGACCTCGCGCTGCGCCGCCGGCTCGGGGGGCTCCGGACCGGGGAGACGCTGGGCCCGGTGGCCCGGATCACCGCCGTCGCGGTCGTGGCCGGGCTGGCCGGGGGCCTTGTCCGGATCGTGACCGGCGACCTGGGCGGACGCTCGACGGCAGGCTCGCTCGCGGAAGTCCTCATCGGTACCGTGGTCGTCGGCGGCGTCGCACTGACCGGTCTGGTGGTGGCCCGCGTTCCGGAGGTCCGGGAGCCCGTCGCTGCGCTGCGGGCCCGGCTGGGGCGCAGGTGACCGAGGGCCGGTCAGGAGGGCCGACCGTGCCGGAGCGTCCGCCTCGGCGGCCGGAGCAGCACAGGGAGTCGACCGTGTCGATGGCGTCCACGACCACCGGACTGCCCGACCGCTACCGCCCGCTCGACCAGATCGGGCCCGACGAGACCACCCCGACCGGCGTCATCCAGAGCTGGCGGGCCAAGGACCGGGTCCTCAACCGCGACGTCGCCATCCGGGTGCACGTGCCGGCCGGTCCGGCCGCGCACGCCTGGATCACCCGGGCGCTCACCGCGGGCGGGCTGGCCACCCCCGCGCTGGCCATGGTCTACGACGCCTCCGAGGGCAGCGGTGACCCGCAGGCGCCCGGCGGCGCCGCCTACGTCGTCAACGAGTGGATCGACGGGGAGACCCTGGCCGAGCGGCTGCGCTCGGGCCCCATGCCCGAGCGGGACGTCCGGCTGGTCCTCCGCCGGCTCGCGGAGGGAGTGGCCGAGGCGCACCGCGTGGGCCTGGCCGTGGGCGGCCTGACGCTGGAGAACGTCGTCCTGCGGCCCAACGGGCTGGTCGGGCTGCGGGCCGTGCCGGCGGCGTCGGGCACCGTGCACGGCGACATCACCTCGCTCGGCGAGCTGCTGGAGGCCTGCCTGACCGGCGTGGGCCCCGGCGCCCGGAGCGCGACCGGCCCCTCGGACCTCGTGGCGCTCGCCCGCCGCGCCCGCTCGACCGAGCCGGGCCAGGGTCTGTCCAGCGTCGCGGCGATGGCGGCGCTGCTGGCCGAGCGGCCGCGGACCGGGCCCAACCCGCCCGGGGCGCAGCAGCGCGGTGAGGACCCCGAGGGCGGACGGCGCCGTCGCGGGCGGGACCGCCGCCCCGAGAACGCTGCCCCGGTGCGGCTCGAACCCGGCACGCTCCCCCCGGTGCCGCCGGTGCGCGCGGGAACCGACGACGCGCCCGCGGCACGCTCCCCCCGCGACACCATCGCCGCCGTCCCGGCGGTCCCCCCGGCTCCGCCCGCCGGTGCGGAGGAGGAGGAGCCGTTCGGGGTGCTGCACGCCGGCGGCTCGACGGCCGCCGGCCGGTACGCCGACCCTGCGGACTTCGACGAGGACGACGAGGACGGCGCCCGGAAGCACCGGCTCGTCGTCGTGGGGCTGCCGCTGCTGGCCCTGCTCGTGGTCGTCGCGCTCGCCTGGTGGGTCGGGTCCAGCGTCCTGTCGGTGACCGACTCCGTGGACGAGGACCTCACCGGCTCCACCCCGCCCGCGAGCAGCGCCCCGGCCGCCGGCGGCGATCCCGGCGAGGAGACGGGCGGCACAGCGGGGACGCCCGCCGCCATCGCCGACGCCCAGGTGTTCGACCCGTTCGGCGACGGCGAGCCGGAGAACGACGGCGCCGTCCCGCTCTCCTACGACGGCGACCCCGCCACCGGCTGGTCCACCCTCACCTACCGCGGCTCCCCGGCGTTCGGGAACCTCAAGCCGGGTGTCGGTGTCGTCTACGACCTGGGCTCCCCGCAGGACCTCACCGGTGTCACCGTCCAGACCGCGCTGCCCGGCGCCACGGTGGAGATCCGCACCGCCGACACGGCCGACGGGGCGCTGGACGACTTCGCCGTCGCTGCGAACGGCACGCTGGAGCAGCGCACCGAGCTGCCCTTCGACGACGCCGTGACCGCGCGCTACGTCCTGGTCTGGCTCACCGGCCTGGTCGACCGCCCGGACGGCTTCTCCGCGGAGCTGGCCGAGGTCGAGATCGGCACCGCGGGCTGAGACCGGGCGCCGTCCACCGGACGGTGGGCGCCGGCCGCTCGAGGCGAGCACGGGGAATGCCGCCCTTACGATCGTGGTTGTGCCGCCCGTGACTGCAGACCAGCCGACCCCCGGTCCCGCCGTGACCACCGGCGAGGTGACCCAGCCGGTGATCCCGCCCGCCGAGCACGACGGCGTCCGGGACCTCATCATCATCGGCTCCGGACCCGCCGGGTACACAGCGGCCACCTACGCCGCCCGGGCGAACCTGCACCCGCTGGTGTTCGAGGGCTCGCAGTTCGGCGGCGCGCTCATGACGACGACCGAGGTCGAGAACTTCCCCGGCTTCCCCCAGGGCATCCAGGGGCCCCAGCTCATGGACGACATGCGCACGCAGGCCGAGCGCTTCGGCGCCGAGCTGGTGCCGTCGGACGTGACCGAGGTCGACCTGACCGCCGAGCCGAAGATCGTCAAGGTCGGCGACCAGGTGCACCGCGCGCACGCGGTCATCGTGGCCACCGGCTCCAAGTACCGGTACCTCGGCCTGGACAACGAGCAGCGACTGCTCGGTCGCGGCGTCTCCGCCTGCGCCACCTGCGACGGGTTCTTCTTCCGCGACCAGGACATCGTCGTCGTCGGCGGCGGTGACTCGGCGATGGAGGAGGCCACCTTCCTCACCCGCTTCGCCAAGAGCGTCACCGTCGTGCACCGCCGCGAGGAGCTCCGTGCCTCGAAGATCATGCAGAAGCGGGCGCAGGACAACGAGAAGATCCGCTGGGCCCTCGGCAAGCAGGTCACCGACGTCCTGGGCGACACCACCGTGTCCGCCGTGGAGCTGACCGACACCACCACCGGTGCCACCGAGACGATGCCCGTGACCGGGATGTTCCTGGCCATCGGCCACGACCCGCGCAGCGAGCTCTTCGCCGGCCAGCTGAAGCTGGACGACGAGGGCTACATCCAGGTCGACCACCCGACCACGCGG
Organism: Blastococcus sp. SYSU DS0533; assembly: GCF_054050775.1. NCBI lineage: Bacteria > Bacillati > Actinomycetota > Actinomycetes > Geodermatophilales > Geodermatophilaceae > Blastococcus > Blastococcus sp. SYSU DS0533. The sequence continues at coordinate 2,156 of NZ_JBJGZZ010000019.1, read as the reverse complement.
ACCAACATCGACGGGGTCTTCGCCTGCGGCGACGTCGTCGACCACATCTACCGCCAGGCGATCACGTCGGCCGGCACCGGTGCCGCCGCCGCGATCGACGCCGAGCGGTGGCTCGCCGAGACCTTCGACGAGCGCTGAGCCCCGGTTCCCGCAGGGGCCGGCCGTCCGGGCATAACGGGTTCCTCCGATCGGTTGTCCGGGCAGCCAACCTCGTCAGCACCAGCAACGAGCCAGTCGACCGAGAGGGAGAACGACCATGGCAGGCAACACCGTGACCGTCACCGATTCCAGCTTCGCCACCGACGTGCTGGGCAGCGACAAGCCCGTGCTCGTCGACTTCTGGGCGGAGTGGTGCGGGCCGTGCAAGATGGTCGCCCCGGTGCTGGAGGAGATCGCCGCCGAGCACGGCGACAAGCTCACCATCGCCAAGCTGAACATCGACGAGAACCCGCAGATCGCGCGTGACTACCAGGTCATGTCGATCCCGACCATGACGGTCTTCCAGGGCGGCAAGCCGGTGAAGAGCATCATCGGCGCCAAGCCCAAGGGCGCCATCCTGAGCGACCTCGCCGACTACCTGTAAGGACCCCTTCCCCCACGGGATCCTGAAGGGCGGCCGTGCCACGCCGTCACCGCGGAGGCCCACCTGTCCACCGGACGGGTGGGCCTTCGTGGTTCCCGGGAGAGGGCCGCCGCCCCGGGCGCGCCGACGACGGCGTGAGGGACGACAATCGTCGGACGATGGGAATCGACAGCCGCATGCAGCCTCTGGGGCGGGGGGACCGCGGGCCGGCCGTGGCCGACGTGCACGCCGCCCTCCGCAGCCTGGGTCTCCTCCCCGCATCTCCCCACGGCCCCGACCCGGCCCTGGAGTCGGCGGAGTACGACGCCGGCACGGAGCTCGCGGTCCGCCACTTCCAGCAGGTCCGCGGCCTCTCCGTCGACGGCCGGGTGGGGGAGGAGACCTACCGGGCGCTCAGCGAGGCCCGCTGGTCGCTGGGGGACCGGCTGCTCCGCTACGACCCCGAGCGGCCGATGCGCGGTGACGACGTCACCAGCCTCCAGGAACGCCTCCTCGAGCTCGGTTACGACGCCGGGCGGGCCGACGGCATCCTCGGCCCGGAGACGGAGCTCGGCCTGCGCGCCTTCCAGCGGGACTACGGGCTGACCTCCGACGGCACCTGCGGCCCGGCGACGCTGCGCGCGCTGCGCCAGCTGGGCCGCAAGGTCACCGGCGGCCGTCCCCAGCTGCTGCGGCAGAGCGCCTCCTTCGTCGAGAGCGGCCCGCACCTGCTCGGGCGGCGCATCGTCGTCGACGCCGGCCACGGCGGGCCGGACACCGGCTTCACGGTGGGCGAGACGACGGAGGCCGACCTGGTGCTCGACCTCGCCTCCCGCATCGAGGGCCGGCTGGCCGCCGCCGGCGCCACCGTCTACCTCACCCGGGGCCGCGGGCAGGGCCCGGCGCTCGCCGAGCGCACCGCCTTCGCCAACGACGCCCGGGGCGACCTCTTCCTCTCGCTGCACATGGACGCCCACGGCTCCGAGCACGCCCGGGGGGTCGCCAGCTACTACTACGGCACCGGATCGGGTGCCTCCTCCACGGTGGGTGAGCAGTTCGCGAACCTGGTGCGCCGCGAGATCGTCGCCCGCACCGGCCTGCTCGACCTCGGCTCGCACCCGAAGACGTGGGACCTGCTGCGCATGACGCGGATGCCCGCGGTCCGCTTGGACTGCGGCTACCTCTCGCACCCGGTGGACCGGTTGCTGCTGCTCGACGCCCGGGTCCGCAGCGCCATCGCGCACGGTGTCCTCGCTGCCGTGCAGCGGCTCTACCTACCGGCCGAGGCCGATCCGGCGACCGGGACGTTCCTGCTGCCCGAGAAGGCGTAGGCACGCCGGATCGGTCCACCTGCCGCCGGTGGTCCCACCGGGCGGCGATCCCCCCGCGCCTACACTCCTGGGGTGGCCACCTCCCCGCCCGGCTCGCCTGCCGGTCCCGGACAGCAGGGTGGGGCCCCCGGGGCGCCCCCCCACCCCCCCCCCCCGCCCCCCCCCCCGCGCCACCCGGCCCACCCCCACCCCCCCCCCCCCCCCCCCCACAAAAAATATAATAATAACAACCCCCCCCCCCCGCGCGCCAAACACAAAAAACC
>NZ_JBJGZZ010000018.1:0-84456 GCF_054050775.1 Blastococcus sp. SYSU DS0533 | reverse complement strand
GGTGGTCGGGGTCGCTGGGGTGGTCGGGGCAGCCGGTGGCGGCCCGCCGGGCCAGCTCGGTGCGGCCGGTGACGGCCAGCAGCGCCCCGGCGGCGTCGGTGACCGCGATGTGCAGGCTGCCCGCCGGGGGCGCCTGGATGCCGGCCGCGTCGAGCTGGGTGAGCAGTTCGCGCAGGTGGGCGACGGTGATCGGCTCGCCGTCGACCTCCCCGACCGGCTCGGGAACCCCGGGCGGGGTGAAGGCGGCGGGGGTGAGCGCGGGCAGCGGGGCGACCACGGTCAGCTGCGCGGTGACCGCGGGCTGGTCCTGCCAGGGCCGCAGGATCAGGTCGGCGGCCGCCCCGGCGCGCAGCATCCCGATCGGCCGACCGTCGCCGGCCTCCTGGGCGGCGCGGGCGTGCCGGTCCAGGGCGTCCCGGCAGGCGCGGGCGTCGGGGTGCGGGAGCAGGGCGCGCAGCTCGCTCATCCCGTCCCCCACCGGGCGCACGGTCACATCGGCGGCCCGCTGCCGGATCCGGCGGCGCCGCTCGGCGGCCTCGGCGTCGCGGGCCAGCAGCTCGCCGCGCAGCGCCGCCCGCAACCCGCCCACCCCCAGGCCGGTGGCGCCGGGCAGGACGGCGGCCTCGGCGGCGGCGATCACCGCCGGATCGGTGTCCGCGCCGAACGCCGCCACCTCCGCGGCCAGTGCCCGGGCCCGCGGCCAGTCCAGCAACTCCAGCCGCAGCCGGGCGAAGGTGGCCGGCAGCCGGGTGGTGAGCACCTCGGCGTGCTCCAGCAGGGTCACCGCCGCCGTCCGGCTGGTGTTGTGCACCATCGCCAGCTCATCGGGCACGAACTCGCTCGCCCCCACCGGCCCCGCCGATCCGGGGCGCTCCCCACCCGGGGGCGGATCGGCCGGGGCGGGGCGGGCGGCGGCCAGGTCCATCACCAGCTCCACCCGCAGCCCGGCCAGCCGGGCCTCGGCCGCCACGATCTGCCGCAGCAGATCCGCCGCCTCGGCCGCCGACCGGCGGGCCGGCAACCATGCCGACAGCGGCTCGTCCCACCGCTGCGGATCAGGATCGGCCAGCTCCCACTCCGAGGGCAAGGGATCCACCAGGGACACCCCTACCCCCACCTGGAAGCTCGCCGCCACCGACATACCCGCAGGCTAGGCCGGAGGTACGACAGTTCCCGCAGGCCGGAACGAAGCGCGAGGGGCCAGGTCGGACGACCCGGGCAACCGGGCCGACACCCGGCGCCACCCGGGTGACGGAACGGTCCCGTTCGGCTCAGCCCCGGCGGCGCCGCCTGACGACCAGGGTCACGACCAGGAGCAGCGCGGCCATCCCGGCTGCCGGGGCCGCGTATCGGGTCAGGGCTGCCCCACCGGCCACCTCGAGCAGGTCGATCGGCTCCGGCTCGGACTGCTCGGGACGCGGCCGCTCCGCCGGGCCGCTGCTGGGCACGCTGCGGAGCGGGGCACCCGTGGCGGGGCGGCTGGGCGGGGCGGTGTTGCCGCTGGGCGGCGGGCTCGGCGCCTGGGCGGCGGGCGCGGTGTCGGCCGCCTTCTCCGCGGTGACCTTGGCCGCGGTCTCCTTGGCCGGGGTCTCCGTGGTCGCCGTCTCCTTGCCGGAGGCGGCCGTGGCCGGGGCGCCCTTCTTCGCCGGCGCGGCATTGGCGGGCGCGGCCTTGGCGGGCGCGGCCTTCTTCGCCGGGGCCTCCTGCGCCGGGGCCTCCTGCGCCGGGGCGCTCACCTTCTCGGTGGCGGAGGCGGCGGCCTTCTTGGTCGCCGCCGCGGCCTTCTTCGCCGCCGTGCCCTCGCCGGCGGCCTGCTCCGCCGAGGCGGCGACCTCCTCGACCACCCCGGTCGCCGTCGCCGCCGCCTTGGACGCGGCACCTGCGTCAGCCGCAGCAGCGGCCCGGTCCGCGTCGCCCTGCGCGTCGCCCTCGCCGAGCTGGGCGGCGAGCTTGTCGGCGAACTGCCCGAGCAGCTTGTTGCCGACGTCGGTCATGACCCCGCGCCCGAACTGCGCCGGGCGGCCGGTGATGTTCAGGTCGGTGAGGACGTCGACCCGCGTGACCGAGCCCTCGGCGCGGAGGTTCGCGGTGACCGTCGCCGCCGCCGTCCCGTTGCCCCGCTGGTCCTTCCCGCGGGCGTCGATGACCGCCCGGTGCGCCGCCTCGTCCTTCTCGATGAACGACGCCTTCCCCTGGTAGGTCAGGTTGATCGGCCCGAGCTTGACCTTCACGCGACCGGTGAAGTCGTCGCCCTCGACGGAGTCCAGAGCCGCGCCCGGCATGCACGGGGCGATCCGCTCGATGTCGAGCAGCACCCGCCAGGCCTCGTCGACGGGCACCGGCACGGTGAACGAGTTCTCCAGCTGCACTGCGGGACCTCCTGGTGACGTACTGGAACGGCCCCCTTGCAGGGACCCGGCGCGAGCCTGCGAGTGCTGGGGGGCAAGGGGGTCCTCCGACAAGCTACAGCCCGGTGGCCGCCGTCACCGCCCGGCGCGTGAGGACGGCCGCCAGGTGCTGCCGGTAGTCGGCCTGGGCGTTGAGGTCGCTGCTGGGCTCGGTGCCCTCGGCCGCGTGCGCGGCGGCTGCCTCGATCGCCTCGGGGGTCGCCTCGGCGCCGGAGAGCGCCGCCTCCACCGCCGCGGCGCGCAGCGGGGTCGGCCCCATGTTGGTCAGCCCGATCCGCGCCTCGGCGATGTGCCCGTTCTCGCGTCGGACGGCGGCGGCCACCGCGACGATCGACCACGCCTGGGCGACGCGGTTGAACTTCTCGTACCGCATCCCCCACTCCCCACCGAGCTTCGGGACCCGGATCTCCACGAGCAGCTCCCCCTCGCCGACGGCGGTGGTGAGGTAGTCGACGAAGAAGTCCCGCGCCGGCACGGTGCGGCGCCCCTCGGGCCCGGCGATGACGAACTCCGCGTCCAGCGCCAGCGCCACCGCCGGCAGGTCACCGGCAGGGTCCGCGTGCACGAGCGCGCCGCCGAAGGTCCCCCGGTGGCGAACCTGCCGGTCGGCCACCGTCTCGGTGGCCTGCGCGATCAGCGGCGCGTGCTGCCGGATCAGCGGGTCGGCGAGGACGTCGGAGTGCGTGGTCATCGCGCCGATGACCAGCGCGTCGCCCTCCTCCCGCACACCGCGGAGCTCGGTGATCCGCCCCAGGTCGACGACGGTCTCCGGGGCGGCCAGCCGCAGCCGCATGACCGGGATGAGCGACTGCCCGCCGGCGAGGACCTTCACGTCCTCGCCGCCGGCGGCGATCGCCTCCAGCGCCTCCTCGACGGTGGTCGGCCGTGCGTACTCGAACGGTGCGGGAATCATCGGTCCCCTCCCAGCGAGGAGTCGTCGGTCGCGACGCCGGCGGTCGTCTCGGTCTGCGCCCCGCCGTAGGCGTTGGTGCCGGCGGTGGCGCGATCCCCGCCGTCCCCTCCGGCGTGGATGGCCCGCCAGACCCGCTCGGGCGTCAGCGGCATGCGGATGTCGGTCACCCCCAGGTGCCGGACGGCGTCCAGCGCGGCGTTGACCACCGCGGGCGTCGAGGCGATGCAGCCCGCCTCACCCACGCCCTTGGCGCCGATCGGGTTCCCCGGCGCGGTGTGCACCGTGTTCCCCGTGTCGAAGTGCGGCAGGTCGGCGGCCGAGGGCACGAGGTAGTCGACGAAGGTACCGGTGGTGAGGTTGCCGTCGGCGTCGTAGACGGCCTCCTCGTACAGCGCCTGCGCGATGCCCTGGGCCAGCCCGCCGTGCACCTGCCCCTCGACGATGAGGGGGTTCACGATGGTGCCGACGTCGTCCACGCAGGCGTACTTGCGGATCTTCACGAACCCGGTCTCTGTGTCGACCTCCATGGCGCAGATGTGCGTGCCGTGGGGGAAGGAGAAGTTCTCCGGGTCGAAGGTCGCCTCGGCGTCGATCGAGGGCTCCATGCCCTCGGGGAAGTTGTGCGCCGCGAACGTCGCCAGCGCGATCTCCTGGATCGACAGCCCGGTGCCCGGCGTCCCCCGCACGGAGAACGAGCCGGCGGCGAACTCGAGGTCCTCCTCGCTGGCCTCCAGCAGGTGGGCCGCGACCCGCCGCGCCTTGGCGACCACCTTCTCCGCGGCGGTGACGACGGCGGCGCCGCCGACGACCAGTGACCGCGAGCCGTAGGTGTCCAGCCCGCGCGGGGCGACGGCGGTGTCGCCGTGCAGTACCTCCACGTCCTCGAAAGGCACCCCGAGGGAGTCCGCGACCAGCTGGCTCCACGCCGTCTCGTGGCCCTGGCCGTGCGGCGTCGACCCGGTGACGACCTCCACCTTGCCGGTGGGCAGCATCCGGACCGACGCGTGCTCCCAGCCGCCGGCCCCATAGGACAGCGAGCCCAGCACCCGAGACGGCGCGAGACCGCACATCTCGGTGAAGGTCGAGAACCCGATGCCGAGCTGCACCGGGTCCCCCGACTCCCGCCGCCGGCGCTGCTCCTCGCGCAGCTCGTCGTAGCCGATCAGCCGCAGCGCCTCCTGCGTGGCCGCGTCGTAGTCGCCGCTGTCGTACTCCAGCCCCGCGGCGGTCGTGAACGGGAACTCGTCGGCGTTGATCCAGTTCTTCCGCCGCAGCTCGAGCGGGTCCATGCCGAGCTCGACGGCGAGCTCGTCCATGATCCGCTCGACGGCGAACGTCGCCTCGGGCCGGCCGGCACCGCGGTAGGCGTCGGTGGGCACCTTGTTGGTGAAGACGCCGTCGCACTCGAAGCGATAGGCCGGGAACTTGTAGATGCCCAGGAACATGAAGGCGCCGAGGATCGGCACGCCGGGGGTGACCAGCCGCAGGTAGGCGCCCATGTCGGCGAGGATCCGGCAGCGCAGGCCCTTCACGTTGCCCTCGCGGTCGGACGCGACGTCGATGTACTGGATCTGGTCCCGCCCGTGGTGGCCGCTCATCAGCGACTCGCTGCGGGTCTCGGTCCACTTCACCGGCTTGCCGAGGCGGCGCGCCACCAGGAAGGTCAGCACCTCCTCCGGGGTCACCTGCAGCTTGCCGCCGAACCCGCCGCCGACGTCGGGAGCGATGACGCGCAGCTTGTGCTCCGGGACGCCGGTCACCATCGCCAGCATGATCCGCAGGATGTGCGGCACCTGGGTCGACGACCACATCGTGTAGTTGTCACCCTGCGGCTGGACGACCACGGCCCGTGGCTCCATGAACGCCGGGATCAGCCGCTGCTGGACGAACCGGCGGCTGACGACGACGTCGGCGTCGGCGAACGCCTGGTCGGTGTCGCTGCCGGTGCCCATCTCCCCGGCGTCGAAGACGAAGTGGAAGCTGCGGTTGCCGTCGAGGTGGTCGTGGACCAGGTCGGCGCCGTCGGACAGTGCCTGCTCCATGTCCAGGACGACCGGCAGCGCGTCGTAGTCGACGTCCACCAACTCGACGGCGTCCTGGGCCGCGGCCTTGCTGCGGGCCACGATCACCGCGACCGCCTCGCCGACGTGGTTGACCCGGTCGACGGCGATCGAGGGGTGGCCGGGGTTGACCATGTCCGGCGTCACCGGCCAGGCGCAGGGCAGCGACCCCTGCTCCTCGGCCAGGTCGGCGCCGGTGAACACGGCGACGACGCCCGGCGCCTCGCGGGCCGCGGTGACGTCGACGGAGGTGATCCGGGCGTGCGCGACCGGGCTGCGGACGACGGCCAGGTGCAGCATCCCCGGCAGCACCATGTTGTCGGTCCAGGTGGTGCGCCCGGTGATGAGGCGGGCGTCCTCCTTGCGCCGCCGCGCCTTGCCGATCTCGGGGGCCGGGGCCCCGGTGCGCTCCTCGACGGCGGTCATGCCTGCCCCACCACGTGCGGCGCGGCGGCGGTGTCGACCTCGGCGGGCGAGACGTGGCCGTTCCCGGCCCCGCGCATCTCACCGGCCGCCTGCTGCACGGCCCGGACGATGTTCTGGTACCCGGTGCAGCGGCAGAGGTTGCCCTCGATGCCCTCGCGCACCTCGTCCTCGCTGGGATCCGGGTTGTCCTTCAGCAGGTCGATCGAGGCCATGATCATGCCGGGGGTGCAGAAGCCGCACTGGAGCCCGTGCATCTCGTGGAAGGCCTTCTGCACCGGGTGCAGCCCGCCGCCGCTGGCCACGCCCTCGATGGTGGTGACCTCGGCGCCGTCGGCCTGGACCGCGAGCACGGTGCAGCTCTTCACGGCGTCGCCGTCGAGGTGCACGGTGCAGGCGCCGCAGTTGCTGGTGTCGCAACCGACCACGGTGCCCACCTTGCCGAGCTGCTCGCGCAGGTAGTGGACGAGCAGGGTCCGCGGTTCGACGTCGTCCTGGTAGGACGCCCCGTCCACCCGCACGCTGATCCGTGTCATCAGTCCTCCGCCTCGTTGCAGGGGTCGCTGCGCCCGCGGTCGGCCGCGGGCCCGAGCGGAGTCTGGCCTGAAAGGTGTGAGTTAGGCCACGCTTAGCTGCGCGATTTCTCGACTCGAGCCCGGCGAAGTCGCAGGTGAGCGCGGTCCGGGCACGTTGCACGGCCGTTGCAGGCCGGATCGCTGCGCTTCCTGGCAGCCCCGGTCCTGGTGGCCCGCCCGGCCGTGGGCGACCGTTCCGGGGTGCCGACCCCCGCCCCGACGCGCAGCCCCGCCGATGCCCTGGCCACCGAGCAGCGGCGGGTGGCCGACCTCCTGGCCTCCGCCCCCACCGCCGAGCTCGTCACCCGGCGCCTGCCGGCCGCCGACCACGCGCGGTTGGTGGCCGCCGGTCACTTCCCCGCGTACGCCGCGGAGCTGGCCTGGACGCCGCACCAGGTGGCGGGCCACCTGCGGGACAGCGCCCGGGTGTTCACCGGCCGCGTCGCGCGCCTGCGCGCCGAGGACGACCCGCTGCTGCCCGACTTCGACCCCACGGCGGCCGACCGGGTGGCCGGGTACGCCGCCGTCCCGCCTGCGCGCCTGCTCGCCGAGCTGCGCGAGGCCCAGGCCGGGCTGCTGGCGGCGGTCCGCGGCGTCCCGGGGGCCGAGCGGACCCGCACCGGGCGGCACGCCACCGACGGGGCGCTGACGCTGGGCGGCGTCCTGGACTTCCTCCCCGGCCACCAGCGTGACCACGCCGAGCAGCTGGCCGCGCTGCTGCGCTGAGCGGCGCCGCGTTCAGCGCGCGACGGCCGGCTCCGCCTGCGGAACCGGGGCCGGCTCCCCGGCGGTGCGCAGCTCGCGGCGGCGGAGCACCGCCGAGGCGGTGAGCGCCAGCAGGCCCAGCACGGCGAGGCCCGCACCGACCCAGCCTGGCGCGGTGTAGCCCAGGCCGGCGGCGATGACCAGCCCGCCGAGCCAGGCGCCGAGCGCGTTGGCCGCGTTCAGCGCCGAGTGGTTCAGCGCCGCGCCGAGCATCTGAGCCTCGCCGGCGACCTCCATCAGCCGCAGCTGGAGGCACACCACCAGGACCGACGCGCTGGCGGCGAACAGGAAGATCGCCAGGACGATGGTGGCCGGGGTCCGGGCGGCCACCGGTACGAGCGCCAGCAGCACGCCCGTGACGACGTTGGCCCCCACCAGCGAGCGGAACAGCGCCAGGTCCGCGAGCCGGCCGCCCACCGCGGTCCCGAGCACGCCGCCGACGCCGAAGGCCAGCAGCACCAGCGGGATGGCGCCGCGGGACATGCCGGTCACCTCGGTGACCAGCGGAGCGATGTAGCTGTAGACGGCGAACATGCCGCCGAAGCCGACGACCCCGACCAGCAGCGTCAGCAGCACCTGCGGGCGGCGCAGCGCCCCCAGCTCGGTGCGCACGGTGGCCTCGCGGTTGCCCGGGGCGGCGGGCACCACCCAGGCGGTCGCGGCGATGGTGAGCAGCGCGAGCACCGCGACCGCCCAGTAGGCGGTGCGCCAGCCGAACTGCTGCCCCAGCCAGGTCGCCGAGGGCACGCCGGCGACGTTGGCCAGGGCCAGGCCCAGCATCACCGAGCTCACGGCCCGCCCGCGCAGGTGCGGCGCCACGAGCGAGGCCGCCACCAGCGAGGCGACGCCGAAGTACGCGCCGTGGGGCAGCCCGGCCAGGAACCGCGAGGCCAGCAGCGACCCGTACCCAGGCGCCAGCGCGGTGAGGGCGTTGCCCGCGATGAAGGCGGCCATGAGCCCGAGCAGCACCCCGCGGCGGGGCAGCTTGGTGGCCAGGGCCGCGATCACCGGGGCCCCCACGACGACACCGAGCGCGTACGCGGAGATGAGGTGCCCGGCGGTGGGGATGCTGATGCCGACGCCCTCGGCCAGGTCGGGCAGCAGGCCCATGGTCACGAACTCGGTGGTGCCGATGGCGAACCCGCCGAGCCCGAGGGCGACGACCGCGGCCACGAGCCGTCCGGTGCGCAGGGGTGGGCGGTCGGCGAGGGGCGGAGCGGTCACTCCAGCTGCGAAGTCGTGAGCCGGCCTCAGCATTCCCGCGCCGGGCGGGTCAGCGCGCGCGGCCGGCCAGCCGCAGGCGGTGCAGGTGCGCCGTGACGGCGGCCCGGCGCGGTGAGCCGGCCGGCAGGACCTCGCACAGCGCCTGCCAGACGGCGGCGTCCTCCCGCAGCTCGGGCAGCTGGGCCAGGCGCAGCAGCAGGTCGGGGCGGCGGCCGGTGAGCACCGCACGCCGGAGCAGGCCCAGCAGCCGGTCCCGGGCCTGGCGGACCCCCGGCGCCTGCGACCCGGGCAGCACCGGACCCGCGTACCGCTCGAGCGCGGCGGCGAGGTCCCCGCGCGCGACGAGCCGGCGCACCTCCTCGGCGTCGGTGCGCACCCGGCCGACCAGCCGGTAGGGGCGGGACTCCAGCAGGTCAGCCCCGACCAGCCGCCGCAACCGGGACAGCTCGGCCCGCACGGTGACGGTCGCCGCCGCGCCGGCGTGCACCTCGGCGGCGAGCTGGGCCGCGTCGCGCCCGTGCCCCGAGGCGGCCGCCTCCGCCAGCAGGAACAGCAGCTCCGAGTGCCGGACCGAGAGCTCCAGCGGCCCACCCGGCAGCGTCAGCCGGGCCCGCTCCCGGCCCAGCACCTCCAGCCGGGCCTCCGCCGCCGGTCCGGCCGCCACCGGGCCGACCGCGAGCCGCTCCCGGTGCAGCCAGCGGAGCTCGGACTCGACGGCGGCCACGGTCGCGCGGACCAGGGTCAGCACGTGCGGGCTGGCCACGTGGTCGCCGCCGGTGACGTCGATCGCGCCGAGCAGTGCGCCGGTCACCGGGTCGTGCACCGGCGCCGCGGAGCAGCTCCAGGGCTGCACCGACCGGCGGAAGTGCTCGCTGCCGTAGATCTGCACGGCGGCGTCGACCGCCAGCGCCGTCCCCGGGGCGTTCGTGCCGGCGACCTCCTCCGACCACCGGGCGCCCTCGACGAAGTTCATCGCCGTGGCCCGCCCGCGCAGCCCGCGGTCGCCCTCCACCCACAGCATGCGGCCGGCGGCGTCGCTGACCGCCACGATCATCCGGTCGGCCTCGGCGTCCTGGACCAGCAGCCGGCGGATCACCGGCAGGACCGGGGCCAGCGGGTGGGCGTCCCGGTAGGCCCGCAGCTCGGCGTCGAGGAGCTCGACCGGGGGCAGCCCCCCGTCGGGGTCCACGCCGCTGCCGAGGGAACGCCGCCAGGAGTCGCGCACGACCGGGCGGACCGCGTCGCCCGCGGGCAGGGCGCTGGCGGTGACGAGGCGCTCGTGCGCCGCGCGCAGCCGACGGGTGCGTGCGGCGGACGGCGGCCCGTCCGGCAGCGCCAGCCACGGGTTGACGGCGGTCGTCACCGGCCGGGCCACGGGGAGTCGCTCATCTCCCGGTCATCGTGGCCGTTACCGGCGGTTTACACCAGAGCGGGGCCCGCGGGTCAGCGCGCGGGGGCCGCCGGCTCGTCACCGGCCGGGAGCTGCCACGGCCGCACGACGGTGCCCAGGACGACGAGGGCGAGCGCCAGCGCCGAGACCACCACCAGACCGATCGCCACCGAGTCGTTGCCGAGCAGCCCCACCACCGGGGAGACGACCGCACCCACGCCGAACTGGACCGCGCCCAGCAGGGCGGCGGCGCTGCCCGCGGCCTCACCGTGCCGGGAGAGCGCCAGCGCGGGCGCGTTGGGAAGGGCGAGGCCGCAGGCGAACAGCACGACCCACAGCGCACCGGTGACCGCCGGGAGGCCACCCGTCCCGGTGGCGGCGAGCCCGACCAGCACCGCCCCGGCGAGCGCGCCGAGCACCGTGCCGGCGACCAGCAGCCGCTGGGGCGACCACCGGCGCAGCAGCAGCGGGTTGAGCTGCGTGGCCGCGATCAGCCAGAACGCCCCGGCGCCGAACAGCAGGCCGAACTGCTGCTCGTCGAGTCCGAACTCCTCCTGGTAGACGAAGGAGGAGCCCGACACGTAGCTGAACAGCCCGGCCATGGTCAGCCCCGCGACGAGCACGAGCCCGACGTAGACCCGGTCGTGCAGCAGGCCACCGTAGATCCGCAGCGTGCCGCGCACCCCGTTGCTGCTCCGCCGCTCCGGGGGCAGGGTCTCCCGCAACGTCAGCCAGCCGACGACCACCATGACCAGCCCGTAGGCGGCGAGGGCCGCGAAGACCCCGCGCCAGCTGGTGAAACGCAGGAGTTCTCCGCCGAGGGTGGGCGCCAGGACCGGCGCGGCGCCGAGCACCAGGAACAGCCGGGAGAGCATCGTCGCCGCGGCCCGGCCGTCGTAGAGGTCGCGCACGACGGCCAGCGCGATGACCGAGCCGGCCGCCGCACCGACGCCCTGCAGGAACCGCAGCCCGCCGAGCACGGCCACGGTGGGGGCGAGCAGCACCAGCAACGAGGCCAGCACGTGCAGGGCCGTCCCGGCGATCAGCGGGCGGCGCCGGCCCCAGGCGTCCGACAAGGGGCCGATCACCAGCTGGCCCAACGCCAGACCGACGAGCGTGCCGGTGAGGGTGAGCTGCACCGTGGCCGACGTCGTGAGGAGGTCGTCGGTGATGCTCGGCAGCGCCGGCAGGTACATGTCGATGGTCAGCGGGCCCAGCGCGACGAAGGCGCCCAGGGTCAGCGCGGTGCGCGCGGCGCCCGGGCGCTCGGGTGCGGAGGTGGCGGCCGCGGGCGCGGTGCGGTCCTGGGTGGTGGTCACGGATCCCCCGTCGGTCGGTGCTGAGCGGGACCCACGCTGGTCGGACCGCAGTACGACGCCCTTCAAGGCGCGGGGGCGGCCGTGCATTCCGCGACCCCGCGGTCCGTCACCGCGGCGGGCGCACCGGCAGGAGGGCGCGGGCGTCGCGGGCACGCACGGCGCCGGCCCAGAGCCCCGTGCCGTAGGCGAGGTCGTCCAGCCGCCGGGCCAGGCCGTGGCGGACCGGTCCGATCCGCTGCCGGTGCGGCCACCAGCTGACGAGCGCGTCGGCGACCGCGACGGCCAGCAGCCTCCGCCGGGTCCGCCGCGAGCCGACGGCCATCGCGGCGGCCAGCGGCCAGTGGTGCCGGGTGGCCGTCCGGGCCAGCGCCTGCCCCGACGCGGCCAGGCCCCGCGCCACCAGGCCGGCGGCGAGCACGGCCGGGACCGGCTCCCCGGGGCGGGCCAGCCGGCGCGCGAGGCGGGCGGTGGTCCACCCCAGCAGGCCGATGGCCGCCGACCTGCCCCACCGGCCCCCGGCGAGCAGCAGCGCCCAGGTGGCCGCCGTCTCCGGGGCGATCACCAGCGGGGACACCGCCGGGCCGTGCCGGGCGGCGAGCAGCGCGGCGCCGGTGCCGTAGAAGGCGCGGCGGCGCAGCCACCCGGTGGTGCGCGCCAGGTGCTCGTGGGCGACCGCGGCCGCCGGCTCGTAGCGCACCCGCCACCCCGCGGCGGTCAGCCGCCACACCAGGTCGACGTCCTCGGCGACCCGCATCGCCTCGTCGAAGCCGGCCCCCAGCGCCGCCCGGCGCGCCAGCAACGCCGCGCTCGGCAGGTAGGGGACCGCCGAGAGCGGCCGCACCGGCGCCGGGTGCGGGCCCATGTCCAGCGCGCCGGCGACGTCCTCGTAGGGACTGGTCCAGCCGCGCGCCGCCCCCGCCAGCGGCACGATCCGCGGGCCGGCCACGGCCACCCGCGGATCGGCCAGGTGCGGGCGCAACCGGGCCAACCACCCCGGCAAGGGCAGGCAGTCGGAGTCGAGGAAGGCGACCAGCTCCGTCGTCACGACCGCCAGCCCGGCGTTGCGCGCGGCGGCCGGCCCCCGGGCGCTCGGGTGCCGCAGCAGGCGGACCCCTGCCGGGGCGACGACCGGCACCGCCGACCCGTCGTCGACGACGACGACCGGCAGCCGCGCGGTGGCGGGGTCGGCGCGCAGCGCGGCGAGCAGCCGGGCCAGGCCGGCCGGGCGGTCCTTCACGGGGACGACGACGGTGATCCCCGCCGCGTCGGGATCCGCCGGCAGGTCGGGGTGGGCGAGGCCGGCGTCGAGCAGGCGGGCGGCGAGCGCGGCACTCGTCGCGTCGCGGACCTCCAGCCGGTCGGCGGCGAGCAGACCGGCGGCCCGGGGAGCGAGCCGGAGCAGCCGCAGCGGCGAGCCGCCGAGCAGGGTGGCGCCCGCGTCGCGGCGGCGGGTGCGCGGGTCGAGCCGGACGGCGAAGCCGTCGGGGAGCCGGCGCTCCGGCGGGGCGGGGATCACCCCTCCGCCAGGACCTCGTCCGTCGTCGCGAAGGAGATCAGCGGCGCATAGCCGGCCATCAGCCGCACCGCCCGCTCGTGCTCCTCGTCGCCCGCGCCGGCGCACGCGTCGGTGACCACGCGCACGTGCACGCCCGCGTCGGCGGCGGGCAGGACGGTGGAGACGACGCAGCAGTCGGTGGCGACGCCGACGACCGTGATCGGACCCTCGCCTACCACGGCGGCCAGCCGCGGCCCCCACTTGCCGAACGTGGTGGCGTCCACGACCGGGCGGTCCCCCGGGTCCTCGACGAGCTGGTAGCAGTGCGCGTCGGGCGGTTGCAGGGCGAAGTCGTACTGCGCGTAGTACTCCTTCCACGCCCCGGCCGGCTCCTCGGGAGCGACGAAGCGGGTCCAGACCACCCGCTCGCCGAAGGCGTCGACCAGCCGGCGGATGCGCGGCCGGACCTCCTCGAACCGCGGCGCGGTCCAGGGCGAGTCCTCCTCCCCGAACACGTGCTGCAGGTCCACCACGACCAGCCAGCCCTCGTGGCCCGCCCTGACCTCGCCCATGCCCCGCTCTCCTCGCCCGTCCCACCCGCGGCCCGCGGGCGCCCGACAGTAACGATCCGGTCCCGGCCGCCGGGCCTCCAGGTCTGTGTGGTTAGGTCAGCCTTACCTGATCGTCCGAGGAGTCTCCATGCCCGTCCGTCCCGCCCTCCGCGGCGCCGCCGCGCTCGCGGCCATCGCCCTCGTCGTCACCGGCTGCGGCGCCGGCGACGAGCCCGCCCCCGCCGAGAGCCAGGCCACCGGCGGCTCGTCCTCGTCGGCCTTCCCCGTGACGGTCGAGACCGCCTTCGGCGACGTCACGATCGAGGAGGAGCCCACCCGCGTGGTCGCGCTCGGCTGGTCCGACGCCGAGACGGCGCTCGCGCTCGGCGTGGAGCCGGTCGGCGCCAGCGACTGGCTCGCCGTCGGCGGCGAGGACGGCCTCGGCGACTGGGTCGAGCAGGGCTACGAAGAGCCGCCGGTGCTCATCGAGACCCTCGAGCCGAGCTTCGAGGCGATCGCCGCGCTCGAGCCCGACCTCATCCTCGACACCCGCTCCTCCGGCGAGGAGAGCCGCTACGGGCTGCTGAGCCAGATAGCCCCGACCATCGGCCAGCCCGAGGGCGTGGGCCCGTACCAGACGAGCTGGCAGCAGCAGCTGGAGATGGTCGGCCAGGCGCTCGGGAAGAGCGAGGAGGCCGAGGAGCTCGCCGCGCAGGTCGAGCAGGCGTTCGCCGACGCGGCCGCCGAGCACCCGGAGTTCGACGGCACCGAGGTCGCCGTCGGCGCCTACACCTCCGAGGGCTTCGGCGCCTACGTGAGCGGGGACTCGCGGGTGCAGTTCATGGAGCAGCTCGGCTTCGAGAACAAGGCCGAGATCGAGGCGCTGGCGACCGAGAACTTCTTCGTACCGGTCAGCGAGGAGCAGCTCTCGCTGCTCGACGCCGAGCTGACGGTGGTCTTCCCCATCTTCGTGGAGGCCTCGGAGTTCACCGGCAACCCGCTGTGGCAGGCGCTGCCCGCAGTCCAGGAGGGGCGCGCCGTCGTCCTGGACGACCTGACGGTGCTCAACGCCTTCTCCAGCGCCTCGGCCCCGGGTCTGCTGTACGCCGTCGACCGGACCGTGCCGCTGTTCGCCGACGCGCTGAGCTGACCGCGCTCCCCTCTCCGACGCGGGGCGGTTCCGGGATCACTCCCTGAGCCGCCCCGTCTCGTCGATGCGCCAGGTGGCGACGGCTGCGGTGATCCGGTCGACCAGCCCGTCGAGCAGCCGCGCACCCTCCCCGGCGCCGGCGCCGGCCGGGTCACCGAGGACGCCGGTGGGGCTCACGGCCCGCACGCCCTCGGCCCGCAGGCGGGGCAGCAGCGCGCCGATCGGCGTGGTCTCGCCGGTCACGGCCCGATCTCGCCGGACCTGATCCGGTTCCACGTGCAACATCAGCGACGTCTCGGTGCGACCGGCGTGCGCGTCGCCGCCCCGGAAGCCGCACGGGAACCACGCCACGTCCCGCCCCTCCGCGCGCACCCGCGGCACCGCCGCCCGCAGCGCGTCGAGGTTCCCGCCGTGCCCGTTGACGATCAGCACCCGTCCGGCCCACCGGCAGGCCGAGCGCCCGTACTCGACCAGCAGCCCGGTGAGCGCCTCGGTGCCCAGCGAGATCGTGCCGGGGAAGTCCTCGTGCTCGCCGCTGGCGCCGTAGGCCAGGGCCGGCGCCAGCAGCGCCCCGGGCAGCCGGTCGACGGCGCCGTCCGCGACCGCCGTGGCGACCGCGGTGTCCGTCGTCAGCGGCAGGTGCGGGCCGTGCTGCTCCACCGCACCCAGCGGGACGACCAGCAGCGGGCGCACCGGCAGCTCCGGCCAGGTGACGGCGCCGAGGGAGGTCACCGCCGCACCCTAGGCCCCGGTCAGGTCGCGGGTACCTCGTCCTCCACGAGGACGTCCTCCACGAGCTCCTCGGTGAGCTGGTGAAGAGCTGGCAGATCCGCGCGAGCGGGTCGACGCGCGTTTCCACCGTGGCCGCCGCGCCGGTGAGGTCGCCCTCGTGCGCCCGTCCGCGGCGGCGGCTCGGGCAGGATCCGGGTGTGCCCCCACGTCGCTGCCCCTGCGGGACCGCCCTGCCCTACGCGGACTGCTGCGGCCCGCGCCACGACGGCTCGGCGCCCGCCGCGACCGCCGAGCAGCTCATGCGCTCCCGCTACAGCGCCTTCGCCGTCGGCGACGCGGGCTACCTGCTGCGCACCTGGCACCCCGCGACCCGGCCGCCGGCGCTCGACCTGGACCCCGCGGTGCGCTGGACCGGCCTGGAGGTGCTCGCCACCACCGGCGGTGGGCTGCTCGCCGCCGAGGGGACCGTCGAGTTCGTCGCGCGGTACGAGCAGGGCGGCGCGCACGGCGAGCAGCACGAGGTCAGCCGGTTCGCCCGCGAGGACGGCGCCTGGCGGTACCTCGACGGCCGCTGACGGGTGTCGCGGTACGCCCTGCTGGGCACGAGCCCGGGCATGAGCGCAGAGGACACCCGCAAGGTCGCCGAGCTGATCAAGGGAGAGCGCTTCGGCTTCCTCACCACCATCGCCCCCGGCGGCAAGCTGACCAGCCGCCCCATGACGCTGCAGGAGGTCGAGTTCGACGGCGACCTGTGGTTCTACGCCGAGCGCGGCTCCCACCCGGTCGCCCACATCGCCGCGACACCCCAGGTGAACGTGGGCATCGGCTCCGGCGGCACCTGGGTGTCGCTGACCGGCCACGCCCGGGTCGTCGACGACCTCGCGAAGAAGAAGGAGCTCTGGAACGGCGGCGTCGAGGCGTGGTTCCCGAACGGGCCCGAGGACCCCGACGTCGTCCTCATCAAGGTCGAGGGGGACTCGGCGGAGTACTGGGACAGCCCGGGCGGGCGGCTGGCCACCGCCTTCAGCTTCGTCAAGGCCAAGGCCACCGGCCAGCGGATCGACGCCGGGGAGAACGAGAAGGTCGACCTCTAGCGCACCGGCGCGCCGAGCCGGGCGCCGGCGCGCTCGGCCGGCTCCGGGCGGGCGAAGAAGTAACCCTGGGCCGAGCCGCACTCCATGGCCCGCAGCACCAGGCGCTGCTCGTCGGTCTCCACGCCTTCGGCGACGACGTCGAGGTCCAGGCTGCGGGCGAGTTCCACGATCGAGCTGACCAGCGTGGTGGCCGCCCCGCCGGAGGCCAGGTCGTTGATGAAGCTGCGGTCGATCTTGAGGACGTCCGCCGGGAGCCGGCGCAGGTAGGACAGCCCGGAGAAGCCGGTGCCGAAGTCGTCGATCGCGATCCGCACGCCCAGGTCCCGCAGGCTCTCCAGCTGGCCCACCGTCCGGTCGACGTCGCGGACGAGCATGCCCTCGGTGACCTCCAGGGTGAGCTGCCCCGCCGGGAACCCGCTCTCGGCCAGGGCCGCCTCCACGTCTGCGCGGACGTCGGTCTCGGCGAGCTGGCGCGGGGAGAGGTTGACCGCCATGCGCAGCGGCGCCCCGTGCCCGGCCGACCACGCGGCCCCCTGCCGGAGGGCCTGCCGCAGCACCCAGCGGCCGATCTCGACGACGGCCCCCGACTCCTCGGCGAGGGGGATGAACTCGGCAGGCGGGACGGTGCCGTGCTCGGGGTGGTACCAGCGCACCAGCGCCTCGAACCCGGTGGTGCGGTCGTCGGCGAGCGCGACGGTCGCCTGGTAGAAGACCGCCAGCTGGCCACCGGCCACCGCGGCGGCGAGGTCCTGCTGGAGGGCGGCACGGCGGTGCGCGGCGTCGCCCAGGCCGGCCGAGTAGGTGACCAGCCGGTTCTTGCCCCGGGACTTGGCCAGGTACATGGCCAGGTCCGCCCGGTGCAGCAGCGTCGCGGCGTCGGGCCGGTCGGCGCCGGACGCGGTCGCGATGCCGATGCTGGCGTGCACCGTGGCGGCACCGCGGTCGAGCGGGACGGGGAGGGCGAGGGAGAGCAGCACCCGCTCGCCCACGGCACGGGCCACGTCCTCGCCGCCGTGGACGACGACGGCGAACTCGTCCCCGCCCAGGCGCGCGACCAGGTCCTCGGGGCGGACGCAGCCACGCAACCGCTCCGCGACGGTGCGCAGCAGCACGTCGCCGGCGGCGTGACCCCGGCTGTCGTTGACGTCCTTGAAGTCGTCCAGGTCGATGAAGAGCACGCTCAGGGCGCCGCCGCGCTGGAGCACCCGGTGGGTGATGTCCTCGAGCAGCGTGCGGTTGGCCAGCCCGGTGAGCGGGTCGCTGAGCACCTGGTCCTCGTTGAGCCGCCAGGCGGCCAGGTGCACCGCGCTCGCCGCCAGCACGAACGCCGTGTGCACCGCTGCCCACAGCCACGGGTCGCCGGGGCCGTGGTGGCCGAAGACCTCGTGGGGGAAGACGGTGCCGACCAGCCCGTGGTGAGCGGCCACCACGACGAACGCCAGACCGTAGGGGACCCAGTCCTGGTACAGCGAGACGACGCCGACCATGACGAAGAAGGCGAAGTGCGACTCGGTGACGCCTCCCCACAGGTGCACCAGCGATAGGCAGGAGGCCAGGAGGCTTCCCGTCGTCGCCGCCGTGCGGGCCGTCCGCCCGGCCGCGGGCAGGAGCTCCACGACCAGCGGACCGGCCACGGCCAGCAGCACCGCGACGGCACCCGGCCGGCCGTGCCCCCACAGCCAGGCGAGCAGCACCAGCGCCCCCGCGACCGCCAGGCACAGCCGGACGATCGCGCGGTGCCGCCGCTGCCACACCTGCTCCGGGAGGAGCCGGCCTTGCGGGAGGACCCGGAGCAGCCGGGCAGGCAGTGCGCTGATCACCTCGAAGGCATCGGCGCAGCGCGCGCCGCGCTGGAGCGGCCGGGCGACCTTCCCCTCCGAGCGGGTGGTTCAGCGCAGGTCGAGGCCCACCAGCGGAGACTCGTCGCAGATCTTGCTCGGGACGGCGGGGATGCCGAGCAGCGTGGGCTGCCCGCGGACCGGCCCGGTGTGCGAGTGGTCCAGGTGGCTCCGCGGCGTCACCGCCGTGGCGTCGCGGGCGGCCAGCGCCGTCTCGCCGTAGCCCTGCACGCACTCCGGGTCGGGGCCGTCCAGCGGGAGGCCGGTGAAGAACTTCGCCGCCATGCACCCGCCCCGGCAGGCGTCGAAGTGCGCGCACTTGGTGCAGGCGCCGCCGGTCTGCGGGCTGCGCAGCTCCTGGAACAGGTCGGAGGTCTGCCACACCCGCTGGAAGCCGCCCTCGTCGCGGACGTTGCCGGCGAGGAAGTTCTCGTGGATGGCGAACGGGCAGGCGTAGACGTCCCCCACCGGGTCGATGAGGCAGACGACGCGACCGGCGCCGCACAGGTTCAGCCCCGGCAGCGCCTCCCCGAACGCCGACAGGTGGAAGAACGAGTCGCCGGTCAGCACCTGCTCCCCGTTGGCCAGCAGCCAGGAGTACAGCTCGCGCTGCTGGGCCTGCGTCGGGTGGAGCTGGTCCCACACGTCGGCCCCGCGGCCGGACGGGCGCAGCCGGGTGATCCGCAGCTGGGCGCCGTAGCGGTCGGTGAGCGCCTTGAACGCATCCAGCTGGCCTGCGTTCTCGCGGGTGACGACGACCGAGACCTTGAAGTCCTTCATCCCGGCCTCGGCCAGGTTCTCCAGGGCCCGGGTCGCGGTGGCGAACGAGCCCGTGCCGCGCACCCGGTCGTTGACCTCCGCGGTCGCGCCGTCCAGGGAGATCTGCACGTCGACGTAGTCGGTGGCCGCCAGCTGCGCGGCGCGCGCCTTGTCCAGCTTCACGCCGTTGGTGGAGAACTTGACGCCGACGTCGTGGCCGATCGCGTAGTCGAGCAGGTGCCAGAAGTCCGGCCGGACGGTGGGCTCGCCGCCGCCGACGTTGACGTAGAAGACCTGCATCCGCTGCAGCTCGTCGATGACCGCCTCGGCCTCGGCGGTGGAGAGCTCGCGCGGATCCCGCCGTCCGGAGGAGGACAGGCAGTGCACGCACGCCAGGTTGCAGGCGTAGGTGAGCTCCCAGGTCAGGCAGATCGGCGCGTCCAGGCCGTACTCGAACTGGTCGACGAGCCTCCCGCCGGTGGGGCGCTGGGGCAGGACGGCGGTCATGTGCGCACCTCGATCATCTGGGAGCGGGCCAGGTCGGCCAGCGCCTTCACGTAGGCGCCGCGCCGGGCGTCGGGCACGCCGCACGCGGTCAGGGCGGCCTCGGCGCTGGGGTGGTCGGCCAGCGCCTCGACGACGGCGACCAGCGTCCTGGACTTCAGGAACGACAGCTTGCGGTTGCCGAAGTGGTAGACCAGCGCGCCGAACGGCTCCGGCCGGAGCGCGACCGACCGGGCCTTCCGCCAGGGCAGCGCGGGGTCGAACACGGCGGTCACCGGGGGACCGGCCGGAGCGGTCATCGCAGGCCGTCGGCTCAGTAGACGCCGCACATGCCGTCGATGGAGACCTCCTCGACCAGCGACTCCTCCACGAGGGCCTCCTCGGTCGCGGGGGCCTCGGGGGCCCGGAACTCGGCGGCGGGGACGTCGGTCGGGGTGGTCTCGGGCATGTCGGCCTCCGTGAACGCGGTCACATGGACGAGCCGGACGTTAGTGACACCCGGTGCCAGGAGCAACAGCGGGGTCGGTCGCCGCTCTGCCCCCCCGGCCGGCGGGCACAATGCCGGCGTGGCGGAGACGAGGGCGGTGGCGATCGTCCCCGACGGGCGTGCCCGCGTGGAGCGCGCGGCGCTGGACCTGTTCACCACCCGCGGGTTCGAGCAGGTGACCAGCGACGAGGTCGCCGACTCCGCGGGCATCAGCCGCCGGACGTTCTTCCGCTACTTCCCGACCAAGGCCGACGCCGTCTGGGGCGACTTCGCCGGCCACGTCGCCCGGCTCGAGCGGCTGCTCGCCGCAGCCGACCCCGCCCAGCCGGTCCTCACCTCGGTCTGCGCCGCCTACGTGGAGGTCAACGACTACCCGGACGCCGAGCTGCCGCTGCTGCGGGAGCGGATGCGGCTGATCCTCACCGAGCCGGCCCTCCTGGCGCACAGCCAGCTCCGCTTCGCCGAGGTCGACCGCGTGGTCGCCCGGCACGTCGCGGCGCGGACCGGCGGGGCGCCCACCGGGCTGCTGCCACGGCTGGTCGCCGCGACCACGCGCGCCGCCGCCACCACGGCGTTCGAGACGTGGCTCGCCGAGGCGGGCTCGCCCCTGACCCGGCACCTGCACCTTGCGTTCGACGAGATGGCGGCGGGGTTCCCCAACCTCCGCGGCTGACCCGCGGGGGCGACCCGTGTGGTCGCCGTCTCACCCGCGGCGATAGCCTGGCACTCAGTGCCACCGGCCGCCGCGCCGGCCCACCGCCCGGTCGACCGGGCCGGACGAAGGAGACCCCATGGCCAGCGCGTGGTTCGAGTCGGTCGCCGAGGCCCAGCGCCGGGCGAAGAAGCGGCTGCCCAAGGGCGTGTACGGCGCGCTGGTCGCCGGCTCCGAGCGCGGGCTGACCCTCGAGGACAACCTCGCCGCCTTCGCCGAGCTCGGCTTCTCCCCGCACACCGCCGGGCTGGCCAACGAGCGGAACACGGCCGTCACCGTCATGGGCCAGCCGATGTCGATGCCGGTGCTGATCAGCCCGACCGGCGTGCAGGCCGTGCACCCCGACGGGGAGGTCGCCGTGGCGCGCGCCGCCGCCGCCCGCGGGGTGGCGATGGGGCTCTCCTCGTTCGCCAGCAAGCCGATCGAGGAGGTCACGGCGGCCAACCCGCAGACCTTCTTCCAGGTGTACTGGGTGGGCAGCCGCGAGGAGATGCTCGCCCGGATGGACCGCGCGAAGCGGGCCGGTGCCGTCGGTCTGATCGCGACGCTGGACTGGTCCTTCGCCTACGGCCGCGACTGGGGCAGCCCCTTCATCCCCGAGAAGGTCGACTTCCAGGCGGTGCGCCGGTACGCCCCGCAGGTGGCGCTCAAGCCGCGCTGGCTGCTCGACTTCGCGCGCACCCGCCAGCTCCCCGACCTCACGGTCCCGAACATGGTGGCCACGCCGGGCGACCCGGCGCCGACCTTCTTCGGCGCCTACGGCATGTGGCAGCAGTCGCCGATGCCCACCTGGGAGGACGTCGCCTGGCTGCGCGAGCAGTGGGACGGCCCGTTCATGCTCAAGGGCGTCATGCGTGTCGACGACGCCAAGCGCGCCGTCGACGCCGGCGTCACCGCCATCTCGGTCTCCAACCACGGTGGCAACAACCTCGACGGGACACCGGCCTCGGTCCGCGCCCTCCCCGCGGTCGCCGACGCGGTGGGTGACCAGATCGAGGTGCTGCTCGACGGCGGCATCCGCCGCGGCGGCGACGTCGCCAAGGCGCTGGCGCTGGGCGCCAAGGCGGTCTTGATCGGCCGGGCCTACCTGTGGGGCCTGGCGGCCAACGGCCAGGCCGGCGTGGAGAACGTGCTCGACCTGCTGCGCGACGGGCTCGGCTCGGCGATGGTCGGCCTGGGCCGGGCGGACGTCTCCGAGCTGTCCCGCGACGACCTCGTCGTCCCCCCGGGCTTCGAGCGGGCGCTGGGCGACACCGCCGTGGAGAACGCGCTGCTGGCCACCTCGCCCGCCCGCCGGCGGCGCGAGGCCTGACCCGCCGGCGCGGGAGGTCGGGGCCACGGCCGCCGGTCGCCCTGCCAGGATGACCCGCGTGAGCGAGCCGGTCCGGTCCGAGGACCTCCGCGTCTCCGACGCCGAGCGCGCGGCCGTCGCGGCGGGGCTGCAGCGCGCCCACGACGCCGGCCAGCTCGACCTCGCGGAGTTCGACGAGCGGGTCCGGGCCGTGTGGGCGTCGCGCACCCGCGGTGACCTGGCCCGGGTGACAGCCGACCTGCCGGCCCTACCACCGCCGCCCGGCCCGCGGCGGGTGTTCAGCGAGGACGCCGCCGGCACCGCGATGAAGGTGCTCACCATCGTCTGGCTCTGCCTGGGCCTGGTGAACCTCGCCGTCTGGGGGATCCTCGAGGCGACCGTGGGCGGGATCCACCCGTGGTGGCTCTACGTCGTCCTGCCGCCGGGCGCGGTGCTCGGCACGCTCTACGCGATCGGCATCGGCCGGCCGGGCCGCGGCTGAGGCCGGGGGCGGGGCGGTATGCCGGCAGGGGCGCTCACACCCGCACCGAGCGGACGATGCGGTCGGGGCGGACGCGCACCAGCGCGGCTCTCCCCAGCCAGCGCCGGAGGGTGCCGGTCGGGTCCTCGACGGGCACGGCGGTCCCGTCGGGCCGGCGGATCCGCAGGTCCGCGGTGATCTCGACGTAGCCGTCGCCGAGGACGTCGTCCAGCCGGCGGACGGCGCCGTCGACGAGCACGTCCGGCTGCGGGAGGAGCGTCCCGGCGAGCCGGCGGCCGGCGCGGCCCCGGCGCGCCACCAGCGGGCCGCGGCGCAGCGGCGGGGTGCGGCTGTCGGTGGCCAGCCGGGCGACGGCGGGGATGCGGCGGACAGCGGCCAGGACGACCCGCCGCAGCACCGCGCCGCCACGCCCACCGCCGGTCATGAGCCGGCCGAGCAGCAGGGCCACCCGGATCAGCGCGCGGGCGTGCGGCTCGCGCTCGGCGCGGTAGGTGTCCAGCAGCGCGTCCGGCGCCTCCCCGCGGAGGACGGCGGCGAGCTTCCACGCCAGCTGGTGCACGTCGCGCAGCCCCAGGCCCAGGCCCTGGCCGACGAACGGCGGGGTGAGGTGGGCGGCGTCGCCGGCCAGCAGCACCCGCCCGTCGCGCCAGCGGTCGGCGACCTGCGCGCGGAAGGTGTACCCGACCGCGCGCAGCACCTCCAGGTCGGCCGCGCGCGCGACCGGCGCCAGCAGGGCGGCCAGCCGCTCCGGGGCGGAGAGCTCCTCGGCCGTCTCCCCCGGTGCGAGCCGGAACTCCCAGCGGTAGCGGTCGCCGGTGACCGGCATGAAGGTGGCCGCCCGGCGCGGGTCGCACACCTGGTGCACGCCGGGCCAGACGGGCAGCGGCGCCCGCGCCCGCGCGTCGACGACCAGCCACCGGTCGGCCGGGCCGAGGTCGACCATCCGGGCGCCGATCAGCTCGCGCACCGTGCTGTGGGCGCCGTCGCAGCCCAGCACCGCCGCCGCGCGGACGGACCGTTCCACCCCCGTCGACCGCTCGGTCAGCTGCACGGTCACCCCGCCGCGGTCCTGCGCCAGGCCGGTCACCTCGCAGCCGCGGCGCACCTCGATGCCGGGCGCCGCCGCCGCGGCGGCGGCCAGCACCTCCTCCAGGTCCGGCTGGTGGACGAACGAGCCCTGCGGCCAGCCGTGCGCACCGGCGTCCGGGGCCCGGCGGAACTCGGCGAGCACGCGGTGCGCGCCGTCCAGGAGCCGCAACCCGGCCATCGGACGGCACCGCGTGGCGACGTCGTCGGCCACGCCGGCCGCCTGCAGCGCCCGGAACACCTCGTCGTCCAGGTGCACCGCGCGCGGCAGCGGGTAGGGCGCGGGGTGCCGCTCGAGGACGACGACGGCCAGCCCGCGGCGGGCCAGCAGCAGCGCCGCGGTCAGCCCCACGGGGCCGGCACCCACCACGACCACCGGCCCGCCCGTCACGGCGCCAGTCTGTCCGACGGCGCGCCGCGGAGGTGCAGCACGTTGCACGCGGCACCGAGTGCCTTGACGCGGCGGGCAGCCGCTCAGCAGTCTGTGATGCACTGCACACGCCGATCCGACGTGTGCGCAGCCACCCGCGACGACGCGGGTCGACGGAAGGAACTGCCGGGTGAAGACCAAGGGCGCGATCCTGTGGGGCGTGGGCGAGGAGTGGTCGATCGAGGAGATCGACCTCGGTGATCCGCGGGAGGGCGAGGTCCAGGTCCAGCTCGCGGCCTCGGGGCTGTGCCACAGCGACGAGCACCTGGTCACCGGCGGCACCCCGGTGGCGTCCTACCCGGTCATCGGTGGCCACGAGGGCTCGGGCGTCGTCACCAAGGTCGGCCCCGGCGTCACCGGGCTGGAGGAGGGCGACCACGTCGTCACCGCCTTCATCCCGGCGTGCGGCACCTGCCCGCCGTGCTCGCGCGGGCAGCAGAACCTCTGCGACCTCGGCGCCAACCTGCTGGCCGGCACGTCGATCTCCGACGGCAGCTACCGGGTCCAGGCCCGCGGCAAGGACGTCATCCCGATGTGCCTGCTCGGCACCTTCTCCCCGTACATGACGGTGCACCAGGCCTCGGTCGTGAAGATCGAGCCCGACATCCCGCTCGAGGTCGCCGCCCTCGTCGGCTGCGGCGTCACCACCGGCTGGGGATCGGCTACCACGGTCGCCGACGTCCGGCCGGGCGAGAACGTCGTCGTCATGGGCGTCGGCGGCGTCGGGATGAACGCCGTGCAGGGCGCCGCGGCAGCAGGCGCGAAACGGGTCATGGTGATCGAGCCGGTCGCGCAGAAGCGCGAGTGGGCCATGCAGATGGGCGCCACCCACGCCTTCGCGGACATCGAGGAGGCCACCCCGGCGATCAACGAGCTGACCTGGGGCCGCATGGCGGAGAAGACGATCATCACCGTCGGCGACATCCAGGGCGAGGACATCGCCGCCGCCCTCAGCGTCACCGGCAAGGGCGGGCGGGCCGTCGTCACCGGCATGGGCAACGCAGCCAACGTCGACGTCAAGCTCAGCCTGTTCGAGCTCACGCTGCTGCAGAAGGACCTGCAGGGAGCGATCTTCGGTGGCCTCGCCCCGCGCAACGCCATCCCCGAGCTGCTCTCGCTCTACCAGGAGGGCCAGCTCAAGCTCGATGAGCTGGTGACCACCAGGTACGCCCTCGAGGACATCAACCAGGGCTACCAGGACATGCGGGACGGCAAGAACATCCGCGGGATGATCGTCTACAGCGACGCCGACCGCTGAGCCCGCGGGGCGACCGGTCCCCGTAGGGCTTCCTCCCGCGGCAGTCCGTCTCTGCCCACTCGCGGTGGGCAGAGACGGACTGCGCCGGAGACGCTCGTCCCCGCCCGCGTCGTGCTCCCCGCGGGCACCGGCCCCGCGGCGGCCTCCGCTCGTCGGACGTCGAGCCGGAGGGTCCGCTATCCCAGCAGCCGGCTGAGCGCCGGGCCCAGGTCGACCAGCGAGCGCACCGGTGCGACCGACCCCCCACCGCGGGCCGCCAGCGCCCGCGACGCCGCCAGCGCCTCCTCCTCCGCCGTCCCCCCGGGCAGCGGGCACAGGACGTCGAGCCGGTCGATGCCGCCCAGCGCCGAGGCGGCGTCGTCCCCGGCAGTGGCCAGGCAGTCCGACAGCAGGACGACGAGCCGCTCGTCGGCGTGCGGGGCCGTCCGCAGCTGCGCCGTCGCCGCCCGGAGCGCCGCCGCGAGGTCGGTGGTGCCGTGCCCCCGCAGGCCCACCAGCGCCAGCACGAGGTCCTCCGCCGAGCGGTGCCGCCCGTGCTGCTGCAGCACCTCCACCCGGTCGGCGAAGGCGAGCACGCTGGTCCCCAGCCGCTCCCCGGCCGCCAGGACGACGCCGGCGGCGGCGACCGCGGCGATCGCCACCCCCAGCCCGCTCATCGAGCCCGACCGGTCGACCACCAGGCACACCGCCCGGCGGGAACCGGTCCACCGCCGCGTCGCGACGTCCTCCGGAGCCGGCGGCCACGGCCCGCTCCAGCGCTCCAGCGTGCGGTCCAGGTCCAGCTCGCCGTCCCCGCCGCGCGCGGTGACCAGCCGCCGGGTGCCGCGCGCCCGCGCAGCACCCACCCGGCCCACCTGCACGAACACCCGGGCCGCCAGCCGGCGCGCGGCCGCCCGGAGCTCGCGGTCGGTGGCCGTCGCGAGATCGGCGAGCAGCGCCGCCGCCGCGTCGGGGTCGGCGCCCATCAGCCCGGCGAACGCCTCCTCGTCGAGCTCGCCCACCTCGGGGCTGACCTCGTCGAAGGCGGCGTGCCGCAGCTGCAGCTCGCGCCGCGCGGTCTGCCGCGGGCCCCGCCGGGCCGGCCGCTCACGCCGGGCACCCCCGCTGTCCGGGCCCGCCGCCTCAGGCGGCAGGCCCCCCGCTTTTCCCGGGCCGTCCCCGGCGGGCGACGGCGGCGCCCCGGGCGACGGGTCCGGGGGTGGCCCGGCGTGGGCCGGCCACACCTGGTCCAGGATTCCGTCGAGCACCGCCTCCGGGGTCCGCTCCACGCCCTCGGTCACCCGGATCCGGCCGGAGAGCGCCGCGTGCAGGGCGTCCCGCGCCGCCTCGCGGGCACCGTCGTCCTCCAGCCCGGCCAGGCCACGGAGCCGCAGCAGGCCGTCGAGCAGCAGCACCAGGTCGATCGCCCCCCGCACGGAGGAGCCGGTGCGCAGGTCACGGTGCCCGCGGGTGGCCCGCACGAGCGCCACCGCCAGGGCGACCGGCCGGGGCCGTGCGCCCGTCACCGAGGCGACGATCTCCCGCTCGGCGACCTCGTCCTGGTAGCCGAGGACCACCCGGCACATGCGGTCGGCGATCGCCTGCCCCACCCGCGCGGTGCCGATCGCGTCGAACGGGTTCATCGCCGCGATCAGCCGGAAGCCCGCCGCCGCACGCACCGTGCCCAGCCGGGGGACGGCGATCTCGCCCTCGGTCAGCACCGTGATGAGGACGTTGAGCGTCTCCTCCGGGATGCGGTTGAGCTCCTCCAGGTACAGCAGGCCCGAGCCGCGCATCGCGGTGAGCAGCGGGCCGTCGGTGAAGCTGCCCGGCACGTAGCCCTCGGCCATCACCGCCGCCGGGTCGTAGGAGCCGACCAGCCGGGCGGGGGTGAGCTCGGCGTTGCCCTCGACGAAGACGACGTCGCGGCCCACCTCACCGGCGACCGCCCGCAGCAAGGTGGACTTGCCCGTGCCGGGCGGCCCCTCCAGCACGACGTGCCGGTGGGTCTGCAGCGCGACGGTGAGCACCTCGCGCTCCCGCCGCAGCCCGATGACCGGCAGACCCTCGCTCACCAGCCGGACGCTACGGCAGATCAGCCGCCGAGGGTGTTCAGGTCCACGGGGTTGTCCGGCGCCGTGATCTCGACGGTCTCGCCGAACGCGCTGAACTCCACCGTGGCCGGGGCGTCGCCCTTGTCCTCGATCAGCAGCGGGTACGGGGCGTCCTCGTCGTCGGCGACGGTGAGCGTGCTGCCGTCGTCCTGCGTGACGACGACGACGGGCTCGCCGTCCAGCTCCTCGGTGGTGACCTCACCGGTGATCCCGCCCCCACCGGAGGCACGGAGCTCCTCCAGGAGCCCGGAGAGGGTGAGCGTGCTGAACGAGCCCGCCGCCTCCTCCGGCATGAGCACCCACTGGCCCTCGAGCTGCCCGGCGAACTCGGCGGGCATGCCGAAGGAGGCCCAGAAGTCGGCCGGGGCCCGGACGTAGGCGCTCCCGGCGGTGTAGACCAGCTCGACGGGGGTGCCGTCCGTCGTGATGGTGCCCTGGGCGTCCTCACCCTGGAGCTGCAGATCGAGCTCCTGGGTCGAGCCGCTCTCCTGCATCGAGCCGACGACGTGCGCGGCGCCGGCCGCCTCGAGGGCGCTGAAGGCGGTGTCGACCACTCCCGCGGCGTCCTGGTCGGCCAGCGAGCTCCGGCCCTCGGCGGCGGTGGAGGTGGCCGGCGCCGCGGTGCCGGCGTCCTCGGAGCCGCCGCAGCCCGCGAGCAGCAGGAGGGCGGTGCCCACCGTGGCCAGACGTCGGATGCGCATGGTCCCCCTCGTGTCCAGCGGCACCGGTCGGCCCCACCGGGCGCCATCGTGCAGGGCGGCGGCCCAGCGGCGCGCACCGGGGCCGGCGCGCCCACCGCTCAGGGCGCCCGCCGCCGGGGGAGCAGCGGCCGGGCCCGCCCCGCGGCCGCGGGGTCCAGCGGCACCGGGCTCCGCAGCACGGCAGGACCCGGCCTCAGCACGCCGTCGGAGAGCGCCGCGCAGCGCACGCCCCCGCGACCCCGCAGCCCGCGGTGGGCGCCCGGCGCCAGCACCAGGTCCATCCAGGCGCACGGGTTGGCCGCCCGCCCGCCACCCAGCAGCACCGGCCCCTCGCCGCAGTCGAGGGTGAATTCCCGCCCCCTCAACGCCTCGACCTCCGCGCCGCGCAGCACCACGTTCCGCCGCGCCAGCAGCGGGTCGAACGGCCCGGCGCCCAGCTCGGCGGCGAGCTCGTCGAGCGACTCCACCGCCAGCAGGGTCACCTGCGCGTCGCGGTGGGCGGGCCTCCCGGCGTAGCGGTCGCCGACGATGCCGACGCCGCCCCGGACCTCCAGCCGCTCCCGCCGGTCGGCCGCCTGCCCGGGCACCGCCGTCCCCGGCCGGCCGTCGTACCGGTGCACCGGCGAGGCGAGCAGCCCGACCACCTCGACGTCGTACCGGTGCCTCAGCGGTCCGCCGTCTCGTGGATGGGTCCCTCGACCTCCGCCAGCCGCCGGCCGGTGCCGCCCCACCGGCCCTGGATGATCTCCGCGGCGATCGACACCGCCGTCTCCTCCGGGGTCCGCGCACCGAGGTCCAGGCCGATCGGGGACGCGAGCCGGGCGAGCTCGTCGCCAGTCAGCCCGGCCTCGCGCAGCCGGGCGAGGCGCTCGTCGTGCGTCCGCCGCGAGCCCATGGCCCCGACGTAGGCGACCGGGGTGCGCAGCGCGACCTCCAGCAGCGGCACGTCGAACTTGGGGTCGTGGGTGAGCACGCAGAGCACGGTGCGCTCGTCGATCCGCCCCGCGTCCACCTCCGCCTGCAGGTAGCGGTGCGGCCACTCGACGACGACCTCGTGCGCCTCCGGGAAGCGCTTCGGCGTCGCGAACACCGGCCGGGCGTCGCAGACGGTCACCCGGTAGCCGAGGAACGCCCCGACCCGGGCGACGGCGGCGGCGAAGTCGATGGCCCCGAAGACGACCATCCGGGCCGCCGGGGCGAAGGAGTTGACGAACAGGGTCAGGTCGTCGCCGCGCCGCTCGCCGTCGTGGCCTACGTGCAGCAGGCCGGTGCGGCCGGCGGCCAGCATGCCGCGGGCGTCGTCGGCGACGGCGTCGTCGAGCCGCTGCGAGCCCAGCGTGCCGGAGGCGCGGTCCGGCCAGAGCACCAGCCGGCGGCCCAGCCGGTCGTCCGGCCCCGCGACCACGGTGACGACGGCGACCGGCTCGTGCCGGCCCACCGAGTCGGCGACCTCGCCGAGCTCGGGGAAGGACTCGCGGGACACGGGCTCGACGAAGACGTCGAGGATGCCGCCGCAGGTCAACCCGACGGCGAAGGCGTCGTCGTCGCTGACGCCGTAGCGGCGCAGAACCGGCTCGCCGGTCTCGACGGCGTCCTTGGCCTCCTCGTACACCGCGCCCTCGACGCAGCCGCCCGAGACGCTGCCGACCGCCGTGCCGTCGGGCCCCACCAGCATCGAGGCACCGGCCGGCCGCGGCGCCGAGCGCCAGGTGCCCACCACCGTGCCCACGCCGACCGTCTCCCCCGCCTGCCACCAGCCGACGAGGTCGTCGAGGACATCACGCATTGGCTATCACTCCTGACAGCTCCTCGAACGCGGCCATGCTGTGCCCGGCCACGAAGTGGTCGACCGACGGCAGGGCGGCCTGCATCCCGCCGGTGAGGGGTTCGTACCCCAGACGGCCCTTGTGCGGGTTGACCCACACCACGGTGTGCGCCAGCCGCTTGAGCCGCGCCATCTGCTCGGCCAGCAGCGCGGTGTCCCCCCGCTCCCAGCCGTCGCTGCAGAGGACCACGACCGCTCCGCGCGCGGTGCCGCGCTGACCCCAGCGGTCGAGGAACGCCTTGAGCACCTCGCCCAGCCGCGTGCCGCCCGACCAGTCGGGGATCGCCTCGCCCCCTGCGGCCAGCGCCCGGTCGGGATCGCGGAGCCGCAGCTCACGGGTGACCCGGGTGAGCCGGGTGCCGATGGTGAACACCTCGGTGGACGCCGGCCGGGCCCGGACCGCCGCGTGCGCGAACCGCAGCAGCGCGTCGGCGTAGGGGGTCATCGACCCCGAGACGTCGACCAGCAGCACCACCCGCCGGGGGCGGGGCCGCGCCCGTCGGTGCACCAGGCGGCTGACCTCCCCGCCGTCGCGCAGCGCCCGCCGCACGGTGCGGGCGGGGTGCACCGAGCCGTGGGCGGCCGGCCGGCGCCGCCGGGCGGGGCGCATCGGCGCGGCCGGGACCAGCAGCCCGAACAGCCGCCGCAGGTGGGCCCGCTCGGCGTCGGTCAGCCCGGCGACGTCGCGGTGCCGCAGCACCTCGTCCGCGCTGGCCCGGGCCGCGAGGTCGGGGGCGTCGGGGTCCTCGTCGCCCTCACCGGTCCCGGCGTCCAGCGGGGCGCTGGCGGCCAGCCGCGGCCGCACCTGCGCCGCCGCGGGGGCGGGACGTGGGCGGCGGCCCGAGAACCAGGCCAGGAACGCGGTGTCGTAGCGGTCGAGGTCGTCGGGCCCGGCGCAGAGGGTCAGCCGGCCGGCCCAGTAGACCGCCGACGGCCGCAGGACGTCGAGGTGGCCGAGGGCGGCGAGCATGGCCTGGACCCGGTCCGGGGAGGCGGTCACGCCCGCGTGCCGCAGCGTCCGGGCGAAACCCAGCACGGTGTCGACGACGTCCCGCTCAGCCACCGAGCAGCGCCTCCGGGGACAGCGAACGCACCCGCTCGGTGTCCTCGCGGTACTTGAGCACCGCGCCGAGGGTCCGGGCCGCCAGGTCGGGGTCCAGGTCGCGCGCGCCGAGGGTGTGCAGCGCGGTCGCCCAGTCCATGGCCTCGGCCACCCCGGGCGGCTTGAGCAGGTCGAGGGTGCGCAGCGTCGCCGTCGCCCGGGCGACCTGGCGGGCCAGCTGGTCGGTGACCTGCGGCAGCCGGCGGCGCAGGATCGCCACCTCCCGGTCGAAGTCGGGGTGCGCGAGCCAGTGGTAGAGGCAGCGGCGCTTGAGGGCGTCGTGCACCTCCCGGGTGCGGTTGGAGGTGAGGACGACCAGCGGCGGGACCTCGGCCCGCACGGTGCCGAGCTCGGGGATGGAGATCGTGAAGTCGGAGAGGACCTCCAGCAGGAACGCCTCGAACTCGTCGTCCGCGCGGTCCACCTCGTCGACCAGCAGGACGCTCGGCGCGTCCTCGAGCGCCTGGAGCAGCGGGCGGGCGAGGAGGAAGCGGCGGTCGTAGAGGGACGCCTCCAGCCGGGCGGGGTCGTCGGCGGCGTGCGCGGCTTCGGCGGCGCGCAGGTGCAGCAGCTGGCGCCCGAAGTCCCAGTCGTAGAGAGCCTGGCTGGCCTCCAGCCCCTCGTAGCACTGCAGCCGGTAGAGCGGCCGGTCGGTGATCTGCGCCAGGGCCTGCGCCAGCGCGGTCTTCCCGACGCCTGCCTCGCCCTCGAGGAACAGCGGCCGGTGCATGGCCAGCGCCAGGTGGGCGGCGGTGGCCAGCCCCTCGTCGGCGAGGTAGCCGGTGGCCTCCAGCGCGGCCGCCAGATCGTCGGGGCTCCCGGGCACCGTGCGCTCGCTCACGCGCAGCAGCATCCCACCTGGCCACCGGCGACCGCGCCCGCACCGCCCCGAGGCGTCGGGCACGATGACCGCATGCCGAACGCCGCTCCCGAACCGCTCGCCCTGGGCGACGACCTGCGCGCCTTCGTCGACGCCTCGCCGTCCCCCGCCCACGCGGTCGCCGAGCTGGTCCGCCGGCTCCGCGCCGCCGGCTTCACCGAGCTCGCGGAGGGCGACGCCTGGGCACCGTCCCCCGGTGGCCGCCACTTCGTCGTCCGGCACGGCAGCGTGATCGCCTTCCGCCTGGGCAGCGGCCCGCTCGCCGAGACCGGGATGCGGCTGGTCGGCGCGCACACCGACTCGCCGACGTTCAAGGTCCGCCCGCGCTGGGAGGTGCGGCAGTCCGGCTACCGCCTCGTCGGCGTGGAGCCCTACGGCGGCGGCCTCTGGCACACCTGGCTGGACCGCGAGCTCACCGTGGCCGGCCGGCTGGTGCTCCGTGGCGGGCGCACCACCCTCGTCCGGCTGCCGGGCGCCCCGCTGCGGCTGCCCTCGCTGGCCATCCACCTCGACCGCAGCGTCCGGGAGGGGCTGACCCTCGACCCGCAGCAGCACCTCGTCCCGGTGTGGGACCGCGACCTCGGGACGGGCCCGGGCCTGGCGGAGGCGCTGGCCGACGCCGCGGGGGTGGATGTACGCGACGTCGTCGGCACCGACCTGGTGCTGGCCGACACCCAACCCTCGGCGCGCGCCGGCGCGGACGGCACATGGGTGGCCGCACCGCGGCTCGACGACCTCGCCTGCTGCCACTCCGGGTTGCTCGCGCTGCTGGGCGCACCCGCCGGGGCGCGCACGCAGGTGCTGGTCTGCAACGACCACGAGGAGGTGGGCAGCGGCTCGATGTCCGGCGCCCGCGGCAGCTTCCTCGAGGACGTCGTCCGCCGGCTGGCCGCCGCGAGCGATCCCGGTGACCCGCAGGCCGCGCAGCGGGCGCTGGCCCGCTCGGTGCTGGTGTCGGCCGACATGGCCCACGCCGTGCACCCGACCCGCGCCGAGCGGCACGAGCCCGCGCACCGGCCGGAGCTCGGTGGCGGACCGGTGGTGAAGGTGAACGCCAACCAGGCCTACGCCACCGATGCGGCGTCGGGCGGCTGGTTCACCGAGCGCTGCGACGAGGCCGGGGTGCCCGTGCAGACCTTCGTCACCCGGGCGGACCTGCCGTGCGGCAGCACCATCGGGCCGCTGACGGCGACCCGGCTGGGCGTCGCCACGGTGGACGTCGGCGCCCCGATGCTCGCCATGCACTCCTGCCGCGAGCTGGCCTCGGCCCGCGACGTCCCGTTGATGGTCGGCGCCCTGACGGCCTGCCTGGCCGACTGACCGTCCCGGCGCGCGGCGGCGGCGGCCGACCGGAGTCTGGTCTCGGTCGGCCGCCGCGCGTCAGGGTCCCGGCCGGTGGCCGGGAGCGCTCACATGCGCCGGTTGGTGTCGTCCGCGCCGTCGACCTCGATCTCCTCCTTGCGGAGGGTCTCGTCGACGCGCACCTCGTCGGTGACGGTCTCCTTGTCCAGGCGGACGCGCTCGACCGGCACGGCCTCCTTGGCGACGACCGGCTTCTCGCCGCGGAGGGTCACCTCGTGCTCCTCCTCGCTGATCGCCGGCCCGTCCATGGCGTTGCCGACGTTGGCGTCCGTGATCGGCTCGCGCTCGACGCGGACCTCCTCGTGCGACACGGGGACGGTCTCGCTGACGTTCTCGCTCACGACGTACTTGCGCAGCCGGGCGCGGCCGACCTCCTCGGACCGGGTGCCGACGTCCAGCCGCTCCTCGGAGCGGGTCATGGCGTCGTCGGTGGTCGGGCCCGAGGTGTCGTGGCCCACGGTGCCGCGGGCGTCCGTGCCGGTGTACCCGGTGTCGGTGCGGTCGGTGTCGGTGCGGTCGGTGCCGACCATCCCGGCGGTCCCGGCGGTCCCGGCCACGCCCGTGGTCTCGGTCGTCGTCACGGTCTCGGTGCGGCCGGTCGTCCCGCTGCCCAGGCCGTAGTACCGGTACAGCTCCTCCTCCTCCTGCGGGGAGAGGTGACCGTCGGTGTCGATCTTGGGCGCGTCCTTGACGCGGTCCTTGGTGACCGCTACGCGGACGCCGTCGTCGGTCAGGTCGGCGTCCCGGATGGGGACGAAGGACTCCTTGGTCCCGAACAGACCCGTGCGGACGGTCACCCACTCCGGCTGACCGGTCTCGTCGTCGAGGTAGACCTCGGAGGCCGACCCGATCTTCTGACCCTCGGTGTCGTAGACGTCCTGGCCGATCACTCGGCTGATGGTCTCGGTGCCGATCATCGTCGTTGTCGCTCCTATCTGAGCTCGGGGACGTTCGTCCCTCCGATGGGTGACCGGCACGCTCGCCGCGAAACGACCCGATCGAGATCAACAGGCGCGCCGGGCAGTTCCCGCGCCGGGGCCGCACCCGCCGGAGCACGTCGGGCCGCCGGGGATCGGCAATCGGCGCAGGTCACACCGGGTGCTGCCGGTGTGCGCCGGGAAGGACGGGCACACCGGTCAACCGATCCAGTTTCCGTCACCCAGCGTCATCCGGGGCTGCCCGGGCGTGTCGTGCAGGATCGGTCCGCTACAGCCGCTCGGCGCGTCGTCCACGACCCCGCGCCGGTTCTGCCTAGCGTCGTCGCGTGCCTCCGCGTTCGCCCTACGACGACCTGGTCCACCCCCGCACGGTCAAGAAGCCGGTGCCGCAGGTCGAGGCCGAGCGCGATCTCGTGGTGGAGGACCCGAGCACCGGCTTCGTCGGCGCCGTGGTCCGGTGCGAGAAGGACGTCGTCCACCTCGAGGACCGCTTCGGCCGCACGCGGGGCTACCCCCTGGGGCCGGGGTTCTGGGTGGACGGCCGCCCCGTGGTGCTGGTCCGGCCGAAGCCGGTCGCTCCGGCGGGCCCGGCCCGGAGCGCCTCGGGGTCGACCTACGTCGCCGACGCCCGGGCCCGGGTGGCCCGCGAGGGGCGCATCTACGTGGAGGGCAAGCACGACGCGGAGCTGGTCGAGAAGGTCTGGGGCCACGACCTGCGCATCGAGGGCGTCGTCGTGGAGCCGCTGCACGGCGTCGACGACCTCCCGGGCATCGTGCGCGACTTCCGCCCGGCGTCGGGCCGGCGGCTCGGCGTCCTCGTGGACCACCTCGTGAGCGGCTCCAAGGAGTCGCGCATCGCCGCGCGGATCACCGGCGACCACGCGCTGGTGGTCGGCCACCCCTTCATCGACATCTGGCAGGCAGTGAAGCCCTCCGTCGTCGGGATCAGGGCGTGGCCGACCGTCCCGAAGGGCGAGGACTGGAAGACCGGCGTCTGCCGCCGGCTGGGCTGGGAGGACGACACCGGCTACGTGTGGGCCCAGCGCATCCTCGCGCGCGTGCGCACCTGGACCGACCTGGAGCCCGCCCTCATCGGCCGGGTCGAGGAGCTCATCGACTTCGTCACCACCGACTGACCTCGCCACGACCAGGTGCACTGATCACCAGGGGTCCTGGCTCACGGTCGACGGTGAGCCAGGACCCCGTGCGCTGAGCCAGGACCATGTGGTGAGCCGGGCCGGCCGGCTCAGCCCGGGATGTAGTTGAAGGTGTCCGGGTCGGGGCCGGTCCGCTCGCCGCGGTCCAGGCCGGTCAGCGTGGCCATGTCCTCCCGACCCAGCTCGAAGTCGAACAGCGCGAAGTTCTCCGCCATGCGCTCCCGGGAGGAGGACTTCGGGAAGACGACGTCGCCGCGCTGCACGTGCCAGCGGAGCACCACCTGCGCCGGGGTCCGGCCCAGGCGCTCGGCGATCGCGGTGATGGCCGGGTCGCCCAGCACCTTCCCCTGGGCGATCGGCGACCACGCCTCGGTCACGATCTCGTGCTCGGCGTCGAACGCGCGGACGTCGTCCTGCGCCAGGTAGGGGTGGACCTCGATCTGGTTGACGGCCGGGACGACCTCGGTCTCGTCGAAGAGCCGCCGCAGGTGGTGCGGCTTGAAGTTGGAGACGCCGATCGCCCGGCAGCGACCGTCGCGGTAGATCTCCTCCATGGCCTTCCAGGTCTCGACGTAGTCGACGTCGATGCCCGGCAGCGGCCAGTGGATGAGGAACAGGTCGAGCTGGTCGAAGCCGAGGTCGGCGAGCGTCTGGTCGAAGGCGCGCAGCGCGTCGTCCCGGCGGTGGAAGCCGTTGTTCAGCTTGCTGGTCACGAAGATCTCGCCGCGGTCGATGCCGGAGCGGGCGACGGCCTCACCGACACCCTTCTCGTTGCCGTACATCTCGGCGGTGTCGATGTGCCGGTAGCCGACCTCGAGGGCGGCCGCGACGGTCTCCGCGGTCTCCTCGGGCGGCACCTGGTAGACGCCGAACCCCAGCTGCGGGATCTCGACGCCGTTGTTCAGTGCGAGGGTCGGCACTCCGTGGGTGGGTGGCTGAGCCACAGGCTGATCCTTCCGGTTCGGGGGAGGGCCGCGAGCCGCACGGTCGGTCGTGCGCGATCGGCCCGTCCCCCGCCTACCCGGCGGTGCGGTCCTCAACCGGGTCGGCGCGTGCCGGCCGGTCGCCGACCAGCGCGGCTCCGGCCAGCCCGAGGAGCGCGACGAAGGCGGCGGCGACCGCGGGCACGGCGAACGCCGTCTCGGCACCCCAGGCGTCCACCGCGGCACCCGCCGCCGCCGAGCCGATGGTGACGCCGAGCGTGAGGCCGGAGATGGTCCAGGCCAGCGACTCGGTGAGCAGGCCGGGCGCCGTGCGGGACTCCACCAGCGAGGTGCCCGAGACCAGCACCGGCGCGATGGTCAACCCGGCGAGGAAGCCCCCGCCGACGAGCAGGGCGAGCGATCCGACGCCCCAGAGCAGCTGGGCGGCCAACCCGAAGGCCACCGCCGTCGCCACGAACCGCGTGGCCAGCGTGCCCGGCAGGCGCGCGAGGCCGTAGACCAGGCCGGCCACCAGGCTCCCCGCGGCGAAGACGGCCAGCGCGAGCCCGGAGAGCGCCGGCGCCCCCTCGGCCTCGGCGAAGCCCACCACGACGACGTCGATCGCGCCGAACACGGTGCCCAACGCCAGATAGGTGGCGGTGACGACCAGCAGGGTCGGCGTCAGCACCGCCCACCAGCGCGCGGCCGACGACCCGGCGACGGGGTGCGGTGGCGGGTCCGTGCCGCGCAGCCCGGCCAGCCAGAGCCCGCCGACCGCGCCCAGGACGACGCCGGTGAGGAAGCCCACGGGCGGGGCGACGAGCGTGGCCAGGAGGGTCACCAGCGGCGGGCCGACGACGAAGACCACCTCGTCGACGACCGCCTCGAAGGCGAAGGCCGTCTGCCGGCCGGCGGGGTCGAGCGCCGCGGCCCACCGCGCGCGCACCAGCGAACCGATGTTGGGGCTGCTGCCCCCGACCGCCGCCGCGAGCAGGAACCAGCTCCAGCGGGGCGCCCCGCTCACCACGGCGGCGACGAACGCAGCACCCGAGAGGACGAAGACGGTCATCGCCAGGCGGAGCACCGGCCCCTGGCCGCGGCGGTCCATGGCCCGCGCCCACTGCGGTCCGGCGATGCCGTAGCTGAGGGCGAGGGCGCCGGAGACGGCGCCGGCGAGGCCGTAGCTGCCGGTCTCCCGCGAGACCAGCAGCACCGCACCCAGGCCGAGCATGGGTGCGGGGAGCCGTCCCACCCACCCGGCCAGCGAGAAGGCCACGGAACCGGGCACGGCGAACAGGCGGCTGTAGGGGCTGAAGACGGTGCGGGCC
Organism: Blastococcus sp. SYSU DS0533; assembly: GCF_054050775.1. Classification (NCBI taxonomy): domain Bacteria; kingdom Bacillati; phylum Actinomycetota; class Actinomycetes; order Geodermatophilales; family Geodermatophilaceae; genus Blastococcus; species Blastococcus sp. SYSU DS0533. The sequence continues at coordinate 47,181 of NZ_JBJGZZ010000018.1, read as the reverse complement.
GACACGGTTCTCTCGCGCTTCCTGGCCACGGGCGAGTGCGGGACGTCCTCCGCCGGTCTCTCGGGTGGCGAGGGCACGGTAGCAACGTCACCCCGGTGGCATCCGCGCACTTCCGGGCAGCCACGTGTCGCCCGTCGCGGCTACATTCGGCCCATGACCGGCGCCGACCTCCCCGACCCCTCGGTCCGCCGCGCCGTGGGCGCGGTGGCCGCCGGGTCCGGCGGCCTCGTCGACCGCTACGGCCGCACCGCCACCGACCTGCGGGTGTCGCTGACCGACCGGTGCAACCTGCGCTGCACGTACTGCATGCCGCCCGAGGGCCTGCAGTGGCTGCCCAAGGTCGAGCAGCTCACCGACGAGGAGGTCACCCGCCTCGTGCGCATCGGGGTGGAGCACCTGGGCATCCGCGAGGTGCGCTTCACCGGGGGGGAGCCGCTGCTGCGGCCGGGCCTCGTGGGGATCGTCGCCGCCGCCACGGCGCTCCGCCCGCGCCCCGAGGTCAGCCTCACCACCAACGCCATCGGGCTGTCCCGCATGGCGCCCGCGCTCGCCGAGGCCGGGCTGGACCGCATCAACGTCAGCCTGGACACCCTCGACCGCGAGCGCTTCCGGCAGCTCACCCACCGCGACCGCTTGGACGACGTCCTCGCCGGGCTGGCCGCCGCGCGCGACGCCGGGCTCACGCCGGTGAAGGTCAACGCCGTGCTGCTCCACGGGATCAACGACGTCGACGCCGTCCCGCTGCTCGACTTCTGCCTGGAGCAGGGCTACGAACTGCGCTTCATCGAGCAGATGCCGCTGGACGCCCACCACGCCTGGACCCGCGGTCGCATGGTCACCGCCGAGGACATCCTGGAGCGGCTGACGGCGGCGCACGCGCTCACCCCGGACAGCGAGGAGCGGGGGTCCGCACCGGCCGAGCGCTGGCTGGTCGACGGCGGGCCGGCCACCGTGGGCGTCATCGCCTCGGTCACCCGGTCCTTCTGCGGCGCCTGCGACCGCACCCGGCTCACCGCCGACGGGCAGGTCCGCAACTGCCTGTTCGCCCGCGAGGAGTCCGACCTGCGGACGGCGCTGCGCGAGGGCGCCACCGACGCCGAGCTGGCCGACCGCTGGCGGATCGCCACGCTGGGCAAGCTGCCCGGCCACGGCATCGACGACCCGAGCTTCCTGCAGCCGAGCCGCCCCATGTCGGCGATCGGGGGCTGAGTTGCCCACCCACCCCACCACCCCGGGGGCAACCACCGTCACCGTCCGCTACTTCGCCGGTGCCCGCGCCGCCGCGGGCGTCGACACCGAAGTCTGCGAGGCCGGCACCCTGGACGAGCTCGTCGTGCGGGTCACCGGTGCGCACGGCGAGCGGCTGGAGCGGGTGCTCGCCGCCTGCTCGTTCCTGGTCGACGGCGCCCAGCCGCGCGACCGCAGCGCTCCGCTGCCCGCCGGCGCGGTCGTCGACGTGCTCCCACCCTTCGCCGGGGGGTGAACCGCGCTTTGCCGCGGGGAACCACGCCCACGAGGATGGACCCATGAGCATCTTCGACAAGGCGAAGGCGAAGGCCGAGGAGCTCTTCGGCCGCGCCGAGGAGCTGTACGGGGAGTCCCACGGCGACGCCGCGGCGAAGGTCGACGGGGAGGCCCACCGGCTGGAGGCCGAGGCGGAGGAAGCCCAGCTGGAGCGCGATGGTCGGACCGACGACGACGGGCTCGCCGGAGCCCGCTGATCCCTGTTCGGAGCGGTTGGGCCGGACCGGTCCGGGGAATACCGGTCGACATGGTTCCGGTAGGAATCGCAGACGTCGCCCCGTGGCCGGACTGGCGAGCGGCCGCGGAGGGCGCGCTCGCCTTCCTGGCCGAGCACGTCGGCTGGGACGTCTGGATGGTCACCCAGGTGGTGGAGGACCGGCAGATCGTCCTCCTGGCCCATCCCGACCGCGCCGTGCGTCCCGGCACGGAGCTGCCCTGGGAACGCAGCTTCTGCCGCCAGATGATCGAGGGCAACGCCCCCCGGCTGGCCACGGTGACGGCCGCCGTTCCCGAGTACGCCTCGCGCACCACTGGCCCGCTGCGGGACATCGCCGCCTACGTCGGCATCCCGCTCCTCACCCGCGACCTGCAGCTGTTCGGCACCCTGTGCGGGGTCGCCTACCGGGCGAAGCCGCGCAGTGCCGCCCGGGAGCTCTCCGTCGTGGAGGCCGCCGCCCGCATGCTCAGCACCCTGATGGCCGCCGGCTGGGACCCGCCGCCCCTGCCGGGCGAGCCCGGCCAGGAGGTGGTGAGCTGAGCCGGTGCGCGCCGAGCAGCTGACCGGTCCCGTCTGCCACCACGGCGAGGGGCCGGTGTGGTCGCCGGCGTGGGGCGGGCTGCGCTGCGTCGACATGCTCGCCGGTGACGTCCTCACGGTCGGCGAGGGCGGCGCGGTCGCCCGCCGGCACGTCGGCGCGGTCGCGGCGGCGGTCCGCCCGCGCCGCGGGGGCGGCGCGGTGATCGCCGTCGAGCGCGGCTTCGCGCTGGAGGCCCCCGACGGCGCGCTCACCGCTCTGGAACCGGTGTGGGCAGATCCCGGCGTCCGCATGAACGAGGGGGGCTGCGACCCCGACGGCCGCTTCTGGTGCGGCTCGATGGCCTACGACCAGACGCCGGGCGCCGCGGCGCTGTACCGGCTGGACCCCGACGGCAGCGTGCACCGGGTGCTCACCGGTGTCACCGTCTCCAACGGGCTGGCGTGGAGCCCCGACGGGTCGCTGGCCTACTACGCCGACACGGCGACCCACCGCATCGACGTCCTGGACTACGACCGGGACGCCGGGCTGACCGGGCGCCGCCCGTTCGTGACCTTCCCCGACGACGGCAACCCGGACGGGCTCACCGTCGACGCCGAGGGCGGCGTCTGGGTCGCCCTCTACGGCAGCGGCGAGGTGCACCGCTACGACGCCGGGGGCCGGCGGGACGCCGTGGTGGAGCTGCCCACGCCCCAGGTGACCGCCTGCACCCTCGGCGGCCCCGGGATGGACCGGCTGTTCATCACCACGTCCGCGGAGGGCGGGCTGGACGACGGCCTGGCCGGGTCGCTGTTCACCGTGGACGCCGGCGTGCGCGGGCTGCCGGTGCGGGAGTTCGCCGGCTGAGGGAGGCGCCTAGGGGCAGGCGACCCACTCCTCCTCGCCGTCCCGGAACACCTGGCGCTTCCAGATGGGCAGCCGCTTCTTGACCTCGTCGACGAGCTCGGCGCAGGCGGTGAAGGCCTGGCCGCGGTGCGAGGCGCTGACCGCGCAGGCGAGCGCGACGTCGCCGATGCCGAGCAGGCCGATGCGGTGGCTGACCGCGATGGCGTGCACCTCGGGGCGGGCGGCGAACTCCTCGGCCAGCTCCGCGAGGACGTCGGCCGCGCTGGGGTGGCCGACGTACTCGAGCTCGGTCACCGAGCGCCCTCCGTCGTGGTCGCGGACGACGCCGGCGAAGGACACCACCGCCCCCGCCGCGGCGACGGAGACGGCCTCCTCGTGCTCGGCGACGGACAGCGGCGCGTCCACGACCCTGGCGATCACGGCGCCGACGCTACCCCCGGCGGCGGCACGTCGAGGTCGACCGGATCGGCCAGGCCGGTGCAGTCCACCTCGACGACGTCGTGCGCGGCCAGGTAGCGGCGGGCGCCCTCGTCGCCGGTCGCCGACTCCGCGACGCCGGCCCAGTGGTCGCGCCCCAGCAGCACGGGGTGGCCGCGCACGCCGTCGTAGGTGGCGGTCGCTAGCACGTCCGGGGCGGCGTGGGCGGCGACGGCCCGCAGCGCCTCGGGGGTCAGGCCGGGCATGTCGACCAGGGTGACCAGCGCGGTGTCCACCGTCCCGGGGAAGGCGCGCAGCCCGTCCAGGCCCTTCCGCAGCGAGGAGGCCATCCCCGACTCCCAGTCCTCGTTGGCCAGCACCGTCGCGCCCGTGAGGTCCGCCGTGCGCCAGACGTCGACCGCCCGGGCGCCCAGCACGACGAGGACGACGTCGCAGGCCGCGCGCGCCGTCCGCACCGCCCGCTCGACCAGCAGGCTGCCCTCGTACTCGACCAGCGCCTTGGGCATCCCGTAGCGGCGGCCGCCCCCGGCGGCCAGGACGACGGCAGCGGTGCTCATGCGCCCCACTCTCTCAGCGGGCGTAGACGGCGACCTCGGAGGCCTTCACGCCGGCCCACACCTCCGCGCCCGGCACGAGCCCCATCTCCGCGAACGAGGTGGCGGTGACGTCGGCGACCAGCGGCACCGCGCCGTCGAGCTCGCAGCGCACCGTGGCCCCGTGCGGGGTGGCGCCCACCACCCGCTCCCGCCAGAGGTTGCGCGTGCTCCCGTCCGGCCGCGTGGCGTAGAGCGCAACCGACTCGGGGCGGATCGCGGCGAACACCGGCCCGGCCGCCTCCTCGGCGACCGCCACCACCGCACCGCCGTCGAGCCGCACGCGGCGGCCCTCCCCGGTGCCCGGCAGCAGCGACAGGCCGACCAGCCGGGCCACGTAGTCGGTCCGCGGCCGGCGGGCCACCTCGTCCGGGGTGCCGGCCTGCACGACGCGCCCCTCCTCGAGGACCACGACGCGGTCGGCGAGCGCCATCGCGTCCACCGGGTCGTGCGTGACCAGCACGGTGCTGCCGCGGAAGCCGGCCAGGTGGCGGCGCAGCTCGGCGCGGACGGTGAGCCGGGTGCGCGCGTCCAGGGCCGACAGCGGCTCGTCGAGCAGCAGCAGCGCCGGGTCGCCGACCAGCGCCCGGGCCAGCGCCGCCCGCTGCGCCTGCCCACCGGAGAGCTCGGCCGGCCGCCGGCCACCCAGACCGTCCAGCCCCACCCGGGTGAGCCACACCGCCGCGGCCGCCCGCGCCTCCGCGCGGCGGGTGCCCCGCGTGCGCAGGCCGAAGGCGACGTTGTCGGCGACGCTCAGGTGCGGGAAGAGCAGCGCGTCCTGGAACACCATGCCCAGAGCCCGCTGGTGGGAGGGGCGGGACGTGCCCCCGTCGTCCCAGACCTCGCCGTCGACGACGACCCGCCCGCGGTCGGGGCGCAGCAGGCCGGCCAGCACGCGCACGAAGGTGGACTTGCCCGCCCCGTTCGGGCCGAGGAGGGCCAGCACCTCCCCGTCGGCCACCTCGACGTCGAGCCGCAGGTGGAGGTCCCCCCGGCGGGTGTCGACGGATGCGGTCAGGCTCACGCGGTCCCCGCCCGGCCGAGCCAGCGGTCGCGGAGGAGCAGCAGGGTGGCCAGCGACACCGCCAGCAGCACCACCGAGAGCACGATCGCCGCGTCCGGGTCGCGCTGCAGGGCCAGGTACACCGCCAGCGGCATCGTCTGCGTGGTTCCGGGGAAGTTGCCGGCGAAGGTGATGGTGGCGCCGAACTCGCCCAGCGCACGAGCCCAGCACAGCACCGCGCCGGCCGCGACGCCCGGCGCCACCAGGGGCAGCGTGACGCGGCGGAACGTCGTCCAGCGGCCGGCGCCGAGGGTGGCGGCGACGTCCTCGAACCGGGCGTCGGCCGCGCGCAGCGCGCCCTCGACGCTGATCACCAGGAACGGCATCGCCACGAAGGTCTCGGCGATGACGACGGCGGTGGTGGTGAAGGGGATCGTGATCCCGAAGGCGTCGTCCAGCCAGGAGCCGACGATCCCCTGCCGCCCCAGCACGAGGAACAGCGCGACGCCGCCCACGACCGGCGGCAGCACCAGCGGGACCGTGACCAGCGCCCGGAGCACCGAGCGGCCGCGGGCCCGCGAGCGGGCCAGCACCCACGCCAGCGGGATGCCGAGCACGAGCGAGAGCGCGGTGGCGAGCGTGGCCGACAGCAGCGACAACCGCAGCGCCTCCCCCACCCCCGGCGCGGCGAGCCGGGTGGTCAGCTGCGACCAGGGGGTGCGGACCAGCAGGCCGAGCAGCGGCAGCACCAGGAAGGCGACGCCGAGCGCGGCGGGGACGAGCAGCGGCGCCGGCACGCGCGCACCCTCGCGGGCGCGGTTCACGGGGCGCGGAACCCGGCGTCCGCGAGCGCCTGCTGCCCGGCGTCGGAGGTGACCAGCTCGAGGAACGCCTCGGCGGCCTCCGGGTTGGGGGCGTCGGCGAGGGCTGCGATCGGGTAGGTGGTGACGGCGTCGTCGGCCTCCGGGAAGGCGATGCCCTCGACGGCGTCGCCTGCCGCGGCGACGTCGGTCGCGTAGACCAGGGCGGCGTCGACCTCGCCGAGCTCGACCTTGGTCAGCGCCGCGCGCACGTCCTCCTCCAGGGTGTCGGGGGCCGCCGTGACCCCCGCCGCGGCGAGGACCTGCTCCGAGGCCGCGCCGCAGGGCACGTCGGGCGCGCACAGGGCGACCGCGAGGTCCTCGCGGGCGAGGTCCGACGGCCCCGTGACGCCGGCCGGGTTGCCGGCCGGGACCGCGATCTCCAGCACGTTGGTGGTGAACACCTCCGGGTCGCCCGCGGCCAGGCCGGCGTCGGCGACCACGGCCATCTGCGGCGGCGCGGCGGAGGCGAGCACGTCCGCCGGGGCGCCCTGGGTGATCTGGGTGGCGAGCGCCGAGCTGCCGGCGAAGTTGAATCGCACCTCCAGCCCGGGGTGCTCGTCCTCCAGCCGCTCGCCGAGCTCGGTGAAGACGTCGGTGAGCGAGGCAGCGGCGAAGACGGTGAGGGTGCCGGTGGGCCCGTCCCCCGTCGCCGAGGAGCCGCCGCCCCCCGCCGGGGTGCCACCGCAGCCGGCGAGGGCGAGCGCCGTCACCACGAGCAGGGCACGCGTGCGCACTGATCCTCCCGGGTTCGACCGCTCCTGCGGCAGACCACACCAGATCGCTCCGCATGTGCGCAAGTGCGACGGGGAGCCGGTCCGCACCTGCGGACTAGGGGATGTCGACGCTGACCTGGGTGGCCTTCACCGTCGCGACCGCCCGGACGCCGACCACGAGCCCCAGTTCGTCGGCCGCCTCGCGGGACATGAGCGAGACGACGCGGAAGGGCCCGGCCTGGATCTCGACCTGCGCCATGACGCCGTCGCGGACGACGTTGGTCACGATGCCGGTCAGCCGGTTGCGGGCCGACGACGGCGTCGTCCCCGGCTCGGGGGCGTCGCGCAGCTGGGTGGCCAGGCGGGCGAGGTCGGCGCCCTCGACGACGGCCGGGCCCCCGCCGTCCCGGTGCGCAGGCAGACGGCCGCCGTCGACCCAGCGCCGGACCGTGTCGTCGCTGACGCCGAGCAGCGCGGCCGCCTCGGCGATGCGGTAGGTGGCGGCCACGGCAAGACCCTAGCCGCGCCTGTGGACGGCCGGCGTCGTCCACAGGCCGCTCCACGGGGCGTCGGTCCGGGCGGGCAGCATGCCGGGCGTGGACGACGACGCCTGGCTCGCGGACCTGCTGCAGCACCGGGCCCCGGTGCTCAGCGACGCCGGGGTCGCCGCCGAGCTGGCGGGGATGCTCAGCGCGCGGGGGATCGCGCTGGACCACGGCGGGGTGCTCACGCGCGCGCTGCTCGCCGCGCTGGAGGAGACGTGGGAGCGGGGGTGGCAACCGGCCGACGTGGCGCACGCCGCCCGCCGCCAGGCCGGGGCCGGATCGGTGCCGCTGCTCGTGGCGCTGGTCGCCGAGGACGCGCGGCGCACCGACGCCGCCTCGCGGGGCCCGGAGAGCTGGGTGGCGCAGCTCCGCGATCTGGGGGCGCTGGACGCGGCCCGGGGTGCCGGCACGACGGTCGCCGCGTGGCACCGGGCGGAAGGGCGGGCGCCGGCCGAGGCGTGGCGCATCGCGCTGCAGCTGACCGGGGTGCTGCGCACCACCGCGCGGATCGAGCTCCTCGTGCCGCCGCCGTCGCGGTGGGGCGCCGCCCGGGCTCGAACCGAACGGCCGGTCGCGGACGACGACCGGGCGTTGCGCCGGATCCGCGCGCTGCTGACCAAGGCGGAGTCGACCGGCTTCCCCGAGGAGGCCGAGGCGCTGACCGCCAAGGCCCAGGAGCTCATGACCCGGCACGCGGTGGACGCGGTGCTCCTGGACGGTGGCGCTCCGTCCGGCGTCGACGTGGACACCCGGCGGGTGCACCTCGCCGACCCGTACGCGCGGGCCAAGACGCAGCTGCTGGGCGCCGTCGCGGAGGCCAACGACGTGCGGCTGGTCTGGTACCAGGGCCTGGGCATCGCCACCCTGGTCGGCGTCCGGGCCGATCTGGACGCCGTGGAACTGCTGTTCACCTCGCTGCTGCTCCAGGTCGCCCAGGCGCTGGCCGCGGCGGAGCGGCAGAGGGGCCGGCACCCGGCCTCGCGGACGTTCCGCCGCGCGTTCCTGCTGGGCTACGCACACCGCGTCGGGGAGCGGCTGGCCGCGGCGCGCCGGCGGGCGACCGAGGCGGCTGCGGAGGAGGCCGCGGCGGAGCGGGGCGCGGACCTGCTCCCGGTGCTGCGGTCGCGTCAGGCGGCCGTGGAGGCGCGCACGGCGGAGCTCTTCCCCGACGTGCGATCCCGCCGCAGCCGGTCCTCGGTGGACGCGGGCGGCTGGTACGCGGGCAGGGCTGCCGCCGAGCGCGCCGACGTCGCCCCTCGCCGGGCACCCCTCCGCTGACGGCCCGGTAGGCCCCCCGCACTCCCGGTCGACGTTCCCACGGGAACGCGGCGTGGGCCAGCGCACCGTTTGCCGCGCACCCGCGCCGGGGAGAGGCAGCCGGTGCCTCCCTCCTCCGAGCGGGACAACCCCGCCGGCGCCAGCGCGTCCGTCCGCACCCGCCGCATCCGCGAGTTCGCCCGCGACGTCCTCGGCTACGAGGACTTCCGCCCGGGTCAGGAGCAGGCCATGCAGGCCGTGGTCAGCGGCCGCGACACCCTCGCCGTGCTGCCGTCGGGCGCCGGGAAGACCGCGATCTACCAGGTCGCCGGCCAGCTGCTCGACGGGCCCGTGCTCGTCGTCTCCCCGCTCATCGCCCTGCAGCGCGACCAGGTCGATCGGCTCACCGAGCTGGCCGACCAGGCCGGCCGTGCCGCGCAGCTGAACTCCGCCCTCTCGGCCGGCGACCAGCAGCAGGCCCTCGACGGACTGGGTGACGGAACGGTCCGCTTCCTGTTCCTCGCCCCGGAGCAGCTGGCCAAGCCCGAGGTCGTCGATGCCATCGCCGGAGCGCGGCCGGCCCTCTTCGTGGTCGACGAGGCGCACTGCGTCTCCGCCTGGGGCCACGACTTCCGCCCCGACTACCTGCGCCTGGGCAGCGTCATCGAGCAGCTGGGCCACCCGACGGTGCTGGCGCTCACCGCCACGGCCGCGCCGCCCGTACGTGCGGAGATCGTCGAGCAGCTCGGCATGCGCCAGCCCGAGGTCGTCGTCGCCGGCTTCGACCGCCCGGAGATCCGGCTGGAGGTCGACCAGCACGCCGACGCCCGGGGCAAGCAGGAGGCCGTCCTCGAGCGGGTGCTCACCGAGGTCGGCGAGGGGCGCGGCCCCGGCATCGTCTACAGCGCGACCCGCAGGGGCAGCGAGGAGATCGCTGCGGCGCTCGCCGACCGCGGCCTGCGCACCCACGCCTACCACGCGGGGCTGAAGAAGTCCGACCGCGAGGACACCCAGCGCGCCTGGATGGACGACGAGCTGGACGTCGTCGTCGCGACGACCGCCTTCGGCATGGGCATCGACAAGCCCGGCACCCGCTTCGTCGTCCACGCCGAGCCCGCCGACTCGGTGGACAGCTACTACCAGGAGATCGGCCGGGCCGGTCGCGACGGCGAACCGGCGCTCGCCGTCCTGGTCTACCGGCAGGAGGACCTCGGGCTGCGCCGGTTCTTCGCAGCCGGCGCGCCGGCCGAGGAGGAGCTGCAGCAGGTCGCCGGGCTCGTGCAGGCCGCCGCCGCGGCGGGCATCGACGACGGCGTCGACGTCAAGGCGCTCCGCGAGGAGACCGGCCGGGCCGCGACCCCCCTGGTGCGTGACCTCAACCTGCTGGAGCAGGTGTCGGCCGTCGTCCTGGACGAGGACGGCGCCGCCCACCCGGCCGACGGCGCCCCGCCGCCCGGCGAGGCGGCCGAGCAGGCCCGTGAGCTCGCCGAGCACCACGAGAAGGTCGACCAGTCGCGCGTGGAGATGATGCGCGGCTACGCCGAGACCACCGAGTGCCGCCGCCAGTTCCTGCTCGGCTACTTCGGCGAGCAGCTCGACGAGCCGTGCGGCAACTGCGACAACTGCTCCGCCGGCACCGCCCACGAGCACGTGGCCGCCGAACCCGAGGACACCCCGTTCCCGGTCGAGACGCCGGTCGAGCACACCGAGTGGGGGCCCGGCGTCGTCATGCGGGTCGAGGACGACCGGCTCACCGTGCTCTTCGACGAGGTCGGCTACAAGACCCTCGGGCTGGCCGCCGTCGTCGAGCACGACCTGCTCCGCCCGCGGAGCTGACCGGCCACCCGCCTCGACCTGCGGGACCGGCCGATCGCACCCATGATCATCAGCAGGAGAGCGGGTCGACGCGCCTGGAGCAGATCGGGCGGACCCCGGAGAAGGAGTGCACGCGTGAAGGTCCTCGGCATCAACGCGATCTACCACGACCCCGCGGCGGCGCTGGTCGTCGACGGCCGGATCGTGGCCGCCGCGGAGGAGGAACGGTTCAGCCGACGCAAGCACGGCAAGCGCCCGCTGCCGTGGAGCGCCTGGGAGCTCCCCGAGCTGTCCGCCGCCTGGTGCCTGCAGCACGCCGGCATCCGGCCCGAGGAGCTCGACGCCGTCGCCTACTCCTTCGACCCCGCGCTCATGGGGACGCCGGAGGAGTCGGGGCTGTTCGACGACGGCGACACCATGCGCAAGAAGTACGCCGAGATGGCGCCGGACTTCCTCGCCCACGCCCTGCCCGGCCTGGACCCGGCGAAGGTCCGCTTCGTGAAGCACCACGTCGCGCACGCGGCCTCGGCCGGGAAGGGCGCCCCGCAGCGCGACAACGCGGTGCTCGTCCTCGACGGCCGCGGTGAGGCGCACAGCCACCTCGCCGGCCGCTATGTCGACGGGCAGCTCGAGGTCCTCGCGGGGCAGGCGCTCCCCCACTCGCTCGGCCTGATGTACGAGGAGCTCACCGACCACCTCGGCTTCCTCCGCAGCTCGGACGAGTTCAAGGTCATGGCGATGGCCTCCTACGGCAAGCCGCGGTTCCTCGGCGAGCTGTCCGAGCTGATCCGCGCCACCGACGACGGCGGCTTCCGCACCGAGAAGATCGACTTCGCCGAGTTCGCGCCCCGCCTGCGCAAGGGCGAGGACTGGACCGAGGCGCACGCCGACCTCGCCGCCAGCGTGCAGACCCGCCTGGAGGAGGTGCTGGTCGACCTCGCCCGCTGGGTGCACGAGCAGACCGGCGAGAAGACCCTCACCATGGCCGGCGGCACCGCCCTCAACTGCGTCGCCAACACCCGCGTCCTGGCCGAGAGCCCGTTCGAGCAGGTGTGGGTCCAGCCCGCCGCCGGCGACGCCGGCACCGCGCTCGGCGCGGCCCTGCACGTCGCCGCCGAGCTCGGCGAGCGCACCGAGCCGATGGCCGGGGCCGACCTGGGCCGCGGCTGGAGCGACGACGAGATCGAGCAGGTCCTGCAGACGGCCGCGATCGTCTACGAGCGCCCCGACGACGTCGCCGAGGCCGTGGCCGAGGTGCTCGCCGACAACGGCATCGTCGCCTGGTTCCAGGGCCGCAGCGAGTACGGCCCGCGCGCGCTGGGCCACCGCTCGTTGCTCGCGCACCCGGGCTTCGAGGCCAACCTGGAGCGGATGAACGACGTCAAGGGCCGCGAGCAGTTCCGCCCCGTCGCCCCGATGGTGCTGCTGGAGCGGGCACCCGAGATCTTCAGCCGCGGGCCGATCCCCTCGCCGTACATGCTGTTCGTCCACGACGTCGCCGAGGAGTGGCGCGACCGCATCCCCACGGTGACGCACGTCGACGGAACGGCGCGTATCCAGACCATCGACCCGGCGACCGAACCGCTGGTGCACCGCATGATCTCGGCGTTCGAGCGGCGCACCGGGCTCCCGGTGGTGGTCAACACGAGCCTGAACACCGCGGGCCGCCCGATGGTCGACGACCCGCGGGACGCCCTCGAGTGCTTCGGGTCCGCCCCGGTCGACCTGCTGGCGATCGGCCCGTTCGTCGTCCGCCGGTCGAAGGCCACGCCCCGCCCCGGGCAGGCGTGAGCCGGCGGCCGGGCCGCGTATCGGTTCGGCAACGCCGGTCCCCCGAGCGGGTGGCGGTCGTTAGGCGTGCGCACGCGCGGGTACCGGGCTGCTGGCAGTCACCTGTCAAGAACCTGGCAGGTCGGGCGACCTATGGGAGGACATGATGTCTGCAACCCGCGGAAACACCGGCACGGACCGGGGCATGACCTGGCCGCAGATGCTGGCCCTGGCGATCGGGGCCGTCTACCTGCTGGTGGGGATCGTCGGATTCTTCATCACCGGGTTCGACAACTTCTTCGCGCACGACACCGACGAGACCATCGTCGGGTTCGAGATCAACCCGTTCCACAACGTCGTGCACATCCTGGTCGGTGCGGCGGGCCTGGCCCTGTTCCGCACGCTGTCCGGCGCCCGCACGTACGGATGGCTGCTCGCCGTCGGCTACGGCGCCACGTTCATCTACGGTCTGTTCGCCGTCGACGCCGAGTGGGACTTCCTGAGCCTCAACTGGGCGGACAACTGGCTGCACCTGGTCAGCGCCCTGGCCGGCCTGGCCATCGCACTGGGCCCCGTGCGCAACGCCGTGGACGGGCGCACGCGCGTCTGAGGAGAGTCCCCCGTCCGAACGCCGGGGCGGGCCGCACCCAGGAGCCGGGTCTCGTCGTCCCCAGGGACGGCGCGGCCCGGCTCCGCGGCATCCCCGGCACCCGGCATCCGGGCACCCCGGCACCCCCGGTGCGACGGCCGTCACGTCCGGCGCTACGTTGCCGGGCATGGACTTCGCTCTCTCCGCCAAGGCCGAGGACGTCTGCGCCCGCGCGTGGGACTTCATGCGGGAGCACGTGTTCCCCGCCGAACCCGTCTACGACGCCTGGCGCGCCGAGCGCGGCCACGACAACCACGAACACCCGCCGATCCTCGAGGACCTGAAGGCCGAGGCGCGCAAGCGCGGCCTCTGGAACCTGTTCCACCACGAGGTCGGCGGGCTCTCCAACCTCGAGTACGCCTCCGTCGCCGAGATCACCGGCTGGTCGCCGGTGATCGCCCCCGAGTCGATGAACGTCGGTGCGCCGGACACCGGCAACATGGAGACGCTCATGCTCTTCGGCACGCCGGAGCACAAGGAGCGCTGGCTCAACCCGCTGCTGGAGGGCGAGATCCGCTCCGGCTTCGCGATGACCGAGCCCGACGTCGCCAGCTCCGACGCGCGCAACATCCAGACCTCGATCGTCCGTGACGGCGACGAGTACGTCATCAACGGCCGCAAGTGGTGGACCTCCGGTGCCGCCGACCCGCGCTGCCAGATCTTCATCGTCATGGGCAAGACCGACCCGGACGGCCCGCCGCACCGCCAGCAGTCGATGGTGCTCGTCCCCCGCGACACCCCGGGCCTGGAGATCATCCGGCACCTGCCGGTGTTCGGGTACCAGGACCAGCACGGCCACTCGGAGCTGCGGTTCACCGACGTCCGCGTGCCGGTGAGCAACATCCTCTCCGGCGAGGGCGACGGCTTCATGATCGCCCAGGCCCGCCTGGGCCCCGGCCGCATCCACCACTGCATGCGCGCCATCGGCATGGCCGAGCGGGCGCTCGCGCTGATGGTCGAGCGGAGCAAGAACCGGGTCGCCTTCGGCCGCCCGCTGGCCGACCAGGGCACCGTCCGCGAGGCGATCGCGCTCTCCCGCATCGAGATCGACCAGGCCCGGCTCTACGTGCTGAAGACGGCGGACCTGATCGACAAGTACGGGGCCAAGGGCGCGCGCACCGAGATCTCGGCGATCAAGGTCGCGGCCCCGAAGGTCGCCCTCGACGTCATCGACCGCGCGATCCAGGTGCACGGCGGCGCCGGCGTCAGCAACGACACCGTGCTGGCCCGCTTCTACGCCAGCGCCCGCACGCTGCGCATCGTCGACGGCCCGGACGCGGTGCACATCCGCGGCGTGGCCAAGGAGGAGCTGGCCCGGCAGCGCCCCTACACCGGCTGAGTTCCGCCCGGTCCGCTCCCCTCGTCCCGCGCGGGGAGCGGACCGCTCAGGGCGTCAGCGTCGTCCCGAAGCCGCCGCCGGCGAGCTTGGCCATCAGCTGCGTGCGGTCCAGGCCCACCGCGGCCAGCGCGTCGGCGTCGCGGTCGGTGTCGATCCGGTCGGAGAACCGCTGCTCCACCTTCTCCGCCGTGTCGTTGTCCCCCTCGGTGCGCAGCACGCGCACGAGCTCCTGCCTGTCCAGCTCCACCGGTTCCTCCCTCGCCACCCCTGGGCACGGAGTGTGGTGCGGATCACCTCGTGCCGCAACGGCAGCAGCGGATCAGCCGCGGCGGGCCCGACGGAGCAGGTAGCCCCCCGCAGCAGCGAGCACCACGGCGACGGCGAGCTGCGCGATCGCCACACCGCCCTGGTCGCTGGCGAACCAGGTGGGCGTCGACACCAGCAGCACGGCCGCGACACCCAGCACCAGGAGGCCGACGAGCCGCTCCCGGCGGGACGTGGGCGACGGGGGACGGCCGGGCTCGGGCGCTGACATGCTCGCAGCCTGCCAAACGGGTAGCGGCACGCCGGACGGGGAACCCACCGTCCGGGCCCGACCCGGGGTCCCGTCGGCGTAGGTTGCGACGACGTAGGCCGACGCCGACCCGGAGGTCCCCATGCCGAAGACGTCCCCGCAGGCAGCCGTGCTGACCGAGCTCGAGCCCGTGGTCGCCGAGAACCTCGACCGGCACATCCGGATGGCCAAGGAGTGGCACCCGCACGACTACGTGCCCTGGGACGAGGGGCGCAACTTCGCCTTCCTCGGCGGGGAGGACTGGTCCCCGGAGCAGTCCCGGCTCGACGCGACGGCCAAGGCCGCCATGTTCGTGAACCTGCTGACCGAGGACAACCTGCCCAGCTACCACCGCGAGATCGCCACCCGGTTCGGCCGGGACGGCGCCTGGGGGCAGTGGGTGGGCCGGTGGACGGCGGAGGAGGGCCGGCACGGCGTCGCGCTGCGCGACTACCTCGTCGTCACCCGCGGCGTCGACCCGGTCGAGCTCGAACGGGCCCGGATGGACTACATGACCACCGGCTACGACTCCGGCGACAAGACCCCCCTGGAGGCCGTCGCCTACGTCTCCTTCCAGGAGTTGGCCACGCGGGTCTCGCACCGCAACACCGGGAGGGCCACCGGCGACCCGATCGCCGACAAGCTGCTGGCCCGCATCGCCACCGACGAGAACCTGCACATGATCTTCTACCGGAACCTGGTGACGGCGGCGTTCGACATCGACCCGGACGAGATGATGAAGGCCGTCGCCAAGGAGGTCATGACCTTCGAGATGCCGGGCGCGAACATGGCGAACTTCCGGCGGAACTCGACGATCATCGCGAAGGCCGGCATCTACGACCTGCGCCTGCACCACGACGAGGTGGTCAGCCCGATCCTGCGTACCTGGAAGGTCTTCGAGCGCAGCGACCTCGGGCCCGAGGGCGAGCAGGCCCGCGAGGAGCTGGCCGCGTTCCTCGCCGGGCTCGACGCCGAGGCCACCCGGTTCGTGGAGAGCCGTGAGCGGCTGCGGGCCCGCATGGCCGCCCGGGGCGAGGTCCCCGTCCAGATCTGACGGGGCTCAGAGCGGGCAGGCCATGACGATCTCGTCACGGTCGTCGCCGGGTGCGACGCGGATCGCGCCGGGCAGCCGGCCCACCTCGACGTAGCCCAGGCCCTTGTAGAACTCGTCGACGCCGGTGCCGCCACGCGCGGTGAGGTGCAGGAATTCCCAGCCGCGGTCGCGGGCGATCCGGTGCACGCCCTCCATCAGCACGCGGCCCAGGCCCTGCCCCTGGCGCGAGGGGTGCACCTGCACCCGCAGCACGGTGCCCCAGTGCCGGCGCAGGGGGCTCAGCGAACCGACGACGCTGGCGAACCCCGCCGTCTCCCCGTCCACCTCGAGCAGGGCGAGCACATCGCGGCCGGAGTGGACGCCCTCCAGCAGCTTGTCCAGCAGCGGGACGACGTCGTCCTCGGTGACCGGCGGCACGAAGCCGACGGCGCCGCCGGCGTTGGTCACGTCGGTCCAGCAGCGGAGCAGCTCGGCGCGGAGCCCGTCGTCGACGGTGGAGACGGGGCGGACGACAGCGGCGGGCACACCGGCATTCTCCGCCCCGCCCCGCGGTCCCCTCGACGCGGGCCTCACCCCGCCTTGCTCGGCGGCTCCCCGGCGGCGCGGGCCTCCGCCGCGCGCACCGGGTCGTAGGCGCAGGCGTCGACGACGTCGGCGACCGGGCCCTCCGCCGGTCCGGGGGCCTCGACCGTCCCCGTGCCGTCCGCGGGCGGCTGGGTCCCGGCCGCGGGAACGGGTGTGCGCGGGTCGACCGCCTCGTCGACCAGCTGCCGGATCCGGTCGTAGTCGGGGTAGGCGGGGTCGATGACCGAGTCGTCGAGGACCACGCTGCGGATCTCGGCGTCCTTCACGCGGAACGCGAGGTCGACGAAGTCGTCCAGCCGCGAGCGGGGGATGTCGGTGCTGACGATGTCCTCGGTGGTCGCGGCCAGCTGCTGGTAGCGCTGCAGGAGGGTGACCGGGTCCGCGGCGTCCACGATCGCGGAGATCGTGCAGCGCTGCCGGTCCATGCGGTCGTAGTCGGTGAGGCCCAACCGGCCCCGCGCGAACTGGAGCGCGGTGAAGCCGTCCATGCGGACGTCCCGGCCGGGCGGGATGTAGTCGTCGGGCAGCTCGCCGGTACCCGGGTCGCCGTTGATCGGCACGTAGTAGTTCACGTTCACCGTGATGCCGCCGAGCGCGTCGACCAGGCGGCTGAAGCCCTCGAGGTTGACCAGCACGAAGTAGTCGATGCGCAGGCCGAGGGCCTCACCGACCCCGAGCTTGAGGAAGTCGGCGCCCGGGTCGTCGGTCGGGCCCAGGACGTCGGGGTACCAGGCCGGGCCGTTGCGGTAGACGGCGTTGAGCAGGCTCTCGCTCTCGCTCCCGGCGTCGAAACCGTCGGGGTAGACCTCACCGAGCGGGCTGCCCTCGGGGAAGGGCAGGTCCTGGAGGTTGCGGGGCAGGCTGAACAGGACGGTGTCACCGGTCTCGACGTCGGTGCTGGCGACGACGACGGTGTCGGTGCGCACACCCTCGCGCCCCTCACCGCCGTCCCCACCGAGCAGCAGCACGTTCACCCGCTCCCGGCCGCCGAAGAGCTTGGCGGTGTCCTCGTCGTCCTCGTCGTCCTCGTCGACGGTGGCCGACTCCCGCTGGTCGTCGAAGACCCCGGCGATGAGGTCGCGCGACGTCGTGGCCAGGTGGCCGGCGAAGACCGCCGGGACGGCGATCGCGGCCACGAGCACCGCCACGACCAGGCCGCCCACGACGTGCCGCCCGCGCGAGGTGCCCGCTGGCACCAGCATCCGGTAACCGGCGACGACGACGGCGATCCACAGCAGGGCCAGCCCGCCCACGCCCACCGTCGCCCAGAGCAGCGCGTCGGTGTCGACGAGGGTGCGCGCGGCGAACCGCTGCCCGGCGGTGGCCAGCCACGCGCCGCCGCCCACGAGCAGCAGGAAGACGGCGAGCACCGCCACCCCGAGCCGCCGCCGGCCGGCCGCCAGGAAGCCCGTCCCGGGCACCAGCGCCCCGAGGACGGTCCAGCCCAGGGCTGCACCGAAGCCGCGCCGCTCCCGCGGGCCCGGGTGGTGGGCGCCCGGTCGCGAGGAGAGGGGTGTCGTCCCGCCCGTCATCCCGCGTCCCCGCACCAGCTCACCGGGCCATGCTCCCACCCTTCGGCCAGGTAGGGGCGCTGACGACGGCCCACCCGGGGCGGGACCGCCCGATCCGGCGACGGCGGGGCTCCGGCGGTGGGCCGGTCGCGTCGGAGGGCCTCCGTAAGCTCCGCTGCGTGCGACTGGCGACCTGGAACGTGAACTCGATCCGCACCCGCGCCGACCGCGTCGCCGCCTTCCTGGAGCGGCACGACGTCGACGTCCTGGCCATGCAGGAGACCAAGTGCCGGGACGACCAGTTCCCGGAGGCCCGGTTCACCGCGCTGGGCTACGAGGTCGCGCACGTCGGCTACTCGCAGTGGAACGGGGTGTCGATCCTGTCCCGCGTGGGGCTGGAGGACGTCACCGTCGGCTTCCCCGGCCAGCCGTGCTGGGGCGAGGACACCACCTGCGAGGCGCGGGCGCTGGCGGCCACCTGCGCCGGGGTGCGGGTGTGGAGCCTCTACGTGCCCAACGGCCGGACGCTGGCCGACCCGCACTACACCTACAAGCTCGAGTGGCTGGCCGCCCTCCGGAGCACCGCCGCGGGCTGGCTGGCCGACGACCCGGCCGCCCAGGTGGCCCTCGTCGGTGACTGGAACATCGCCCCGCAGGACGACGACGTCTGGGACATGTCGGTGTTCAGCCGGTCCACGCACGTCTCCGCGCCGGAGCGGGCGGCGTTCCAGGCGGTGGTCCACGCCGGCTACGCCGACGTGGTGCGCCCCCACACCCCGGGCCCGGGCGTCTACACCTACTGGGACTACACCCAGCTGCGGTTCCCGCGCCGCGAGGGCATGCGGATCGACTTCGTGCTGGGCTCCCCCGCCCTGGCGGGCCGGGTCGACGGCGCGTTCATCGACCGCGAGGAGCGCAAGGGCAAGGGCGCCAGCGACCACGCCCCGGTCGTCGTCGACCTCGCGGGGTGACCGGCCGCCGGCTCCCTAAGCTGGCTCCCCGTGCTCGTGCTGCTGCCCCCGTCGGAGACCAAGGCCCCAGGGGGCGACGGCCCGCCGCTCGACCTGGGCGCGCTCACCGCCCCGGAGCTCACGCCGGTGCGCACCGGGCTCGCCGGGGCGCTGGTGGAGCTCGCCGGGGACGTCCCGGCGTCCCGCGCCGCCCTGGGCCTGTCGCCGAAGCAGGACGACGAGATCGCCCGCAACGCCGCGCTGTTCACCGCGGGCACGCTCCCGGCCCTCGAGCGCTACACCGGCGTCCTCTACGACGCGCTCGCCGTGCGGTCGCTCACCCGCGCCCAGCGGGCCCGCGCCGACCGCCGGCTGGCCGTGGGGTCGGCCCTCTTCGGCCTGGTCGCGGCCGGGGACCGCATCCCGGCGTACCGCCTCTCGGCCGGCTCCGCGCTGCCCGGACTGCCCACCCTGCGCGCCCTGTGGAAGCCGGCGCTCGGGCCGGTGCTGGCCGGCGCCGAGGGCCTCGTCGTCGACCTGCGCAGCGGCTCCTACGCCGCGCTCGCGCCGGCGCCCGGCGCGGTCACCGTGACCGTGCTCAGCGAACGACCCGACGGCACCCGCACGGTGATCAGCCACTTCAACAAGGCGCACAAGGGCCGGCTGGCCCGGCTGCTCGCCACCACCACGGCCGAGCCGGGGGACGTCGTGCGGCTCAGGAGCCTGCTGAGACGGGCGGGGTTGCAGGTGGAACACGACGGCGGAACGGCGTTGACGCTGGTCGTGCCCTCCCCCTGAGGCCGATCTCTCCCCGGCTTCGCCCCGGCGGTTGGTTGCGCGCAACCGGCCAACCGTGACATAACTGCGGGGACCCGGCGCGCTCGAGACACGCGGCGCACGGGATCTCGCATCCGGCGACCGCCGGGCAGGAAGGCTTCGGTGGACGGAACGGACCCCACGGTCGACCCGGGAGCGAGCCTCGGCGACCGTTCCGCGGCCGAGCTGCGCCTGGACCCCACCCGCGCCGAGTCCGCCCGCCGGATCCTGCCGACGGGGGACCATGCCGGCCTCGACCGTCTCGCGGAGCTCGCCGCCCGGCTGCTGGGGACGAGCGGCAGCCAGGTCTCGCTGCTGGCCGACGTGCAGCACGTCGCCGCCGGGACCGGCGCTGTCGCCGTCGGCGGCACCGGGCCACTGGAGGAGTCGCTCTGCACCGTCACGGCGGCGCTACCGGCCGGAGAGGCGTTCGTCGTCCCGGACGCCCGGGCCGACGAGCGCGTGCGCGACCTGCCGCCCGTGCGGGCCGGCGTCGTCGGCTCCTACCTCGGCACGGCGCTCACCGACTCGGCCGGCGCCCCCGTCGGGGCGCTCTGCGTCTTCGACCCCGAGCCACGGCCGTGGGCCGACTCGGAGATCGCGACGCTGCGCCAGCTCGCCGGATCGGTGATGACCGAGCTGCAGCTGGCGGCGCTGCTGCGCCGCTCGGAGGACGACCGCATCCGGTGGGAGCTCGCCACCGAGGCCGGCGGCGTCGGCACCTGGGACTGGGACCAGTCGACCGGTGAGCTGACCTGGGACGAGCAGCTCATCGCGATGTTCGGGTACGGCGCGGACTTCGGGCGCACGATCGATGCCTTCAACGCCCGCCTGCACCCGGAGGACGCCGGGTGGGTCCGCGACGCGCTGCAGCAGGCGGTCGACACCGGCGGCGAGTACGACGCCACCTACCGCATCGTCCGCCCGGACGGCGAGACCCGCTGGATCCACGCCCGCGGCCGGGCGCTGGTCGGCGACGACGGGCGCACCACCCGGGTCCTCGGCACCGCCTACGACGTGACCGGCGAGCGCGAGGAGGCCAGCCTGGTCACCCGCGTGCTCGAGGCCATGCCCGCCGGCTTCTACAGCCTCGACCGCGACTGGTGCTTCACCTACGTCAACGCCGTGGCCGAGAAGCTGCTGCAGACCCCGCGCGACGAGCTGCTCGGCCGGGAGCTCTGGGAGGCCTTCCCGGACGCGGTGAACAGCGTCTTCGAGCACAGCTACCGGGAGGCGGTGCGCACCGGCGAACCGGTCGCCTTCGACGCCTACTACCCGGCACCGCTGGACGGCTGGTACGAGCTGCGGGCCTGGCCGAGCCCCGACGGCCTGTCGGTGTACTTCCTCGAGGTGACGGAGCGGCGCCGGGTGCAGGAGGAGGCCCGGCGGGTGGCGCAGCGGCTGGCGCTGCTGGCCGGCGTCAGCGCCGACCTCGCCGGCCCGCTCGACCAGGACCGCGCCCTGCAGCACCTCCCGCAGCTCGTCGTCCCTGCGCTCGCCGACTTCTGCATCGTCACGGTCGTCGACAGCGACGGGCGCGCCCGCGACATCGGCTCCTGGCACGCCGACCCGGACCTGCGCCCGGTGCTGGAGCGCTACACCCAGGTGCGCCTGGACACCATGCCGCCGGACTCCCCCGCCGCCGTGGCGCTGCGCACCGGGGAGCAGCGGCGCAGCCTGGGCTCCGCGGTGCTGGACCTGCTGCCGCCGGGGGAGTCCCGCGACCTGCTGGCCCGCCTCGACCCGCGGGAGGCCGTCGTGCTGCCGATGCGCGGGCGCAACCGCACGCTGGGCCTGCTGACCGTCTACCACTCCCGGGCGACCCCGACCCGGGACGAGGACCTCGTCACCGCGCAGGAGGTCGCCGACCGGGCCGGCCTGGCCCTGGACAACAGCCGCCTCTACAACGCCCAGCAGCAGCTCGCCGAGGGCCTGCAGCGCAGCCTCCTCACCGAGCCGCCCGAGCCCGACCACGCGGAGATCGCGGTGCGCTACCTCCCCGCCGCGGAGGCGGCGCGGGTCGGGGGCGACTGGTACGACGCCTTCCTGCAGCCCGGCGGCGCGACGATGCTGGTCATCGGCGACGTCGTGGGGCACGACACCGAGGCCGCGGCCGCGATGGGGCAGCTGCGGGGGCTGCTGCGCGGGGTCGCCACCTACAGCGACGCGGGCCCGGGCGAGGTGCTCCGCGGGCTGGACGCCTCGATGACGACGCTGCAGATCACGACCATGGCCACCGCCGCGGTGGCCCGGCTGGAGCAGACGCCGGACGAGGTGCAGCAGGGCGTCACGCGGCTGCGCTGGGCGAACGCCGGCCACCTGCCGCCGCTCATCCTCACCGAGGACGGGCAGGTGGCGGAGCTGGGCGAGTGGAGAGGCGACCTGCTGCTGGGGGTCGACCCCGGCACGCAGCGGCGCGAGTCGGTGGCCACGCTGAAGCGCGGCTCGACGGTCCTCCTCTACACCGACGGCCTGGTCGAGCGCCGCGACTCCGACCTCGACGAGGGCATCCAGCGGCTGCGCTCGGCGGTCGAGGAGCTCGCCGACCTGCCGCTGGAGGGCCTGCTCGACGAGCTGCTCGACCGGCTGGTGCACGGCCGGCCCGAGGACGACGTCGCGCTGGTCGCCGTCCGGTTGCACCCGCAGGACCGGCCGCGCCCGGCCGAGGCCGGGCCGACCCGCGTGCCCCCGACCGTGCCGAGGGACCCCGCGCAGCGCTGAGCCGCGGCCGGTCAGCGACCGCGGTCGCGCCGCACCTGGGCCTTGCGCCCCTTGATCATCGTGGCCCGCAGCGCCTGCACCACCTCGTCGGCGGCGGCCTCGGGCACCTCGACGAGCGCGAACCGCTGGTGGATCTCGATCGAGCCCACGTCGCGCCCGGTCAGCCCCGTCTCACCCGTGATGGCGCCGACCAGGTCGCCCGGGCGGATGCCGGCGTCCCGGCCCACCCCCACGAACAGCCGAGCGGCCGGACCGCCGCCGGGGCGGCCCGCGGGCCGGCCGGGACGGTCGTCGCGCCGCCCGCCGTCGCGCCCGCCGCCGGCCCGCCCGCCGTCGCGCTCGGGGCGGAAGGAGACCTGCGGGATCTCCTCGTCGTCGTCCACGGGGCCGGTCGCCTCGTGCGCGAGCTTCACCGCCGCGAGCGCGACCTCGACGAGGTCGAACTCGTCGGTGAGGGTCTCGACGACGACGCGGAAGCGGTCCAGGTCGTCGGTGAGCAGGCTCTCCCGCAGCGCGGCCCGCGTGAGGTCGAGCCGGCGGGCCCGGAGGTCGGCGACCGTGGGCACCTTCTCCACCGCGATCGGCGCCCCCGCGACCCGCTCGATGGTCTTGAGCATCCGGTGCTCCCGCGGCTCGGCGAGGGTGATCGCCACCCCCTCGCGGCCGGCCCGGCCCACCCGGCCGATGCGGTGCACGTAGGACTCCGGCGCCGACGGGACGTCGTAGTTGACGACGTGGGTGAGCTGCTCGACGTCCAGCCCCCGCGCCGCGACGTCGGTGGCCACCAGCAGCTCCGCCGTCCCCCCGCGGAGCCGCCCCATCACCCGGTCGCGCTGCTCCTGGCTCATGCCGCCGTGCAGGGCTTCGGCGCGGTAGCCGCGACCGTTGAGGGTCTCGGTGAGCGAGTCGACCTCCTCGCGGGTGCGGCAGAAGACGATCGCCGCGGCCGGCGCCTCGACGTCGAGGATCCGGCCCAGCGCGGCCGATTTGGCGCCCCGGGGCACCACGTAGGCGGTCTGCCGGATGCGGGGGGCGGTGCCGGGCGCCGCCCGCTCGCGGGCGATGGTGATCCGCACCGGGTCCGAGAGGTGGCGTCGCGCCAGCGCGTCGAGCCGGCGCGGCATGGTCGCCGAGAACAGCACCGTCTGCCGCTCCTCGGGCGTCGCCTCGAGGAGCGCCTCCAGGTCCTCGGCGAAGCCCATGTCGAGCATCTCGTCGGCCTCGTCGAGCACCACGGTGGCGACCTCGTCGAGGCGCAGCGCACCGCGGTTGAGCAGGTCGAGGGCGCGGCCGGGGGTGGCGACGACGACGTCCACGCCCGACTCCAGCGAGCGGAGCTGCCGCACGATCGGGGCGCCGCCGTAGACCGGCAGCACTCGTGCACCGAGGTCGCGGCCGTAGCGGTGCAGCGCCTCCGACACCTGGACGGCGAGCTCGCGGGTGGGCACGAGGACCAGCGCGACCGGGGCGCGGCCGTCGCGGTGGGCCGGCATCCGCTGGAGCACGGGCAGCGAGAAGGCGGCGGTCTTGCCGGTACCGGTGGCGGCCTGCCCGAGCAGGTCACGCCCCTCGGCCAGCGGCGGGATCGCCTCCTGCTGGATGGGGGTGGGCTCCTCGTAGCCGAGGGCGGCCAGCGCCCGCAGCAGCTCCGGGCGCAGGCCCAGCTCGTCGAAGGTGGAGCCCTCGGAGGTGGGGTCGCCGGCGGGTGCGTGTTCCTCGGTCATCGCCGCCCATCGTTCCCCCCGGTCGGCGACGACGCGCGGCCGGGTTTCTGGCAGGCTGCCCGGGTGACCGCCGACGACGACCTCTGCACCCGCCCCGCGACCGAGCTCGCCGCGCTGGTCCGCGGCCGCGAGGTGTCCGCGCGCGAGCTGCTGGAGGCGCACCTGCGCCGCATCGAGCGGCTGGACCCGCAGGTCAACGCCGTCGTCACCCTGGACGCCGAGGGCGCCCGGGCGGCTGCGGACGCCGCCGACGCCGCGCAGGCCGCCGGCCGGCCGCTCGGTCCCCTGCACGGGCTCCCGGTCGCGCACAAGGACACCCACGCCACGGGCGGCATGCGCACGACCTGGGGCTCGCCACTGCACGCCGGCACCGTCCCGGACGCCGACGAGCTCGTGGTGGCGCGGCTGGTCGGCGCCGGGGCGATCCGCGTGGGCAAGACGAACGTGCCGGAGTTCGCGGCCGGCTCGCACACCTTCAACCCGGTGTTCGGCGCGACCCACAACCCCTACCGGCACGGGCTCTCCGCGGGCGGGTCCAGCGGTGGGGCGGCGGCCGCGCTCGCGGCGGGGTTCGTGCCGATCGCCGAGGGCAGCGACATGGGCGGGTCGCTGCGGAACCCGGCCGCCTTCTGCAACGTCGTCGGGTTGCGGCCCACGCCCGGCCGGGTGCCCACGTGGCCCGCGCCGATGGCGTGGTCGCAGCTGTCGGTGCAGGGCCCGATGGGGCGCACGGTCGCGGACGTGGCGCTGCAGCTGTCCGTGATCGCCGGGCCGGACGCGCGCGTGCCGATCTCGCTCTCGGACGACCCCTCCGCCTTCGCCGCTCCCCTGCCCGAACGCCTCGACGGTCTCCGCGTGGCCTGGGCGCCCGACCTCGGCGGGCAGGTGACCGTCGACCCGGCGGTCACCGCCGTCCTCGCCCCGTCGGTCGCCGTGCTCGAGTCGCTGGGCGCGTCGGTGGAGGAGGCCTGCCCCGACCTGTCCGGCGCGGACGAGGTGTTCGGGACGCTGCGGGCGTGGCTGTTCGACGCGGCGTTCAGCGAGCTGGCCCGTCGGCACCCCGACCAGGTGAAGGCGTCGATCCGCTGGAACGCGGAGCTCGGCGCGAAGCTCACCGGCGCCGACCTGGCCCGCGCCGAGCAGCTGCACACCCGGCTGTACGAGCGGGTGGTCGCCTTCTTCGAGCGGTACGACGTGCTGCTCGCGCCCACCACGCAGGTGCTCCCCTTCCCGGTGGACATCGAGTACCCGACCGAGATCGCCGGCGTCCACCAGGCGAACTACCTGGAGTGGATGCGCTCGTGCACGGTCATCTCGGCGACCGGCTGCCCCGCGCTGTCGGTACCGGGCGGCTTCACCGGGGACGGGCTGCCGGTGGGGCTGCAGGTCATCGGTGCGCCGCGGGCCGACCGGCTGGTCCTCGAGGTGGGCCACGCCTTCGAGCAGGCCACCCGCTTCGGCGACCGCCGTCCGCCTCTCTGAACCGGTCTACCGCTCTCTAGCGTCACCGCTAGATCCCCGCAGACGGGGCTCGGGGCCGGCGGAGCCGGCGGGGTACTCCTGCAGCGGCACCTCGTCCGCGGCCCACGCCGCGAGGACCGGCTCGACGATCCGCCACGACTCCTCGGCCTCGACGTCGCTGATCCCCAGCGCCGACTCGCCGGCGAGCAGGCCCTTCAGCAGCAGCCCGTAGGCCGACAGGGCCGGCGGCGGCAGCTCCGCGGCCAGCGTCCGGCGCTTCAGGTCGAACGGGTCGCCCGCGCCGTTGAGGTTCACCTCGAGGCTGATCGCGTCGGGGTCCAGCCGCAGCCGCAGCAGGTCCGGCTCGGGCTGCCCCTCCCCCTCGTCCCGCCCGAACGCCAGGTGCGGCACCGGCCGGAAGCGGAGCACGATCTCGTGCCGGTCGGCGCCCAGTGCCTTGCCCGAGCGGAGCCGGAAGGGCACGCCCGCCCACCGCCAGTTGTCGACCTGCACCGTGTACGCGGCGTAGGTCTCGGTGCCGCGGTCGGCGTGCACGCCCGGTTCCGAGGTGTAGTCGGGTAGCTCCCGCTCCCCCACCCGGCCCGCGGTGTAGCGGGCGCGGACGGTCTCCCGGCGCGGGTCATCCGGCGAGCGGACGGCGCGCAGCACGTCGGCCTTGCGGGCGGCGAGGCTGCGCGCGTCCAGGGCGGCCGGCGGCTCCATGGCCACCACGGCCAGCACCTGCAGCAGGTGGTTCTGCAGCATGTCCCGCAGCGCGCCCGCGGTGTCGTAGTAGCCCGCCCGCCCCTCCAGCCCGAGGGTCTCGTCGAAGACGATCTCCACCTGCTCGACGTGCTGGGCGTTCCAGACCGGCTCGAACACCCGGTTCGCGAACCGCAGCCCCAGGATGTTCAGCACCGTCTGCAGGGCCAGGAAGTGGTCGGTGCGGAACACCTGCTCCTCCGGCACCAGCCGGTGCAGCACCTCGTTGAGCTTCCGGGCGTCCGCCAGGTTGCGGCCGAAGGGCTTCTCGACGGCGACGACCGCGCCCTCGGGCAGCTCCACCTCGGTCAGCGCCTCCAGCGTGGGCAGGAAGACGGTGTTCGGCAGCGCCAGGTAGACGACCGGCACGCCACCCGCGCGCTCCAGGCCGGCTCGCAGGTCGGCGGGGACGGTGACGTCGCCCTGCCGGTACCCCAGCCCGCCGACGAGCCGCTCACGGGCCTCCTCCGGCACGTGCGCCGCGTGCTCGGCCAGCCGGTTGCGAGCCCAGCCGCGGTACTCCTCGTCGGTCCAGCCCTCGCGGCTGACCGCCACCAGCCCGGCCGGGTCGGTGAGCACGCCGGCGGCGACGAGCTCGGCGAGCCCGGGCAGCAGCAGCCGGCCGGTGAGGTCCCCGGTCCCGCCGAGGATCACGAACGAGCGGGTCATCTCCGCGCACCTCCGTCCGCGGCGGCCGAGGCCCGGGCCAGGTTCCAGCCGCTGGTGATCACGCCCACGTGGCTGAACGCCTGCGGGAAGTTGCCGAGGAAGGCCCCGGTCGACGGGTCGACCTCCTCGGCCAGCAGGCCGAGCCCGGTGGCCCGGCCGCACAGCGAGTCGTACAGCTCGTGCGCCTCCTCGAGGCGGCCCTGCCCGGCCAGGTTGTCGACCAGCCAGAAGCTGCAGAGCAGGAACGCGCCCTCGGTGCCCTGCAGCCCGTCGGGCGACTCCTCGTGCAGGTAGCGGTAGAGCAACCCGTCCCCGGCGTCGAGGTGGGAGCGCACCGCCTCGGTGGTCGCCACCATGCGGGGGTCGTCGGCGGGGAGGATCCGGCGCAGCGGCAGGCTCAGGAGCGACCCGTCCAGCCCGCCGCGGTCACCCCCACCCGGCGGCGTGAGGTGCTCGGTGAAGGTGCCGCGGTCGGGGTCCCACGCCTGCTCCAGCAGGGTGCGGTGGATCCGGTCGGCCTCGGCCCGCCAGCGCTCCCGGGGGTGCGGGAGCCCCAGCAGGTCGGCGATCCGCAGCGCCCGGTCGACGGCGACGTGGCACATCGCGACCGAGTAGGTGAACGGCCGCCCGGCGTCGCGGATCTCCCAGATGCCGTTGTCCGGCGTCCCCCACTGCGCGATGGCCTGCTCGGCGAGCGTCCGCAGCGAGATCCACAGCGGCTCGCTCACCTCGCCACCCCCGCGCACCCACTGGTAGGCGACGTCGAGCAGTTCGCCGTAGACGTCGTTCTGCACCTGCCGGGCCGCGCCGTTCCCCCAGCGGACCGGCGAGGACCCGCGGTAGCCCTCCAACGTGGCGTCCAGCCACTCCGTCGCCGGGGGCTCCCCGTCGAGGGCGTACATGATGTCGACGCCACCCCGCCGCTCGACGTTGCGCAGCGTCCAGGCCAGGAAGGCGTGCGACTCCTCGCCCATGCCGATGCGGTTGAGCGCGTAGCCGGTGAAGGCGGCGTCGCGCACCCAGGTGTAGCGGTAGTCCCAGTTGCGCTCGCCGCCGATCCCCTCGGGCAGCGAGGAGGTGGCCGCGGCCATCACCGCCCCGGTGGGCACGTGGTCGAGCAGCTTCAGCGTCAGCGCGGAGCGCCGCACCAGATCGGGCTGCGGGCCGGAGTAGGTCAGCCGGCCGGCCCAGTCGCGCCACGAGGCGACGGTCTGGTCGACGAGCCGCTGCGGGTCCCGTCGTGCCCGGGTGTGGGTCTGCCCCGACCACTGGAGGATGACGGTGAGCCGCTCACCGGCCGCGAGCCGTGCCCGGCCGGCGATCGCACCGTCACCGCTGAGCGTCAGCGGGTGCGAGCACCACAGCAGCAGGTCCAGGTCGGGGCGGGCCGGCCAGCGGATCCGCCAGGCCTCGAGCTCCGAGCGCACCTGCACGCCGTCCTTGGGCGCGAGCCGGACGTCCACCTCCACCGAGCCAGACAGCACCCGGGCGGTCCGCAGGATCTCACCGCGTCCCGCCGGCACCGGCTCGGCGAGGTCCGCACCCGACCGCAGCGGCAGGCAGTCGGTGAGCTCGAGGACGCCGTCGGCGGTGTGCAGCTCGGTGACGAGCACCCCGGTGTCGGGCAGGTAGCGCTGCGCCGCCTCCCGGAGCCCGACCGGGGTGACGGCGAAGGTCCCGCCCCGCCGGGCGTCCAGCAGCCCCGCCACGAACGGCTCGCCGTCGAACGTC
Organism: Blastococcus sp. SYSU DS0533; assembly: GCF_054050775.1. NCBI lineage: Bacteria > Bacillati > Actinomycetota > Actinomycetes > Geodermatophilales > Geodermatophilaceae > Blastococcus > Blastococcus sp. SYSU DS0533. Next base: position 18,534 of record NZ_JBJGZZ010000018.1, on the reverse strand, counting down.
GGCAGGCACAGCCACGGGATCGAGCCGTCCCGGGCGACCAGCGCGCAGGTGACGCCGTCCCCGACGAGCCCGTGGTCCTCGATCGGCAGGTAGCCGTCGGTGCGGCTGAGCGGGCGGAGCGGCACGGGCGGTCCTCGCGTCGGGGGCAGCGGTCCCTCGCACCCTGCCCGCGCAGGGGCCCGGCAACCCCGCCGCGCATGACGGTCCTGTGAATCGCTCTTTCTACACCTCTCTACGTCCTGCGCAAGACCGCCGCAGATGCGCGCAGAGCACCTCCGGTCACGTCCCCTCCGGCCGCGGCAGGCGCCGGGCCCGGCGGCGCTTGCGCAGCCCGCGGAGGGTCCGGACGGCGACCAGCAGCTCGGCGAGCTCGTGGCGCTCCCCGGCGGTGATGTCCGCCAGCTGGGCGGCCGCACGCCGCTGCGCGGCGTCCCAGCCCTCGGCCCACCGGCCGACGAGCGCATCGGCGTCCTCGGCGTCGCCGCTGCGCAGGCTCAGCACGTCCTCCGTCAGCGAGGACTGCTCCATCGCGAGGTCGTCCCGCAGCGACGCGCGGGCCATCGAGGGCCAGCGCCGGTCGCGGGGAAGGGCGATCACCTGCTCGCGCAGGACGACGAGCCCCAGGCGCTCGGCGAGCCCCTGCATGACCTGGCCGGCCAGGGTGACCGGGGCCCCGGTCCGCTCGGCGACCACCGCCAGGTCCAGCGCGGCCGGCAGCAGCGGCGCCGACGCGACACGGGCGGCGAGCTCCGCGGGCAGGCCGGCCTCCTGCAGCCGGGCGGCCCGCGAGGCGTAGGCCTCCGCCTCTCCGCCGAGCAGCCAGCCGGGGAGCCCCGCCTCCACCGCGGTGACCGCGGGGGCGAACCGGTCGACCACCTCCGCCAGCGGGGGCGGGTCCTCGGCGGTGAGGTCCGGCTGGCGCAGCAGCCAGCGCGCCGCCCGCTCGGCCAGCCGGGTGGCCTCCGTGCGCGCCTCCACCTGCGCGGCGGCCGACACGTGGTTGTCCAGCGGGCGGACGGCGTCCCACATCCCGTCGACGCCGAACACCGCGCGGGCCACCGCGTGCGCCCGGACGACGACCGGCAGCGGCACCCCGGTCTCCTCCGCCAGCCGGAACAGCCCGGTGACGCCGGCGATGTCCACCGCGCGGTTGGTCAGCACCGTCCCGATGATCTCCCGGCGCAGCGGGTGGCTGGTGACCGCTGCGGGGAACCGGCTGCGGAGCGGGCCCGGGAAGTAGTCGACGAGCAGCCCCTCCAGGGCCGGGTCGTCCGGCAGCGGGGAGGCCAGCACCGCGTCGCCGGTCTGCAGCTTCGCGTAGGCCAGCAGCACCGAGAGCTCCGGGCTGGTCAGCGCGTGCCCGTCGCGGCGGCGCTCGGCCAGCGCGCGGTCGTCGGGCAGCGCCTCGACCGCGCGGTTGAGCCGACCCGAGCGCTCCAGCGACCGGATGAACCGCTCGTGGGAGTCCATCAGGCTGCGCGCGGCCGCGACCTCGCCGGCGAGCGTCGCGTTCTGCGCGTGGTTGTGCGTGAGGACGGCGGCGGCGACGTCGTCGGCCATCTCACCCAGGAGCGCCGCCCGCCCCTCGGCGTCGATCCGCCCCTCGTCGACCACCCGGTTCAACGCGATCTTGATGTTGACCTCGTGGTCGGAGGTGTCCACGCCCGCCGAGTTGTCGATGGCGTCGGTGTTCACCCGGCCGCCGGCCAACGCGTACTCGACCCGGCCCCGCTGGGTCAGCCCGAGGTTGCCGCCCTCCCCCACGACCCGTGCCCGCAGCTGCCGGCCGTCGACACGCACGGCGTCGTTGGCCTTGTCCCCGACCTCCAGGTGGCTCTCGCCGGATGCCTTGACGTAGGTGCCGATGCCGCCGTTGAACAGCAGGTCGACCGGCGCGAGGAGCACCGCGCGGATCAGCTCCACCGGGCTCAGCGCCGTCACGCCCCCGGGCAGCCCGAGGGCGACCCGCAGCTGCTCCGACACCGGCACGGTCTTCGCCGTCCGCGGCCAGACGCCGCCGCCCTCGCTGATCAGCGACGCGTCGTAGTCGGCCCACGAGGAGCGGGGCAGCTCGAACAGGCGCCGGCGCTCGGCGAACGACGTCGCCGCGTCCGGGGTGGGGTCGACGAACACGTGCCGGTGGTCGAACGCGGCCACCAGGCGGATGTGCTCGCTCAGCAGCATGCCGTTGCCGAAGACGTCGCCGGACATGTCGCCGATGCCGGCGACGGTGAAGTCCTCCCGCTGCACGTCGACGTCGAGCTCGCGGAAGTAGCGGGTCACCGACTCCCAGGCGCCGCGGGCGGTGATGCCCATCGCCTTGTGGTCGTAGCCGACCGAGCCGCCCGAGGCGAAGGCGTCGCCCAGCCAGTAGCCGCGCTCCAGCGCCACCTCGTTGGCCAGGTCGGAGAAGGTCGCCGTCCCCTTGTCGGCGGCGACGACGAGGTAGCTGTCCTCGCCGTCGTGCCGCACCACCTTGTCCGGCGGGACGACCTCGCCGTCCACCAGGTTGTCGGTGAGCGACAGCAGCGCGCCGACGAACAGCCGGTAGCAGGCCTGGCCCTCGGCGAGCACCTCCTCGCGGGAGGCGGGGTGGGTGGGGGAGTCCGCCGGCGGGCGCTTGACGACGAAGCCGCCCTTGGCGCCGGTGGGGACGATGACGGTGTTCTTGACCATCTGCGCCTTGACCAGGCCGAGCACCTCGGTGCGCAGGTCCTCCCGCCGGTCGGACCAGCGGAGCCCGCCGCGGGCCACCTTGCCGAACCGCAGGTGCACGCCCATGACCCGGGGCGAGCTGACCCAGACCTCGTGCGCGGGGCGCGGCTCGGGCAGGTCGGGGACCTCGGCCGTTGCGAGCTTGAGCGCCAGCGGGGTGGGCCGGTCCGCCGTCGACGCGTAGTAGGTCGTCCGCTGCGTCGCGGTCACCGCGGCCAGCAGGGAGCTGAGGACCCGGTCGGCGTCGAGGGAGGCCACCTCGCCGATCGAGCGCTCCAGCGCCGCGACGAGGTCCGCCTGCCGGGCGTCCCGGCCGGTGACCCGTCCCGGTGAGAAGCGGGTCTCGAACAGCGCCACCAGCCGGGCGACCACGCCGGGGTGGGCGGCCAGGGTCTGCTCGACGTAGGCCTGGCTGAACGGCAGCCCGGCCTGGCGCAGCCACTGGACGTAGGCCCGGACGACGGTCACCTGCCGCCAGTTCAGGCCGGCGAGCACGACCAGCGCGCCCAGGCCGTCGTCCTCGGCCTCACCGCGCCAGACGGCGCCCACGGCCTCCGTGAAGCGCTCCGGCAGCGAGCGCAGCAGCGGCAGCTCGACCGGCGGGACGGCGACCCCGAAGTCGTAGATCCAGGTGGGCGGCGACCCGATGCGGTCGATCTCGTACGGGCGCTCGTCGACGACGTCGACGCCCATGTTCTGCAGCATCGGCAGGATCCGCGAGAGCAGCAGCCGCTCGCCGACCCGGTAGACGGTGAGCCGCCGCTCCCCCTGAACCGCCCGGGCGGGCGTCCACAGCCGCAGCGCCAGGTCCCCCGGGGCCAGCGCGTCCAGGCGCACCAGGTCCTCGACGGCGCGCTGGGCGGGGAAGTCCTCCTGGTAGGCGGCGGGGAAGGCGTCGGCGACCCGTGCGAACACCTTCTCGGCGTCGGCGCCGAACCGGGCGGCGAGCTCGTCGGAGAGCTCGTCGGTCCAGCTGCGCGCCGCGGCGGCCAGCTCCGCCTGCAGGGCCTCGACGTCGACGTCGACACGCTGCTGGGCACCCTGGCGCCCCACCGGGGGCCGGACGACGAAGTGCAGCCGGGCCAGCACCGACTCGGTGGAGCGGGCCGTGAACTCGATGCTGGTGCCGCCCAGCCGCTCCAGCAGCAGCTGCTGCATCGCCACCCGTACCTCGGTGGTGTAGCGGTCGCGCGGGAGGTAGACGAGCGCCGACCAGAACCGGCCGGTGGGGTCCCGGCGCAGGAACAGGCGGGTCTGCCGCCGTTCCTGCAGGTGCAGCACCGACATCGCGACCGGCAGCAGCTCGTCGGCGCCGACCTGCATGAGCTCGTCGCGGGGGTAGGTCTCCAGGACGTCGAGCAGCTCCTTGCCGGTGTGGCTGTCCGCCGGCACGCCGGAGCGGGCGACGACCTCCGCGACCCGGCGCCGCACCAGCGGGACGTCGAGCACGCTGGTCGTGTAGGCCGACGTCGGGAACAGGCCCACGAAACGGCACTGCCGCCGGAGCCCGTCCCGGCCGTCGGGCAGGGTGACGCTCACCAGGTCCAGCCAGGCGCGCCGGTGCACCGTCGAGCGGCTGTCGGCCTTCGTGACGGTGAGCAGGTGGTCGACCGCCGCGCTGGCGGTCTCGGGGGTGCTGCCGGAGGTCCCTCCCATGCCGGTGTCGCTGCGGAGCACCCCCAGCCCGGTGCCGGCCACCGGCTGGACCGCCGGGTGGCCCGCTTCCTCGGAGAGGGTCACCTCGCGGGCACCCAGGAGCACGAAGTTGTCGTCGGCCAGCCAGCGGAGCAGCGCGGCGGCCTCGACCGGGTCGTCCGCGGCGTCCTCGACGGCGACCGGGGCGCCGGCACGCTCCTCCAGCTGAGCGGCGAGCTCCCGCAGGCGGGCCCGCATCCGGCCGCCGTCCTCGTGCACCGCCCGGACGTCGTCGAGGACCGTGCGGAGCCCGGCCACCAGGTCACCGGCCGCCTCGGCGTCGAGGGGGCCGTCGAGCACGATCGCCATCCACGACTCGGCGAGCGCGTCGGCGCCGCAGGACGCGGCGTCCCCGCTGTCGCAGAAGGCGAGCACCCGTCCACGGACGTCGCGGCGGAGCACGATCACCGGGTGCACGACGTGCTCGAGGGCGAACCCCTGCCGCGTGACCTCCGCTGTCACCGAGTCGACGAGGTAGGGCATGTCGTCGGTGACCAGCCGGATCACGGTGCGCCCGGCCCCCCGGCCGCCCGGGACGCCCTGCACGTCGACCGTCGCGGCGCCGGGTGGGCGGACCTCCGCCAGCGCCAGGTGCCCCAGGGCCAGGGCGGCGAGATCGGCGGGGTCGGTGCCGAGGACCTCCTCGGCGGGCTCGCTCCAGTAGTAGCGCCGGAAGAACGCCGGGACGTCGTCGGCGGTGCACCCCCGGGGGAGCGCCGCCGCGCCGCGCTCGGCCTCGGTGGCGGCCAGCGCGGCCGCCTTCCGCAGCAGCTGCTCCTTCTCGTCGCGGCCGGCCTCGAGGGCGGCGAGCTCGGTGAGAGAGCCGCTCGGGGGGCCGCCGTCCCGGTCGCGCACCGGGGTCCCCGGGGCGACGCCGGTGTCACTGGCCATGTCCGGCCACGCTACTGCCCCCTGAGACCGCCGTCACGGCGACGCGGTGAGGGCGCCGCCGTGCGGTGGGGTCAGCGGTCGAGGAGCTGGTCGGCGACCCAGCCGACGACGGCGAGGATGAGCCCGCCGATCACCGCGGTGCCGAACCCGTCGACGGTGAGCCGGTCGGTGATCGCCGCCGTGAGCCCGAGGAGCGCCGCGTTGATCACCAGCAGGAAGAGCCCGAGGGTGAGCAGCACGAAGGGCAGGGACAGCAGCCGCAGGACCGGCCCCACGAGGGCGTTGACGACGCCGAAGATGAGCCCGATCCACAGGTAGCTGCCGTACTCGCCCAGCGGGCCGTCGGGGTTCGGCAGCACCTCCAGGCCCGGGAGCACGTCGAAGTAGGTCAGCCCGTAGAAGGCCGCCGCGAAGACGACGACCTTGAGCAGGAACTTGATCACGGCGGCCACGCTAGCGCCGGAGCCCGCCGCACCGTGGGATCTCAGGGCGTCTGGCGATGTCTAGCGCCGGTGGTAGAGACCCCGATACGGAGCTCGCGACCGCGTCGGCCGACCCGCCCGCCACTCCCGTCCCGCGCGACACGCCATGGGTGGTTCTACGTATGTCTACGGCGGGCGCTAGAGATGCTCATACGGTGCGAGGCATGGATCCCGTGCGGAACCCCTACGCCCCCGGCGCCGGCCAGCGCCCGCCGGAGCTGGCCGGCCGCGACGACGAGCTGCAGGCGTTCGACGTGGTTCTCGAGCGCATCGCCCGCGGCCGCCCCGAGCGGTCCCTGGTGCTCACCGGCCTGCGCGGCGTCGGCAAGACGGTGCTGCTCAACCAGCTGCGGTCGGCCGCCATCTCGCGGGGCTGGGGCACCGGCAAGATCGAGGCGCGGCCCGATCAGTCGCTGCGCCGGCCGATCTCCTCCGCGCTGCACATGGCGCTGCGCGAGCTGGGCCCGCGGCACGGCGACCAGGAGTCCGTCGCCGAGGTGCTGGGGGTGGTCAAGGCCTTCGCCCAGCGGGTGAACGCGGCCGAGGCCAAGGTGCGCGACCGCTGGCAGCCGGGCATCGACGTCCCCGCGGCCACCGGGCGCGCCGACTCCGGCGACATGGAGATCGACCTCGTCGAGCTGCTCAGCGACGCCGCCGGGGTGGCCGCCGACATCGGCAGCGGGATCGCCCTGTTCATCGACGAGATGCAGGACGTCCAGGCCGACGACGTCTCGGCGATCTGCGCCGCGTGCCACGAGCTCTCCCAGCAGGGTGCCCCGCTCATCGTCGTGGGCGCCGGGCTCCCCCACCTGCCCGCCGTCCTGTCGGCGTCCAAGAGCTACTCCGAGCGGCTGTTCCGCTACCTGCGCATCGACCGGCTGGAGAGGGCGGCCGCCGACCGCGCGCTGCTCGCCCCGGCCGAGCGGGAGGACGTCACCTTCGAGCCGGCCGCCCTGGACGCGCTCTACGCGGCGGCCGACGGATACCCCTACTTCGTGCAGGCCTACGGCAAGGTCACCTGGGACGTCGCCGCCTCCTCCCCCATCACCGCCGCGGACGTCGCCATGGCCGCGCCGGTCGCCGAGGCCGAGCTCGCCGTGGGCTTCTTCGGCTCCCGCTACGACCGGGCCACCCCGGCCGAGCGGGAGTACATGCACGCGATGGCCGAGCTGGGCGGCCCCGGCGGCGCGGCGGTGGCGACGTCGGAGGTGGCGGTCTCGCTGGGCCGCAAGCCCGCGTCCCTCTCCCCCGCCCGCGACTCGCTGATCAAGAAGGGGCTCGTCTACTCCGCCGAGCGCGGCCAGATCGCGTTCACGGTGCCGCACTTCGGGCGGTTCCTGCTGCGCCACCCCGACTGAAGACGAACTCCCTCGCCCCACACCTCGCTCCCCTCGGCGCGGGACCCTGCGAGGAGGCCGCTCGAGCGGCCCGCCGGGTCGGAAACCACTGACGGCTGCCCGGGGCGACGGGTCACCCGTGCCCACGTGGGTGGGAGCGGTTCTGTGGGCGTTTCTGGGCGGCGGGGCGCTCGTCCTCGGCGCGCTGGTGGCCTGGTCCGTCCGCGTGCCGCGGGCCGTCATCGCGGGCGCCTTGGCGTTCTCATCACCGCTCTCGACTTCTCCGTGCCCTTCGCCATGGATCGCGCGGGGCCCGAGCCCGGTCAGCCGATCGCGGCAGGCAGCACCTCAGGCCCCGCTTCGGCCGGCCGGGAACGATCGAGCGGGTGCGCCCGCACCGCCAGGACGGCGACGTCGTCCTCGACGCCCTCGCCGAGCATCTCCTCGAGCAGCCGGTCGCAGAGCGCGTCGAGGGAGAGGCCGGAAGAGCTCGCGAGCACGGCCCGCAGCCGCTCCCGGCCCTCGTCCAGGAGCTCCCCGCGCCGCTCGAACAGGCCGTCGGTGAACAGGAGCAGCGTGCTCCCGTCGGGCAGCAGCGTGACGCCGTCGGCGAGCTGGTCGACCCAGCCCGAGCCCAGCGGCGGCCCGACCGGGACGGCGAGGTCGTGCACCTGGCCGTCGGCGAGCAGCAGGAGCGGGTCGGGGTGGCCGGCCGCGGCCCAGTGCAGGCGGCGGACCCCGGCAACCCGCTCGGCCTCCCCCTGCTCGATGCGGCACACCAACGCGGTGGCCATCGCCGGGACCGCCAGCCCCACCAGCGCGTTGTCCACCCGGTGCAGCAGCCCGGCCGGCTCCTCGAGCCGGTCGAAGGCGATGGCGCGGACCAGCGTCTTGATCTGCCCCATCGCCGCTGCCGCCGCGATGTCGTGGCCCATGACGTCGCCGATGACCAGCACCGTGTCGCCGTCGGGCTGCAGGAAGGCGTCGTACCAGTCCCCGCCGATGGACACCCCGCGCGTCGCCGGGCGGTAGCGCACCGCGAGCTCCAGGCGGTCGGGTTGCACCGGCGGGGAGAGCAGGCTCAGCTGCAGCCGTTCGGCCACCTGGTTGTTGAGGGTGGCCAGGCGGGCGTTGTCCAGGGCCAGTGCCGCGCGGCGGGAAGCGATCTCCGCCGTCCGCAGCTCCGCCGGCGTGTGCGGCCCACGGTCGGCGCCGTTGACCAGGGTGAACGCGCCGAAGACCTCGCCACGGGCGACCAGCGGGAAGGTCGCCACCGCGGACGGGGCGAGCGGCGCCAGCGCCGCACGGCTCGCGTCGTCCCGGATCATCGTCTCGAAGTGCTGCTCGGTGAGGTGCTCGATGACGACCGGCTGCGCGTGGCGGAGGGCCACCGGCACCGGCGCGGTCGTGTCGTTGGAGGCGACCCGCGCGTCGGCGTAGCGGTGCATCGCCTCGACCATGGCCGGGTCGCGGTGGGCACGGCCGACGTCCCGCCGGGTGCCGTCGGGGTCCACGACGCTGACCAGGCACCAGTCGGCCAGCTCCGGCACCACCCGCGCGGCGAACCGCGCCACGGCCTCGTCGGTGTCGAGGGTCGAGGTCATCTCCTGGCTGATCTCGCCGAGGAGCATGAGGTACCGGCCGGCTTCCTCGGCCACCCGGGCGGCCTGCGACGCCTCCGCGGCCGCCGCCTCGCGGGCGCGGACCGCGGCCGCGCGCTCCTCCTCGGCGTGACGCGCCTGGGTGACGTCGTCGTAGGTGACGACGAGGCCGGCGTCGGTCAGGAACGCGTCGGCCCGGAACCAGGTGCCCAGCGGCTCGTACCAGGCCTCGACGCTGCCGGCCCGGCGGGAGGCGCGGACCGAGCGGTAGAGGCGGTCGAACGGGCCCCCGACGGCCTCGGGGAACGCCACCCAGATGTCCCGGCCGAGGAGATCGGGGACGGTGCGGCCGAGCACCCTCGCCCCCGCGGGGTTGATGTACCGGAAGCGCCAGTCCTCGGAGAGGACGAACATCGGGCGCTCCATGCCCTCGACGGCCTGCAGGAGCAGCTCGCTCAGCGCCGGAGCAGCGCCTTCCACAGTCATGGCTGCCCGTGCCCCGTCCCGCCGCGCGGTCGGCAGCCTGGCTGCAGAGCCTGACCCTTCCGGGAGCGGAAATCAATGCCGGAGCGGCGCGCCACCCCTCCGGAGGGGCACGTGATGCCGGGCACACCCCCGCCCGCGGAGCGGGAAGGGGGTTGACACGCACCGGGCCGGGGAACCACGGGATGGTCGTTGACCCGAGTCGAGGGGGAGGCATGGGGCGACTCGCGTGGCCGGTCCGCCCGCTACCGGACGGGCGCGGCGAGGTGTGGCGCTGGCGGCTCGGGTCCCTCGCGGAGCTCCCGAGGGCACGGGCGGCCCTGCGGTCGCTGGTGCACGACGTCGAGCACCTGCCCGCGGACGAGGTCTCCGGCGAGCAGCTGGTGCTGGCCTTCGACGAGCTCGCGTCCAACGCCCTGCGCCACGGCGAGCACCCGGTCGTCGCCACCGTCATCGCCGGCAGCGGTGGCTGGCTGCTCGACGTGAGCGACCGGGCTCCCCGGGCCATGCCCGCACCCGCGGTGGACCGCGATCCAGCGGAGGGCGGCATGGGGCTGCAACTGGTGGCCCGCCTGTCGGTCGCCCACGGCTGGTACGTCGACGAGGACCGCAAGCACGTCTGGGCCTGCCTGCCGACCGCGTCGGACGAGCCCGCGACCGCCCTGGCCTGAGCCGGTTCCACGTGCAACACGCAGGAGACCCCCGTCGCTCCGAAGAGCGACGGGGGTCTCCTGCCCGCCGTCACGGCACGACGAAGGAGATCGCCCCCTTGCCGTAGGTGGGCACCTCGATGGCGAGGTCCACCCGGTTGAACGCCGACAGCATGCCGACGAGGTCGCCGGGGATCTCCTCGCCCGGGGCGTAGAGCCTGTGCAGCTTGGAGTGGGGGGCACCCGGGGTGTTGAACAGCGCGGAGAGCACGTTCACCACCTCGTGCAGCGCCTCGACCTGCATGGAGGTCAGCTCGCCGTCCTCCTCCACGGCGTCCTGGCACCCGCCCGGGGGCAGGAGCGCCAGCGCGCCGCCGGTGTAGGCCGCCGCGCCGAGGTCCATCAGGCAGAGGGCGTTCACGGCCATCTGCGGGTCGACGTAGACGGCGACCGCCACCGGCTTCTCCGGCGTCGGGGTGACCGGCGCTCCGGGGGAGACGTTCACCGGCTTGCCGACCAGGCCGGTCAGCATGTCGCGGATGTCCTTGGCGGCGGGCAGCTGCACACCCGTGGTGGGGGCGGTCATGCGATCACCCCGTCCAGGTGCTCCTTGAAGGTGTCCTCGGTGAAGGGCTTGGCGATGAGGAACAGCGCGCCGGCGTTGGCGGCCTTCTCCCGCATCTCCGCCGAGCCCTCGGAGGTGACGAAGCCGAAGGGGACGGCCGAGCCCGAGGCGCGCAGCGCCTGCAGGCACTCGAAGCCGGTCATGGTCGGCATGTTCCAGTCGGAGAGCACCAGGTCGGGCTGCTCGGCGGACACCTTGGCCAGCGCGTCGGCGCCGTCCTCGGCCTCGACGATGTCGTGGTCGTCGTATCCGGCCTGGCGCAGCGTGCGGATGACGATCTGCCGCATGACGCGGCTGTCGTCGGCGATCAGGATCTTCACTCAGGACACCTCGTTCTCGCGGGTAGGGGTGGAGCCGGGCAGGGGCGGGAGCGCCCCCTGCACCGAGATGGCGACGGGCTCGCCGCGCCACAGCACATCGAGGCGGCACACGTCCGCCGGGTTGCGGACCAGCGGCGCGTTGCCGACCTGCGGGAGGCTGAGCGCCGAGGGCCCCGGCAGCGCGGCCTTCACGTTGCCCCCGACGACGTTGGCGATCTCGCCGAAGGCGTCGGCGACGTCCTCGTGGTCGAGCACCTCGGGGGACGTGTCCCGCAGCAGGGCGCGGGAGAGCTCCTCGGCCGTGCTGCGGGCGGTGGTCAGCACGACGCTGCCGGTCCAGGGGCCGACGACGTCGACCCAGCTGGACACGATGTCGACCGGCAGCTCGCCGGGCAGCGGGACCAGGACCTCGTCCTCGCCGACGAGGGCCACCCACGCCTCGGCGGCGATGGACTCGACGGTCGCCGCGTCGATCAGGTCGGTGATGACCGGGCGCATGTCGCTGGCGCGACGCCGCGCCCCGGCGTCCGTCGTCGTCACAGGGAGACCTCCTCCGGGAGCAGGCCGAGGAGCGCGAGCTTGTCGCGGATCGCGTCGGCGGTGAACGGCTTGATCACGTACTCGTGGGCGCCGGCGGCGAGGGCTCGGACGATCTGGGTGTGCTCGCTCTCCGAGGTCACCATCATCATGGTCATCGAGCGCCACGCCGGGTTGGCGCGGACGGCGGAGACGAACTGCAGCCCGTCCATCACGGGCATGTTCCAGTCGATGGTGGCCAGGTCGGGGAGCCAGCCCTCGTCGAGCACGTCGAGCGCGGCCCGGCCGTGCTCGGCGTCCCGGATCTCGTAACCGAAGCCGGCGAGGATGCCGGTGACGATCCGGCGCATGGCGCGGGAGTCGTCGATCACCAGTGCACGCATGTCATGCCCCCTTCAGCGGGCGGTAGGCGGAGCTGCGGCCGATGACGACCCGCTCCCAGGAGTCGTCGACGCCGAGGGTGGTCTCGGCGGCGCCGAGGAACAGCCACCCGTCGGGCCGCATCAGGTCCCGCACACGGCGGAGGATCGACTGCTTCGTCGGCAGGTCGAAGTAGATGAGCACGTTGCGCAGGTAGACGACGTCGAACGGGCCCATCCGCGGCAGCGGCGCCGCCAGGTTGCACTCGCTGGCGTTCACCATGCGGCGCAGGTTGGGCGAGACCTCCCACTCGTTGCCCGCACGGGTGAAGTGCCGGACGAGCATGGGGGCCGGCAGCCCGCGGTTGACCTCGAGCTGGCTGAACCGGCCGGCGCGGGTCCGCTGCACCATCTCGCGGGAGAGGTCGGTCGCGGTGATCGACACCCGGGAAGCGGCGTTGGGCAGGGCGTCGTCCAGGAGCATGGCGATCGTGTACGGCTCCTGCCCGCTGGAGCAGGCCGCCGACCAGATCTGCAACCGCTCGTTGGCGCCGCGGGCCGCGAGCAGCGACGGCAGCACCGTCGAGGTCAGCGCGGTGAACGGGTCGCCGTCGCGGAACCACGAGGTCTCGTTCGTCGTGAGCGCCTCGACGATCCGCCGTGTGCGGTCGGCGTCCGGCCGGACGCGCACGCTCTCGACCAGCCGGGTGACGTCGGTCAGCCCCATCTGCCGGGCGATCGGCAGGAGGCGGGCCTCCACCAGGTACTCCTTGCCCGGCTGGAGCACGATGGCGCTCTCCTTGCGGACGAGGTCACGGACCCAGTCGAAACTGGTCGCGGTCAGACTCATCGACGACCTCCCACGGCCATAGGTGTTCCGGTGTTCAGGAGCGCGGCACCGGCGAGGTGGCGCTGGATCGCCTCGGCGATCCGGTCGAGCGGCAGGACCTCGTCGGCGTAGCCGGCCTGGGCGACGGCGCCGGGCATCCCCCAGACGACCGAGGTCGCCTGGTCCTGCACGACGACGGTGCCGCCGGCGTCGCGGATCTCGCCGCAGCCGTTCCGCCCGTCGGCGCCCATGCCGGTCAGCACGACACCGAGCACGGCGCCGTCGTAGGCGGCGACCGCCGAGCGGAAGAGCGGGTCGACGGCGGGCCGGCAGAAGTTCTCGGGCGGGTTCTGGTCCAGCGCCGTGGAGAAGGCGGCGCGGCCGTTCGCGCGGACGACCAGGTGGTGGTCGCCGGGCGCCAGGTGCACGGTGCCGGGGACCAGCGGCGTGCCGTCGACCGCCTCGACGACGCGCAACGGGGAGAGCCGGTCGAGCCGCTGGGCGAACTGGCGGGTGAAGACCGGGGGCATGTGCTGGACCAGCAGGACCGGGACCGGGAGGTTCGCCGGGAGGGCGGGCAGCACACGGGCCAGCGCCTCCGGCCCACCGGTGGAGGAGCCGATGACCAGCACGGCGGGCTTCTTGCCGGGGGCGGTGCGGGGCGCCGCCGGGCGCGGCGGCGGGGCCACCGGCGCTGCAGCGCGCACCGGGCTGACCGGGCGGCCGGTGAGCGCCTTGATCTTGGGGATCAACTGCTCGCGCACGCTCTCCATCGACTGCGCCACGCTGCCGACGTTGGCCGGCTTGGTGACGTAGTCGTTCGCCCCCGCCGACAGGGCGTCGAGGGTCGCGGTGGCGCCGCGCTCGGTGAGCGTGCTGAACATGATGATCGGCACGCGGTTGCGCGTCCCACGGATCGCCCGGACCGCCTCGATGCCGTTCATCTCCGGCATCTCGATGTCCATCGTCACCAGGTCGGGCTTGAGCTGGGACAGCTTGCCGAGGGCCACCTTGCCGTTGACGGCCGTACCGACGACCTCGATCCCCGGGTCGGCCGAGAGCACGTCGGTGACGATCTTGCGGACGACGACCGAGTCGTCGACCACCATCACCCGGATCGGGTTCACACGTCCTCCTGGCCCCTGCCCGCGCCGACCGGCGGGCTCGTTGTCTGTATCGGCATCTCCGCGTCCGGCTTGAGCCGTTCGGCGGTGCGGACCCGACGTCCCCGGAATCACCGGGGTGGTCGACGACGGAATTCCGCGGCACGGCGCCGGAAGGGCACGGCGACACCCACCCGGAGGCCACGACCTGCATGTCGCAGAATGGTCGGAGGCGATCTCGGGTGCGGACGTGCTGCGCTCACCAGGACGCCCCAGCGACGCCCGGGCGCGCGGGATCACGGCGGGGGAGGCTGGTGCTGCCTGGCATTCTCGGCCGCGGAGGGGGCCGGGTTGAGCCGACACGCGAAATGCGTGACGCGATGCCCGCCGTCGATACGGGTCGGCAAAGGAGGCGGCGACGGCCTCGGCGACCATTGTCGACAAATGCCCCGGAAACGGTGACCGACCGCGGTCGGGAATGATCACCGGCCGCGGTCCGGAATGATCACCGACCGGGGCGGGAGGCCCCCCTGTGCCGCGGACGGGCGCGGGCCGCTCAGGAGAGAGCGGCGACCCGCCGCCCCGGTGCGCGCAGCACCGCAGCGCTCTCGGTGCCGAGCAGGTCGTCCAGCACGATCGCCTGGACGCAGCCGGCCACGGCGTTCCAGACGCCGGCCGCACCGTCGTGCAGGTCGAAGCCGCCGTCGAGGAAGGCTTGGACGGCCAGCAGCTGCGCCGCGGCCAGCGCGCGGGTGCGCCCGGAGACGTGCGCCCCCCAGGAGGCCTCGTGCATCGCGGTGGCCCAGGGGCGTTGGGCGGCGCGGCCCTCGTCGACGGCGAGGCGCCAGCGCGACCGGCCGGCGTCGTCCAGGTCGCGCACGGCGGCGAGGAAGCCGGCCAGCTCCTCGTCGTGCTCCAGCCCCCAGCCGGCGGGCCCGGCCAGCGGGCCGGGGTCCAGGGCGCGGTCGAAGGCCGCGGTCAGCTCGCGGCGCACCAGCGGCGGCAGCACGCCCGCGGCCCAGAAGCCGACGGCCGCGTCGGCGAGCACATCGGCGGCCTGCTCCCACGCGTCGGCGTGCAGCCGCCCGGCGAGCGCGTGCTCGTGTCCCAGGACGTCCTCCCGCAGCAGCCGCTCCAGCGTCGGGGCGTCGCCGATGGTGCCGAGCTCCAGTTGGCGCACGAGCAGGGCGGTGCGGTCACCGGCGCCCTCGGCGGCGCCGGCCGCGGTCCGCACGTGCGGCACGGCGGCCGCCATCTCCCGCGCCCGGCGGTTCCGGACGGCCCGCACCCCGCGCTGCTCGCGGTCCAGCCCGCGGGCGGGGTGGACGCCGGCGAGGCGGGTGAACGCCGGCTCGTCGGCCCCCAGGCCGGCGAGCAGCACCTCGGCGACCTGCCGGCCGGCGGGCAGGCGGACCAGGTCGAAGCCGAGGGTGGCGGCACTCACGAGGGAGTAGGGCACGGCGCGCCTCCAGGGCTCCGGGATATCGGGACGAACCCATGCTGGCTGCCCGTGCGGGGCAGCACCATGCGCTCGTCACCCCATCGCAGGAGCGGCTGTACCTCTACAGCGCGTGTCGCGTGGTGCGCGGTCAGCGATAGGTCACTGAGCGTCACCGTTCGCTACCGCGGGTGCGAACGCCAGAGCGGCGGGGAGGTGGTCCTCCCCGCCGCCCCCGGTCTGTGCTCGCCCCGGTCGCGCCGAGCGGGTGGGCCCCGAGGACCCCGGAGTGCTAGGCGCTGACGGCCTTCTGGACGTCGAGGGCCAGGAGCAACTTCCCGTCCAGCTTGTAGGCGCCGCGGATGAGGTCGCGGGCCTGGCCCTCCAGGGTGTCCGGCGGGGCCTCGAAGTCGCCGGCGTCGACGTCGACCACGTCGGCGATGGAGTCGACGAGCATGCTCACGGCCTCGCCGTGCAGCCGGACGACGATGACGACGGGGTCGGTGCCCTCGGGGCGGGCCGGCCGGCCGAGCCGCTCGCGCAGCTCGATGGCGGTGACCACCTGACCGCGGAGGTTGATCAGCCCGGCGACGGCCGTCGGGGCGAGCGGCACGCGGGTGAGCTGCTGGCTGCGCAGCACCTCCTGCACGTGCTCGACCTCGATGCCGTACAGGTCACCGTCCAGGCGGAAGGTGGCCAGCTGGCCGCTGGTCGCGGGGGCGAGCGTGCGGGTCGGAGCGGTCACGTCAGACCTCCAGCAGGGAGTCGGGGATGCCGGACGGCGTCGAGGAGGAGAGGGCGGTGGGGTGGCCCGAGTAGAACTGCGGGTCGGCGGCGAGGATCGCGGCCCGGACGTCGAGCAGCTCGGTCACCTTGTCGCCGAGGACGGCGGAGCCGAGCAGGCCCATGTCGTCGATGTCGCTGCGCACGGCGGCCTCGCCGTCGACGATGTCCAGGATCTCCTCGACCACGATGGCGACGCTGCGGCCGTGGTCGCTGTAGACGATGACCTCCAGCACCTCGCGCTCGCTCTCGCCGTAGGCGCCCAGGTGCCGGTCGAGCCGGACCATCGGCAGGATCGCGCCGCGGTACTGCACGACCTCCCGGTTGCCGACCTTCTCGACCGCCTCGGTGCGCACCTGCTCGAGCCGGGTGACGGTGTCCAACGGGATGGCGACCCGGCGGCCACCGCCGATGGCAGCCAGCAGCATGCGCTGCCGGTCGGTCTCGACGGCCACGGTCTGCAGCGAGCCGGCGCGGGCCTCCTGGCGGTCGGTCGTCTCGGTGCGCAGGGCCCGGCGGGCGAGCGCCTGCACGTCGAGGATGAGCGCGACGGTGCCGTCGCCCAGGACGGTGGCCCCCGAGTAGAGGCCGATCGCCTTCAACTGGCCGCCGACCGCCTTGACGACGATCTCCTCGGTGTTGATCACCCGGTCGACCACCAGGCCGAAGCGCCGGCCCTCCGACCGCAGGACGGCGATGACGACGTGGCCGTCGTGCCGCTCGGAGGTGAGGCCCAGGACGTCGGTGAGCCGGACCAGCGGGAGCAGCTCGCCGCGGAGTCGGTAGACCTGCGCCCCGCCGACCTCCTCGACCGCGTTCACCGCCTTCTCGGCGTCGAGGCTGACCAGCTCCTGCAGGCTGATCTGCGGGATCGCGTACCGGTCGGAGGCGCACTCGACGGTCAGGGCCGGCACGATCGCCAGGGTCAGCGGGATGCGGAGCCGGCAGACGGTGCCCACACCGGGGTCGGACTCGACCTCGATGGTGCCGCCGATCGACTCGATGTTGGTCTTGACCACGTCCATGCCGACGCCCCGACCGGAGACGTTGGTGACGGCGGCGGCGGTGGAGAAGCCGGGCAGGAAGATCAGTTGCAGGACGTCCGCCGGGCTCATCCGGTTCAGCGCCTCCTGCGTGAGCAGTCCGCGCTGGACCGCCTTGGCGCCGAGCTTCGCCGGATCGATCCCGGCGCCGTCGTCGGCGACCTCGACCACGACCTGCCCGCTCTCGTGGCGGGCGCGGAGGGTCAGGACGCCCTCGGCCGGCTTGCCGGCCTTCCTGCGGGCCTCGGGAGCCTCGATGCCGTGGTCGACGGAGTTGCGGACCAGGTGGGTCAGCGGGTCCTTGACCGCCTCGAGCAGGGTCTTGTCCAGCTCGGTGTCGCGACCCTCCATGTCGAGGCGGATCGACTTCTTGAGCTGCAGGCCGAGGTCGCGGACGACGCGCGGCAGCTTGGACCAGATGTGGTCGATCGGCTGCATGCGCGTCTTCATGACGCCCTCCTGCAGCTCGCTGGCGATCAGGTTCAGCCGCTGCGAGGCGCGGATGAGGTCCGTGTCGGTCTGGCGGGCGACGTTCTGCACGATCTGGTTGCGGGTGAGGACCAGCTCGCCGACCAGGAGCATCAGCTCGTCGAGCAGGTCGACGTCCACGCGGATCGTGCTGTCGGCGACGGCGCGGCGGGCCTGGCCGCCGGCGGCGTCGGCGGCGGGGGCGACCTCCCCCTCGGGGTGGTCGGCAGCGGGCTCGGGCACCGGGTGCTCCTCGGCGACGGGGGCCGGCGCGGCCGGCTCCTCGGGCAGGTCGGCCCGCAGGTCGTCCTGCGGGGTCTCGGGCAGCCCCTCCACGGCGGGAGCGGGGACGGCCCGTGCGCGGGGCGCCCGCTTGGCGGGAGCCCGCTTCGCCGTGGCCTTCTTCGCGGGGGCCTTCTCCGCGGGCGCCTCCGCCACGGGCGCCGCCGCGGTGGTCTCCTCGGCAGCGGAACCTTGGGCCGCGGGAGCCTCGGCGACGGGGGCCGCCCCGTCCTCCATCGCGGCGCTGATCGCTGCGACGACGGCGGAGACGTCGACCGACCCCTCGCCGCCGGAGGCCTCGATCGAGGCGAGCAGCGAGCGGACCGTGTCGACCATCCGCAGCAGCACGCTGGTGCGGTGCGGCGTCAGGGCGAGCTCACCGTCGCGCAGGCGGGACAGCATGTTCTCGCCGACGTGCGTGACCTCCTCCAGGCGGTTGAACGCCAGGAAGCCGCTGGTGCCCTTGATGGTGTGGATGGTCCGGAAGATGCTGGACAGCCGCTCGCGGGAGTTGGGCTCCTGCTCGAGCGCGACCAGGTCGGTGTCGAGCTGGTCGAGGTTCTCGTGGCTCTCCACGAGGAACTCCTCGACGATGTCGTCCAGACCGTCCACTGCTGCCTTCTCTCTCATCGCGACGGGGCACAGGTGGCCCCGCTGGGTCATCGGCGGGTGGTCGCCGGAGTCAAGGTGAATCCGCACGGACGCCCGTCGGCCGTGTTATCGGCAGTCCTGGGAGAACCCCGCCCCCTCCCATCCCTCGCACGCTCGGGTGAGGCCTCCGGACGGGGCCGAGGCGTGGGGGGGGGGGGGGGGGGGGGGGGGGGGGGGGGGGGGGGGGGGGGGGGGGGGGGGGGGGGGGGGGGGGGGGGGGGGGGGGGGGGGGGGGGGGGGGG
>NZ_JBJGZZ010000017.1:0-88175 GCF_054050775.1 Blastococcus sp. SYSU DS0533 | reverse complement strand
GACGGCGAACTCGCCGTCGGCCGGGGCCGGGTCGTTCTGTGGGGTCCCCGCCTATGCCGATGTTCCCGTCGGCCAGCAGCGTGGTGCCCCACAGGCCCCCGGCGACGACGAGTGAGAGGACCGACCGGCGGATCGCCGTCGCGCCCGAGCGGTGGGCCAGCTCCAGCGCCGTCGGCGAGATGTCCAGCCCAGGGCGTGCACCCCGCGGCGGGCGATGTCCGCGGCCAGCCGCCCCCGCCCGCAACCGACGTCGAGGACGGTGCCCCGGACGCGGGCGGGGAAGCGCCGGTCCACGTCGTCCGCCTCGCCCCATGGCCAAGGGGGGACGTCCTCGACCCGGTGGTGCTCGGGGCGATCCGCTCGGGAGGGTGGCCCGGACCTGCGCTGGCCCCTCCCGGAGGGGCGCGGGAAGCTGGGCGGGTGGAGGAGCGGGCATGAGCGAGGACCAGGGGATCGTGTTCCCCGCGGGGGCCGACGGCCGGCGGAGCACGGCGGCCCTGGGCCGGGCCGTCGTCGCGGACTCGCTGCGCCCCGTCGACCCCGCGGGTGCGCTGGCCGCCGAGCGGGAGACCAACTGGCGGGCGGGCTACCTGACGCACTTCCGCCGGCTGGTCGAGGCCGGCCTGCCCTCGCCCGACGCGGCGCGGTCCATCGCGGACGCCGGGCTGACCTCCCTGCACGCGCGCATGCGGGTCGCCGGGCCCGGGGGGGGAACCGGCGTCTCGGCGCTGACCACTGCGCCCGCCGGCCGCGCGCTGCGCGCGGTCGAGGTGACCGGCATCGCCGAACCCGAGCGGGAGTTGTCGCTGCCGTTCCGGGGCGGGCGGCTGCGGGGGGACGCGCTGCTGCGCCGGCTGGACGACTGGGTGGCCGGCGGGGTCGTGGAGCCCTCCTGCGCGGAGGCGGTGCGCGCGGTGGCCGCGCACCCGGAGTGGCTGTCGCTGCCGGGCCGGACCGTCGTCGTGCTGGGCGCCGGTGCGGAGATGGGGCCGCTGACCGCGCTGCTGCGCTGGGGGGCCCGCGTCGCCGGCGTGGACCTGCCCCGTGCACCGCTCTGGGAGCGGGTCCTCGACATCGCGCGGGGGGGCGCGGGCACCCTGCTGGTCCCGACGGCGGAGCCGGACGCGCAGCTCGACCCGGCGCGCGCCGGGGCGGACCTGATCGCCGAGGTGCCGGCGGTCGCCGACTGGGCGGCGGGGCTGCCGGGGGACCTCGTCCTCGGCAACTACGTCTACGCCGACGGGGCCACCAACGTACGGGTCTCGACGGCGGTGGACGTGCTCACCGTTCGCCTGACAGGGGAGCGGCCGGACCTCGCCCTGGCGTTCCTCGCGACCCCGACCGACGTCTTCGCCGTCCCCGCCGACGCGGTGGCGCAGTCGGTCGAGGCGTACGCGCGGCGCACCCGCACGGCGAAGCTGCTGGGTCGCCCGCTGCGGACGGTCTCGGGCGGCCGGCTGCTGCAGCGCGCCTACGTGCCCGGCACCGACCCGGGTGTCGCCGACAGCCTGGTGGCCCAGCAGGGGCCCAACTACGCGCTGGCCAAGCGGCTTCAGCGGTGGCGGGCCACGGCCGCGCGCGCGGCGGGCAGCACGGTCTCCATGAACGTCGCCCCGCCCACGCGCACCCGGTCGGTGGTGAAGAACCGGGCGCTGGCCGCGGCCTACGCCGGCGCGCACCGGTTCGGTGTGGAGATCTTCGAGCCGGCCACCTCGAACGTGCTCATGGCCGCGCTGCTGGTGCACGACCTGCACACCGGCGGCGGCCCGGCCCAGGAGCACCCGTGGCAGGACGAGGCGTACGAGGCGGCGCACGGCGGGCTGTGGCGCGCGGCCTACCAGCCGCGCAGCGCCCTCGGGCTGGCCGCGCTGCTCGGCTACGGCGCCGCTCGCGGCTGACCGGCGCCGGGAGTGCTGGTGCCCGCCGCGCCGGCGCGCCACAGTGGTGCCCGGCGCACCGGTGGGAGGTCCCATGCCCCAGCTGTTCAGCGCACGGACCCTGCTGACCGTCCTGCGGACCGGCAACGCCCGTGCCCGCCTGCGCGCCACGCGTGACGGGCAGGCGGCCGTCCGGCTGCACCTGGCGGCGGCCGGGCTGGCCACCGGGGTGCTCGACGCGGTCGCGACCGCGCCGGCGGGCACGCCGGAACTCGCCCGCCGCCTCGGGACGGCAGACCAGGAGTTGCTCGGCGCCTTCCTGGCGGTGCTGGCCGCGGCCGGGCTGGTCCGGGGGGACGCCGCCCGCTGGGAGCTGCCGGACGCCGGCCGGGCCGTGGTCGGCGACGACCTGGTCCGGGCCTCCTACGAGGCGTTCGCCGGCTTCCACACCGGGCTCTACCGCGACCTGGGGGAGCTCCTGGCGGGCGGGCCACGGCGGCGGGACGTCGTCGAGCAGGGCGCGGTCATCGCCCGCATCTCGGCGGCCTTCGAGCCGTTCGTCGACGACGTCCTGCGGGAGGTGGTGGCCGCGGTCTCCCCGCGGCGGGTGCTCGACGTCGGCTGCGGCGCGGGGTTGCAGCTGGCCACGGTGCTGGACGCGGCACCCCGGGCGGAGGGGGTCGGGGTGGACGTGGACGCCGACGCCGCGGCGCTCGCCCGGCGGACGCTCGAGCAGCGCGGCCTGGCGGGGCGGGCGACGATCGTGCAGGACGACGTCCGGCGGCTCGCGGGGGACCGTCCGTTCGACCTCGCCCTGCTGGCGAACGTCGTCTACTACGTCCCACGCGAGGAGCGGGCGGCGCTGCTCGCCGGCGTGGCCGCCCGGCTCGCACCGGGCGGCACCCTGCTGGTGGTCACCACGGTGGCGACGCCGCAGCTGTTCAGCCGGCACTTCGACCTGCTGCTCCGGGCGCAGGAGGGGGGCATGGCGCTGCCGTCGGTCGACGACCTCACGACCGGGTTGCTCGATGCCGGCCTCCGGCCGCGGGAGCCGCGTCGGATCGCGCCGGGGGCACCGCTCGTCGCCGTGGCGGCGGTCCGCCCTGCCTGACCGCAGGTCCTCAGGCGGGTCCGACGAGCCCGGCGACGATCTCGGCGGACAGCCCGACCAGGGGCAGCCCGCCGCCGGGGTGCGCCGATCCGCCGACCAGGAACAGCCCGGGGACGCGGGAGGCGTTGCCGGGGCGCAGGAACGCCGCACGCGAGCCGTTGCTGGAGCTGCCGTAGATCGACCCGCCGACGCTGCCGGTGTCGCGCGCGAGGTCGGCCGGCGTGCGCACCACGCGCCAGCGCAGCCGGTCCCGGACGTCGAGCCCGCGCCTGGCCATGACGTCCAGCACCCGGTCGGCGTAGCCCTCGGCCAGCCCCGGGGTGTCCCAGTCCACCCCGTGCGCCGGGTCGTGGCGGGGCGCGTTCACGAGCACGAACCACGACTCGCTGTCCGCGTCGGGCACGAGGGCGGGGTCGTCGGGCGCGCTGACGTAGACGGTGGGGTCGGCGACGGGGCAGGGCCGGCCCGGGTGGCGGCCGGTGCCGAACACGGCGTCGAACTCCGCGTCGTAGTCCCGGGGGAAGAGCACGGTGTGGTGGTCCAGCCCGGGGGTGCGGCCGCGGAGCGCCAGGAGCAGCACGAACCCCGAGAGCGACGGCGTGGCCCGGGCCAGGTCGCGCCGGACCCGTCGCGTCCGCCGGTCCGGCTCGAGCAGCCGGGTGTGTAGCGCCGCCGCGTCGACGCCCGAGACGACGACGTCAGCCGCCAGCCGCTCGCCGTCGGCCAGCTCCACGCCGGCCACCCGGCCACCGGTCACGAGGACCCGACGGACGGCGCACCCGGTGCGCAGCGCCGCACCGTGCGCGAGCGCCCGGTCCAGCACCGCCAGCCCGAGCCGGTGCAGCCCGCCGGCCACGTACCAGGAACCGAAGGCCTGCTCGGCGTACGGGACGCTCGCCAGCACCGCCGGCGCGCGCCGCGGATCGGAGCCGGAGTAGGTCGCGTAGCGGTCCAGCAGGGTGCGCAGGTGCGGGTGCCGCAGGTGCTGGCGGCCGAAAGCGCGCAGCGACTGCCAGGGCGCGATCGCGGCGACGTCGGCCGGGCGGCGGGCCAGCCGGGCCAGCGTCGTCGCACCGGCCAGCGGGGTGCGCAGGAACGGCCCGTCGCTGATCCGCCACATCGCCGCCGCCCGCTCCATGAGCCCGGCCCACTGCGCGCCGGCGCCGGCGCCCAGGGCGTCGTCGAGCGCGGCCGGGACCGCGTCGGCGTGGCCGGGCACGGTGAGCCGGGTGCCGTCGGCGAACCGGTAGCCGACGGCGGGGTCCAGCCGGACCAGGTCGACGGCGTCCTCGAGCCGGCCGCCGGTCGCGGCGAACAGGTCCCGGTACACCTGCGGCAGGGTGACCAGGCTCGGCCCGGTGTCGAAGACGTGCCCGTCGCGGGTGAACCGGCCGAGCTTCCCGCCGACGCCGGCGGCCTGCTCCACGAGGGTGACGGCGTGGCCCAGGGCCGCCAGCCGCGCCGCGGTGGCGAGGCCGCCGAGCCCGGCTCCCACGACCACCACGCGCGCCACCGGCCCACCGTAGCCAGCGCCCGCCGCGCGGACCGGTTTCAGCGTGGGACGGAGAGCGCCAGCACGGCCAGGTCGTCCGGCTCGTGACCGGAGCCGGCCAACTGCTCCTCCACCGCGGCCGACACCGCCGCCACGACGGCCTCGGCGTCGGCGACGGGCGCTCCGGCGACCACCCGCAGCAGCGCGTCCTCGCCGAACTGGCGGCCGGCGTGGTCGCGGGCCTCGGTGACGCCGTCGGTGTAGAGGACGAGGGTGGTCCCGGGCGGCAGCTCGAGGGCGGTCTCGGCCAACTCCAGGTCGGCGTCGATGCCGAGCGGGTGGCCGGCGGTCCCGATCGCGCGTGCGTCGCCGTGCGGTCCGGTCACCAGCGGCAACGGGTGACCGGCCACGCTCAGGCGGAGACGGGCACCCTGCGCGGTCGGCCGCAGGACCAGGCAGCAGGCGGTGACGAAGCGCAGCGGCGCTGTGCCCTGCTCGTGGAGCAGCGCGGCGTTGACGGCGCGCAGGATCTCCGCCGGGCTGCCGGTGGCGGCGGCGCGGGCGGTGTGCCGGGTGACCGCGGTGACAGCGGCGGCCTCGGCGCCGGTGCCGCACACGTCGGCGATCAGCACCATCCACCGCCCGTCGGGCAGCGGCATCACGTCGTAGGTGTCGCCGCCGACGAGCGCGGACTCGCCTCCTGCCCGGTAGCGCGCGGCCAGCCGGATGCCCGGGATGGATGGCAGGTGGGAGGGGAGGAGGCTGCGCTGCAGCGTGTCGGCCAGCTCGCGGACCACCGACTCCGCGCGGAGCCGCGCGAGGAACTGGCCGATCTGCCGGCCGGCGTTGGCGAGCACGTCGATGAGCTCGGGCGGCACCGGCCGCTGCATGGTGGAGAAGAGCTCGCAGACGGCGAGCAACGAGTCCCCGCTGAGCACGGGGAAGGCCACGCCGGTGCGCAGCCCGTCGTCCTTGGCTGCCTGGACCCGGATGACTCCAGCCTCGTCGAGGAAGTCCTCGACGGTGATCGGCGCGCGCCGCGCCCAGGCGTCACCGGGCATCCCCTCGCCCCGCCGGAAGGAGCGCCGGGCGGCGTCGGCCTCGAGCGCGGGCACGGCCGCGCCCGGCGCGGTCCAGGTGCCCGCGTGCACCAGCCGGGTGCCGTCGGCGTCGGGCTGCCAGAGCTGGGCGGCGTCCCAGTCCAGCTCGGTGCACAGCGTCGGGAGCAGCTGCTGGAACGCGACGTCGGCGTCGGGGGCCTCCGTCAGCGCCGCCGTCACCCGCAGCGTCGCGGCCAGGTAGCGGCTCACCGCGAACTGTCGCTCCAGCAGGATGGTGGTGCTGGCGTCCCGGAGGACGGCGACCACGAGGGCGTCCGTCCCGTCGCCCGCGGTCGGCGTCAGGCGGGACAGCGTCAGGTCCACCGGCACCTCGTGCCCGGCCGCGTGCAACGCAGGCACCCGCGTGGTCGCACCGACGAGCTTCCCTTCGCCCGTCTCGCGGTACCGCGAGAAGCCCTCGGTGTGGCCGTGGCGCAGTCGTTCGGGCATCAGGAGCTGCAGCGGGCGGCCGGTGACTGCGGCCGGCTCGTGCCCCAGCAAGCTCCTGATCGACGGGCTCGCGTAGGCGATGCGCCCCTCGTCGTCGGCGACGATCACGGTGTCCGCCATCGCGGCCAGGAGGGCGTCCGCAGGCAGCGTCGGACCTGTCCCGGGCATGGTTCCCCTTCGAGCACGAGATCCCCGACGGGCCGCTGCTTCCCGCCACCGGCCAGCAGCCTCTCACACGCGCGGTGAGCGCCTCGCCACGGATCGTCGACATGTGGGCATGTCGACACCGCGACATGTTGTCATCAGAAGGCATACCGGATGCGCAGCCACGGCGCCTCCTGGGCGACGAGCTCGCGCAGCCGCGCGACGGCCTCCCGCTTGACCCCGGCGCGGTAGCGCACGTTGTCCTGCCCGTTCTGGCTGCGCTTGGGCTCCTGCAGGTCGGGGCGCCACAGCAGCTGCTCCGCGGTGGGGTGCCAGCCGAGGTTCACCTCGTGCAGGGCCTCGTTGTGGGTCAGCATGATCACCTCGGCGGCGGCCTGCGTCTTGGCCGCGGTGCCGAGCTCGTCGTCCAGCCGGCGCAGCAGCTGCCCCCACGCCTGCTCCCAGCCCTCGCGGAGGACGACCGGGGAGAGGTTGAGGTGCACCTCGTACCCGGCCGCGACGAAGTCGTCGACGGCGGCGATGCGCTCGGCCACCCGGCTGGTGCGCACGTCGAGCACCCGCGCGTCGTCGTCGGGCATGACGGAGAAGCGGACCCGGGTCCGCCCGCGCGGGTCGAGGTCGAGGAGCTGCCGGTTGACGAACTTGGTGGCGAAGGAGGCCTTCGCCGTCGGCAGGTCGCGGAAGGTGGCCACCAGGTCGGCGACGTTGTCGCTGACCAGCGCGTCGACCGAGCAGTCGCTGTTCTCGCCGATGTCGTAGACCCAGCTGGCCGGGTCGCACTGGTCGGGCACGGTCTTGGGCCCCTGGCGGGCCACGTGCCGGCGCAGGTGCCCGGTGATCTGGTCGATGTTGGTGAAGACCGTGATGGGGTTCGCGAAGCCCTTGCGCCGGGGCACGTAGCAGTAGGCGCAGGACATCGCGCAACCGTTGGCGAGGCCGGGGGCGATGAAGTCGGCCGAGCGGCCGTTGGGCCGGGTGACCAGCCCCTTGCGGACACCCAGGACCAGCGTCTCGGTCTTCACCCGGACCCAGCGCTCGACGTTGCCGGCGTTTCCGTGCAGCTCGGGGATCCGCCAGTGCGACGGCACCTCGACCACCTCGGCGCCGGGGAAGCGGGCCAGCACCTGCCGCCCGCGCGGGGAGCCCAGGGCCGCCGGCTCGGCGTAGACGCGGCGAACCTGCAGCAGGTGGTTGGGCGGCATCGGCGCCGGCGGCGGCTCGACGTCGAAGAGCGTGAGCGGCTCGGCGGCTCCCATGCCCGGTACAGCGCCGGCGGGGCGGTCGCCATTCCGGTGCGAGACTGCCCGCGTGACCGCACCCGGCGCCCCGCGCATCGACCTCAACGCCGACCTCGGCGAGGGCTTCGGTGTGTGGTGCCTGGGCGACGACGACGCGCTGCTGGAGGTCGTGACCAGCGCCAACGTGGCCTGCGGCTTCCACGCGGGCGACCCGGTGACGATGCGCCGCGTCTGCGCCGCGGCCGTCGCCGCCGGGGTGGCGATCGGCGCCCAGGTGTCCTACCGGGACCTCGCCGGGTTCGGCCGGCGGTTCGTCGACGCGGCGCCGGACGAGCTCGCCGCCGACGTCCTGTACCAGCTCGCCGCGCTCGACGGAGTGGCCCGGGCGAGCGGGGGCCGGGTCACCTACGTCAAGCCGCACGGCGCCCTCTACAACGCCGTGGTGCACCACGCGGCGCAGGCACGCGCCGTGGTCGAGGCGGTCGCCGCCTACGATGCGGGGCTGCCCGTCCTCGGCCTGCCCGGCTCGCTCCTGCTGCGCGCGGCGGCGGACGCGGGGTTGCCGGTCGTGGCGGAGGGTTTCGCCGACCGCGGCTACGCCCCGGACGGGACGCTCGTGCCGCGGGGGTCGGCCGGGGCGCTGGTGCACGACCCAAAGGCGGTGGCCGAGCGGGCGGTGCGCATGGCCGCCGAGGGCACCGTGGTCGCCGTCGACGGCAGCGTGGTGCGGGTCGAGGTGGCCTCGGTGTGCGTGCACGGGGACACCCCGGGCGCGGTGCACCTCGCGCGATCGGTGCGGACGGCGCTGGAGGCGGCCGGGCTGCGGGTCGGGCCGTTCACCGGGTGACCGGTCAGCCGCCGGGCCGCAGGTCCTCCATCGACCGGCGGCCGTCGAGCAGGTCCGCGGCGACGGCGTCCACCGAGCGACCCGACGACCACGCGTCGGCGCGGAGCAGGGCCAGCCCCTGCGCCGGCTCGACGTCGAGGGCGACGCTCAGCTTGCCCACCGCCTCCCAGACCGCCGCCCGCAGCCGCGGTGACGGTCCCTGCAGCCACTCCGGTCCCTCCGCGGGCGTCCACGTCGACCACACCGCCGCGTCGCTGAGCGACGACGTCACCAGCTCACCCACCGCGACCGCCTCGAACACGTCGAGCGCGGCGACGTCGGCCGGCCGGGTGAAGAACAGGTCGAGCGCGCCCGGCCCGGCGGGCCCCGGGCGGAAAGGGAGGGCGACGACGGCGCGGAAGTCCGTGCCGGCCAGCAGCAGGTCGGCGAAGAGCGGCCACCGCCGCCGGAGGTCCTCCTCGACGGCGAACACCGGCTGGCCGGTGACCTCGGCGGCCGCGCAGGGTCCGTCGCCGGCGGTGAACTGCATGCGCTCGGCGCTCGCGGCATCCGGGCCGCTCGCGCCCAGCGGTATCCGCCGGCCGCTGCCGTCGACCAGGGTCAGGCCGACGCCGTCGACCCCGAGCAGGTCGGCGGAGGCCCGGCTCAGCCGCTGCGGGAGCGCCTCGGGTCCGGCCAGGGCGGGGTCGGACTGCCGGGCGAGCGCCGCCTCGAACCGCCCTCCGATGGTCACGCCCGATTGTCCGCCCGCGGACCGCGATCCACATCCCGCGATGCGTCGTCCGGCGCCGTCCCGGGCCGGTAGGTGTGGGCCGCCTCCGACGGTCGCCGGCGAGCAGGTCAGCCAGGCCGCTCCAGGTGGTCCGACAGCTCCGCGGGGTGCCCCAGCCCCTCGGCGACGAGCGGCTCGACGACCAGCAGCAGCCCGCCGAGAGGGCCAGCACGAGCAGCGCGGGGTACAGCGACAGCACGCCCGATGACCACCGTCACCACGGTGGCGGCGTCGAACAGCGCGACCTGCTCGCGCACCCGCCGGTTCCGGGGCGTTCCCACAGCTGCGCTCCCACGACGAGCGTGCCGGCGATCGCGACGACCGACCCGACCGCGACCAGCGCCAGCCGCCACGCCCCGAAGGCATCGACCAGCCGCCAGATGTCCGGGGTCGCCGGCGTGAACGCCCCGGCGGCGATCGCCGCGGTCAGCGTGCGGGACAGCCGGACCGCCAGCCGCCAGGGGCGGTTGACCTGGACGAGGCCGACGGCCGTCTCCACCGCCCGGCGCCGTCGACCCACGGCCCCGAGCGCGGGTAGCGACAGCACCCCGACGCCGTGCAGCGGGCTGGCGTGCCCGACGACCGGCCGCCGGGAGAGTCTGGAGCGGGCGTCGACGACGGGCGGGGATGCGCCGGCTGCCGTGGCGCCCCCGGCGTCCGCTGCCGGCGACGAGTGCTCCGGTGTCACAGCGCCAGCTGCTCCTCGCGTCCGGTCCGCCACTCCACCAGCACGATCGTGGCGTCGTCCTGCAGCCGGCCGGCCTGGTGCTCCATCACGCTGCGCATCAGCCGGCGGAGCGTCTCCGGCGGGGGTTCGCCGGCCGTCTCCGCCCGGACGACGAAGTCCGCGAGGCGTTCCTCTCCGAAGAACTCCCCTGCCGGCGAGCGCGCCTCGGTGATGCCGTCGGTGTGCAGGAGCACCCGGTCGCCCGGGCGGAGCTGGAGTTCGCAGGTGTGCGCGGGGCCCTGCTGGAGCCCGAGCGGGAGGGCCGGACGGCACGGGTGCGCGGGCAGGAGGACCCCGTCGCGCACGACCAGCGGGACGCCGTGCCCGGCGTTGACCCAGGACAGCCGGCCGGACTCCAGGTCGAGGCGGGTCAGCAGCGCGGTGGCGAACTGGCTGCCGGAGAACTGCCCGGCGATCGCCGCGTTCATCGCCGCCGACGTCCCGGGGAGGGACCCTCCCTGCCGGCGGGCCGACCGGTAGGCGCCGACGGCGACCGTGGCCAGCAGCGCCGCGGGCAGGCCGTGGCCCACGGCGTCGAGGACCATCAGATCGGCGACCGGGCCGCTCACGGCGTAGTCGAAGGTGTCCCCGCCGATGTCGTAGCACGGCTCCAGGGCAGCGGAGATGACGATCCGCTCGGTGCCGAACGTCAGCGGCGGGACGAGCTCCCACTGGATCTCGGCGGCCACGCTCATCGGGCGGGTGCGGCGCAGCCGGGCGAAGACGTCGCTGTAGGCGTCCCGGGTGACGCAGAGCTCGGCGACGAGCGCGGCGAAGGCCCGGCGCTCGTCGTCCTGCTCCGCCGGGGGATCGGCGTCGAACACCAGCTCCAGGACGCCGACGCGCTCGGCCCCGTCGAGGAGCGGGAGCCACAGGCGCACCGAGACGTCGTCGTGGCCCGGGGAGCGGGTCACCTCCACCCGGCGGAAGGCCAGCCCGCCGACCGACCCGTCGACGGTGAGCCGGTTGCGCGGCGGGACGCCGGTACCAGCCAGCGGGACCAGGGAGAGCTGCTCGTAGTCGGCGAGGTAGACGACGGCGGCGCGGGCGCCCAGACCCACCGCGTGCCGCGAGACAGCGGTGCCGAGCTGGTCGGCGGGGAGGTGGTGCGACGACCGCAGGAGGGACCGCAGGGGGTCCGGGGCCGCCGACGGTGAGGTCACGACCGGCCAGCATTCCACCTGGCCCGTGATCCGGCGGGCCGGGGCGGGCGCCGGTGCCCGATCATGGTGCGGTGACGGGCAGCGAGGGCGGCCACCGCGTGACCGCCTACGGCGACCGCGCGGTGCTCGTGGAGGCCGCCGACCCGGCCGACGTGCCGGGCCTGCGCGCCGCGCTGGCTGCCGCCCCGCTGACCGGGCAGGTCGACCTGGTGCCCGCCGCGCGCACCGTCCTGGTCCTGCTCGACCGGCCGGTGACCGACCGGGACCTGGCCGCGCTGCGCGGGCTGGCGCCCACCGCTCCGGACGGGGGAGCGGCGCCCGAGCCCGTGGTGCTGCCGGTGGTGTTCGACGGGCCCGACCTGGCCGAGGTCGCCCACCGCACCCGCCGGTCGGAGGAGGACGTCGTCATCGCGCTGACCGGCGCTGCGCTCACCGTGGCGTTCGGCGGATTCGCCCCCGGC
Organism: Blastococcus sp. SYSU DS0533; assembly: GCF_054050775.1. NCBI lineage: Bacteria > Bacillati > Actinomycetota > Actinomycetes > Geodermatophilales > Geodermatophilaceae > Blastococcus > Blastococcus sp. SYSU DS0533. The sequence goes on along the minus strand of NZ_JBJGZZ010000017.1, from coordinate 76,772 downwards.
TTCGGCTACCTGACCGGGCTGCCGGAGGGCCTGCACGTGCCGCGCCGGGCCACCCCGCGCACCCGGGTGCCGGCCGGATCGGTGGCCCTGGCCGGCCCCTACGCCGGCGTCTACCCCCGGGCGTCTCCCGGCGGGTGGCAGCTGGTCGGGCGCACCGACGCGGTGCTCTTCGACGTCGACCGCGACCCACCGGCGCTCCTCGCGCCCGGCCGGGCGGTCCGCTTCCGGGCGGTGGGCTGAGTGCTGACGGTGCTCACGCCCGGCCCGTTCGCCACGGTGCAGGACGCCGGCCGGGCCGGCTGGGCCTCGATCGGGGTGCCGCGCTCGGGCGCCGCCGACCGCCCGGCGGCGGCGCTGGCCAACCGGCTCGTGGGCAACGACCCGGCCGCCGCGGTGCTCGAGGCGACGGCCGGGGGGCTGCGGGTGCGCGCCGAGCGCACCCTCCTGGTGGCGGTGACCGGTGCGCCGGTGCCCGTGGTGGTCGACGGGCGGCCGGCCCCGTTCGCCGCGCCCACGACGTTGCGACCCGGCGCGCTGCTGGGGCTGGGCACACCGCGGGCGGGGCTGCGCAGCTACCTCGCGGTGCGCGGCGGCATCGACGTCCCGCCGGTGCTGGGGTCGCGCAGCACCGACACGCTGTCCGGCCTCGGCCCGGCCGCGCTGGCCGCGGGGGTACGGCTGCCGGTCGGCGGGCTGGCAGGGGAGGAGCCGGTCGTCGACGTCGCCCCGGTGGCCGCGCCGCCGCAGCGGCCGGTGCTGCGGGTCCTGCCCGGCCCTCGACGCGACTGGTTCCACGACGCCGCGTGGCCGGCCCTGCTCGTGGAGCCCTGGGCGGTCGGACGCGACAGCGACCGGGTGGGCCTGCGGCTGGCCGGGCCCGGGCTCGCGCGAACCCGCGACGACGAGCTGGCCAGCGAGGGCTTGGTGCCCGGTGCCCTCCAGGTGCCGCCCGACGGTGCCCCGGTGCTGTTCCTGGCCGACCACCCGGTCACCGGCGGCTACCCGGTGCTCGCCGTCGTCGTCACCGCGGACCAGCCGCTGGCCGCGCAGCTGCGGCCCGGGGACGTGGTGCGCTTCCGGGCGGCGCGCTGACCCGCGGGCGAGTGCTGCCGCGACCCGATCGGTGCTCCTGGGCGAGTAGCGATCTGCCCGCACCAGCGGGGCAGAGCGCTACTGCCGGCAGGCGAACTCGCACCTCCCCGTCGCCGGAGCGGCGGGGACCCGACCGGTTCAGGCTCCGCGCACCGGGAGGACGGCCGGGCCGTGCGGCCCCGGGACGATGCGCGCACGGGCGCCGTAGTGCTCCGACAGCACCGCGGCGGTGAGCACCTCCTCCGGGCTGCCCTCGGCGACCACCCGGCCCTCGGCGAGGAGCGTCAGCCGGTCGGCGTACTGCCCGGCGAGGGTGAGGTCGTGCAGCGTGCTCACCACGGTGAGCCCGTCCTGCCGCCGCAGGCGGTCGAGCAGGTCGAGCACCTGCTGGGCGTGGCCGAGGTCGAGCGCGGCGGTCGGCTCGTCGAGCAGGAGCACCCGCGGCTGCTGGGCCAGCGCCCGGGCGAGGACGGCGCGCTGCTGCTCCCCGCCGGAGAGGGTGACGACGGCTCGGTCGGCCAGCCCCTCGAGCTCCAGCCGGCCCATCACGTCGTCGACCACCTCGCGGTCGACCCGGCGCGGTGCGGCCAGCAGGGGGCGGTGCGGGGTGCGCCCCAGCAGGACGTAGTCCCGCGTGCTGACGCCCTCGGGCAGCACCGGCAGCTGCGGGGCGTAGGCGAGCAGCCGGGCGCGGTCGCGCCGCGGCATGCCGGCCAGCGGCAGGCCGTCGATGCGCACCTGCCCCCCGTGCGGGTGCAGGCCCAGCACCGAGCGCAGCAGCGTGGACTTGCCCGACCCGTTGGGGCCGATGACGCCCAGCCAGCCGCCGGCGGCCACGGTGAAGCGGACGGCGGAGAGCACCGGACGCCGTCCGTAGCCGGCATCCAGGCCGACCACCTCCACCCGCGCGCCGCCGCCCGGCTGCTGTGCGGGAGCTCGTCCGCTCATCGTCGCCGCGCCCCCGCCCACAGCAGGCCGGCGAAGAACGGGGCGCCGACGAACGCGGTCACGACCCCGAGGGGCAGCTCCGCGGGGGAGAGGACGGTGCGGGCCAGCAGGTCGGCGAGCACGAGGAACGCTCCGCCCGCCAGCAGGGACACCGGGAGGACCCGGGCGTTCGCGGCCCCGACCAGCCGCCGCACGATGTGCGGCACGACCAGGCCGACGAAGCCGATCAGCCCGCTGACCGCGACGGCGGAGGCGGTCGCGAGCGAGGCGGCCACCACCACCAGGAGCCGCAGCCGGCCGGGGTGCACACCGAGCGAACGTGCCTCATCGTCACCCACGGCAAGCACGTCCAGCGGACGGGCGCACACCAGCAGCGTGCCCACCGCCACCCCGAGGTAGGGCAGCACCAGGCCCACGTCGGACCACTGGGCGCCGCCCAGGTGCCCCAGCAGCCAGCCGTAGATCTCGCGCAGGTCGTCGGTGTTCTGCTGCTGCACCAGCGTCTGCGCCGCCGCCAGGAACGCGGCGACGGCGATGCCGGCGAGGAGCAGCGATGCGCTCTGCGAGCCGCCGGCCACGTGCCCGAGGGCGAGGGCGCAGCCCACCCCGACGAGCGCGCCGACGAAGGCGGCCAGCGGCACGACCCCGACCGGGCCGACCTGCTGGCCGGGCGCGTAGGCGATCACCAGCGTCGCGCCGAGGCCGGCTCCGGCCGCGGCACCGAGCAGGTAGGGGTCGGCGAGCGGGTTCCGGAACACACCCTGGTAGGCGGCACCGGAGACCGCCAGCCCGGCGCCCACCAGCACCGCGAGCGCCACGCGCGGCAGGCGCAGCTCCAGCAGGACCGCCGCGCGGGTCCCCTCCAGGGCACCCGGGACGTCGAGGCCGAGCGGCGTCAGTGCGCGGTCGAGCAGGGTGGCGACGACCGCGCCCGGTGGCAGCGGCACCGCGCCGACCCACACCCCGGCCAGGACCGCCGCCACCAGGGCGACGGCCGTGCCGGTGCCGGCGAGGAACGCCGAGCGCCGCGACCGCACGGCACCCGGGCCGGCCGGGGTGCGGCCGGGCCGGGTGCCGGGGGCTGCGGTGCTCATGCCGGGGGAGGCCCTCAGCCCTGCAGGGCCTCGGCGACGGTCTCGGCGAAGTCCGCGACGCGCGGGCCCCAGCGGGACGCGACGTCGTCGTCGGCCTCCACGACCCGGCCGTCGACGACCGCCGGGACGCTGCCGAACCCCGGCCGCTGGGCCACCGTCTCCGCGCTCTGGCCGCAGCACCTGGTGTCGGCCAGCACGATGATCTCCGGTGCCTGGTCGACGACGTACTCGGCCGACAGCTGCGGGTACCCACCGCTGGCGTCCGCCGCGCCGTCGGCGATGTTCTCCAGCCCGAACATGCTGTAGATGCTGCCGATGAACGTGCTGCTGTCCGCGGAGTAGAGCTCCGGGCCGAGCTCGTGGAACACCCGCCGGCCGGCGGCGTCGGCGGGGACGGAGTCCACGGCGGCCTGGATGCGGTCGCGCACGTCGGCCACGACCTCGTCGGCCTCCTCCGGGTGGCCGGTGGCCTCGCCGAGCAGCTCGATCTGCGCGTACGTGTCGTCGAGGTCCTCGGCGGCCTCGAGCAGCAGCACCGGCACGTCGAGGGTCTCCAGGGCGTCGACGATCCCGTTGGTGTCGTTGCTGAGCACCACCAGGTCGGGGTCGTACCCGGCGATGGCCTCGGCGTTCGGGGTGAACGCCGACAGCTCCGTCGTCGGGGCTCCCGCCGGGTAGTTGGAGTTGTCGTCGGCGGCCTCGACCTGGTCACCGGCGCCGATGGCGAAGAGCATCTCCGTCGCCGTGGCGGACATGGACACGATGTCCTCGGGGCGCTGCTCGAGGGTCACCTCGCCGTTGTCGGCGGTGACCGTCACCGGGAAGCCGCCCGCGGCCGACGACGCGGCCGGCTCCCCGGCGGCCGTGCCGGACGACCCGCCGCAGGCGGTCAGGACGAGGAGGGGAGCGGCCAGCAGGCCGACGAGGGCGGTGGAGCGCCGCCCGGGGGCGGGCGTGGTCGACCGCGGAGCGCGGGGGGAAGTGCCGGGCAAGAGGGCCTCCACGGGAGGCGGCGAGCGTCGTCGCCCGAGCTGGCCCGACGCTCGATGCGCGACCCCTGCCGCGAGGGTCGGATGCACGGCGCAGGACAGGCGATCTGGCTCGGCCGCGGGGAGAGGCCTTCACAGTTGCGGGACAGCGCCGGGTTCCCACCGGACTTCACTGCCGCTGCACCGCCGGCGCACGAGCCGGCGGGCAGAAAGGTACCAGCGCCGGCGGCCCCGGCCGTCCGAACGCGGGGCCGGACGGGTCAGCAGGGCGCGGTCGGCACCGTCCGCGGGTGCGGCCAGGCCGTGGCGAGGACCACCCCGCGGAGCCGCGACTCGTCGACCGGTCCGAAGGCGCGGGAGTCGATGGACCCCTCGCGCTCGTCGCCGAGCAGGAACACCGACCCCTCGGGCACGCGGACCGGCCCGAACCACACGCCGTCCTGGCGCTCCGGATCGCTCCAGGGCTCGCAGACGGCCGCGCCGTCCACCACCAGGACGCCGTCCTCCACGGCGACGGACTCCCCGCCGAACGCCACGACCCGCTTGACCAGCGGGGCACTGCCCGGGTGCTGCGGGTCCGCGACCACGACGTCCCAGCGGTCCACCGACACCGGCCACCGGAGGACCAGCGCCAGGTCGCCCACGTCCATCGTCGGCGCCATGCTCCCGGACGAGACCCGCACCAGCTGGACCGGGAACAGCCCCAGCACGGAGAGCACGAGGCAGACCAGGAAGCCGGCGCCGAGGCGGACCCCCAGGGAGGAGCGTCCCCGGACCGGGGCGCGCGGCGCCGCGTGCCGGCCTACCGGGCGTGGGGAGCGCTCAGCCACGGCGCCCGTGCCCGGTGACGTCCATGCCGGCTGCTCCCGTCCACCGCCGCTGTCCGCGCGGTGGGGCCACGGTGCCCCGCGGCCCCCTGCGGTCGGCAGCCGCGCCCTGGGGCATCGGGAGACCCCCGATCCGGGGGGTCCCGGGATCCGGGCGGACGGGTGCGTCACCCCACGTGGTCGACGGGCAGGTGGACGGCGATGCAGGCCCCGCCGCCCGGTCGTTCGCCGATCTCCAGCCGGCCGCCCAACGCGGCGACGCGGTCGGCCATCAGCTTCAGCCCCAGGTGCCCCTCGGGGCTGCCGCGGTGGTCCGGGCCGAAGCCCACGCCGTCGTCGGCCACCTCGAGCCGGACCGTCGTCTGCCGCCCGGAGCCCTCCGCCTCCAGCGTCACCCAGACGCAGGAGGCCTGGGCGTGGTGCACCACGTTGGCCAGCGTCTCCTTGGCGGAGCGGTAGAGGGTCGCGGCCTGCTGGGGGCCCAGCGGCGGCAGCGGACCGGTCCGCACGTCGACGGTCAGGCCCTGCTCCTGCAGCGGGAGGGCCAGGTCGTCCAGGGCCCGCGGGAGCCCGTCGGCCGAGAGGTCCGGGGGGTAGACGTCGAGCATGACGCGGCGCAGCGAGGCGACGGCGGTCCGCACCACGCCCGCCAGCCGGTCCACCATGGCCTGCCGCTCCTCGGGGACGCTCTTGCGCAGCGCGCTGAGGGCGTAGCTGACGCCGGCCAGGTCCTGGACGGGTCCGTCGTGCAGGTCGGCGGCGATGGCCCGGCGCTCGCGCTCGGACGATTCGAGGGCGGCGTCGGCGAGGGCGGCGCGCTCGGCATCGTTCCGCCGGACCCGCCTGGCCAGGGACGCGGCGATGGGGAACTGGACCGCCTGCAGCAGCACGAGACCGCCCAGCGCCATCGGCAGGATCTCCCCGCGCAGGCGGGAGGCCTGCCGGTCGATCACGGCGTAGTCGTAGTAGATCTCGAGCACCAGGTTGGCGCCGCTGTCCGACAGCGGGGCGTAGACCTCCAGGGCCGGGCCGGCCGGCGTCCCCTCGTAGCTCGCGTCGGGTGTGTCGTCGATCTCGGCGACCACGCTGCCGGCGAGCGCGGCACGCAGTTCGTCGCTCAGCGGTTCCTGCACGCCGATCAGCTCGCGCTCGCTGGAGTAGATGACCCGGCCCTGGTCGTCCCAGACGACGACCGAGTCGATCGAGGGGTCCCGGAGGCGGTTGGCGACGGCGCGTTCGAACTCGATCCGGTCGGCCACCGTGCCGTTCAGGTAGCCCGGGACCAGGGGCCCGAGCGCCACGGTCGAGATCCGTCTCGTGGTCCGCTCCACCTCGTCCAGGGCGTTCGACCGGGCGATGCGCTCGCTGATGAGCACGGTGGCGGTCGACACGGCGACGAGCGCCAGGATGGCGGCGACGGAGAAGAAGGTCAGTTCCCGTCCGATCCGCGATGCGGGTCGGCGGCGGTACCACGCTCGGTGGTACGGGTCCTCAGCGGTCATCCTCCGCGTTCAGCGCTCGCGGGAGGCCGGCAGGAGCCCGACCTCCTGGGCCTTGATCACGGCCTCCAGCTGCGACCGGACGCCGAGCTTGGTGTGCAGGGACTTGACGTAGCCCCGGCACGTCTCGACGGTGATGCCCAGCAGCCGGGCGATCCCCTTGACCTGCATGCCGCGGCCCAGGCAGTCCAGCACCTCCTTCTCCCGCCGGGTGAGCACCGGAGGAGCGGCGGCGCGGACGGCGGGCGCCGACTGGCCGCCACCGGTGAAGGCGGACGGCGCGACCAGCATCTGCCCCAGCCGGACGCGGGAGAGGACGTCGATCATCTCGTCCAGCGAACCGTTCTTCGGGATGTAGGCCGAGGCGCCGGCCTGGGCGGCGCGGACCACCCAGGTGGGGTCGCAGTGGCCGGTGACGACCGCGACGATGGTCGCGGGCGCCACCTCCCGGATCTGGCGGGTGGCGGTCAGCCCGTCCTGCCGCGGCATCTCGATGTCCATGATCACGATGTCGGGGCGCAGGTCCCGCGCCATGGCGACGGCCTGGGCGGCGGAGGTGGCGGTGCCGATCGGCTCCATGCCCGCCGATCGCAGGGCCCCGGCGAGCAGTTCGGCGAAGGTGCGGTGGTCGTCGACGACCAGGATGCGTGCCGCGTCGACGCGGGCAGGACGGTCGGACAAGGCCGTGAGCGGCACGGTCGACTCCCCAGTTGCCGTGGCCTCCCGGGAGGGAGACTCTCCGTTGACGGGAGTATGCGGATGGCCAGGCCCTTGTGATACGGCAAAGGCCCGTACCGGGACCTTGGTCCTCACCCTGTGGGCTTGATCACCGTCGCGCCCTCGCGCTGAGTCGCCGCCGCACTGCGCTGCGTTTCAGCCTGAGAGGCGCGAACTCGCGCCCGTCCTCAGGAGCGAGGCCCTCCGCAGGCCGCCCTCTCGGGCCAGGCGCTGCCCCCCTCGGCGACGGTGCGGATGTGGTCGGTGAGGGCGTCGGAGTCCTCCCCCTTGGCGAGGAAGCCGGCCGCACCGAGCGCCCTGGCCTCCGCCATCAGGCCGGTACCGACCGTGCCGGTCAGCAGGACGATCTTGACGTCGGGGCACTCCTCGCGCAGCTGCGCGGCGGCCTCCAACCCGGTCATCCGGGGCATCACGTGGTCCAGGAGGGCGACGTGCGGGCGGGTCGACCGCGCGGCCGGCAGGACCTCGTCCCCGTCGGAGCAGGCGGCCACCACCGCGATGTCGGTGGTGGACTCGAAGAGGTCCATCAGTGCGAGCCGGACTCCCGTGTGGTCGTCGGCGATGAGCAGGCGGATCACGTGCACCCCTGTTCTGAGGCGGCGGCCGGGGGCACCGGTTGTTCCGGCGCGGCGCGGCAGTGGGTGGTGGCCGGGTGGCAGTGTGCTTTCCCCATCGCATGGGCGCCAACCGGGCTCCGGCGTGCCCCCGTGCTGCGGGCGGTCGCGGAGTGGTCGGACCCGACCGGGCGGCGGTCCGCTGCGGGGACGCGGCAGGGGCGACGAAGTCCCTGCCGGGGCGGCGCACCCGGGGGTGTGGGCGGGCGGCAGGGGGACGGCCGCGCCGGGGCGGCCTCGGACCGGGTCAGGGCGGCGAGGGGCCCGGCGGGGAGTCGGTGCGGAGTTGCATGCGGTCTCCTGGGTAGGAGGTCCCGGCGCCCCTCCGGCGGGGGCGGGACCATGCGGAGAGTCTCGACGCGCCGGGGGGTGGCGGACAGCCGAGGGGTGGGGAGTGCGTGCCCCCAATGTGAGGGGCCTCTCATCCCCGCCTCCGTCCAGGTCAGCTGCGCGCGGCGATGACCTGCGCGTAGACGTCCACGGTCTGCTGGGCGATCGCCCCCCAGCCGAAGTCCGCGACGACCCGCTCGCGGCCCGCGGCGCCCATGGCGGCGGCGCGGGCCGGATCGGCCAGCAGCTCACCCGTCCGGGCGGCCAGACCGGCGGCGAACCCGGCCGGGTCCGTCTCGTCGTAGGGCACCAGCAGGCCGGTGCGGCCGTCGTCGACGACCTCCGGGATGCCGCCGACCGCGCTGGCCACGACGGCGGTGCCGCAGGCGGCGGCCTCGAGGTTCACGATGCCCAGCGGCTCGTAGACCGACGGGCAGACGAACACCGTCGCGCCCGTGATCAGCGGGACGAGCTGCTCGCGCGGCAGCATCTCCTCGATCCACACCACGCCGTCGCGGCGGGTCTGGAGGTCGGCGACCGCGTCGGCGACCTGCTGGCGCTCGGCCGGGGTGTCGGCGGCACCCGCGCAGAGCACCAGACCCGCGTCCGCCGGCAGCTGGTCGGCCGCGGCCAGCAGGTGCGCCAGCCCCTTCTGCCGGGTGATCCGCCCGACGAAGAGCGCGTACGGCCGGTCGGGGTCCACGCCGAGCCGGCGGACGACGTCGGGCGCGTGCACCGGCCGGTAGGCCTGCGCGTCGACGCCGTTGCGGACCACGTGCACCCGGGCCGGGTCCAGCTCGGGGTAGACGGCCAGCACGTCCTCGCGCATGCCCGAGCTCACGGCGACGACCGCGTCCGCAGCAAGGTAGGCGGTGCGCTCGGCCCACGAGGACAGCCGGTAGCCACCACCGAGCTGTTCGGCCTTCCACGGCCGCCGCGGCTCCAGCGAGTGCGCCGTCACCACGTGGGGGACGCCGTGCACCAGCGAGGCGAGCAGGCCGGCGGTGTTGGCGTACCAGGTGTGGCTGTGCACCAGGTCGACGTCGGTGAGCGCGGCGGCGATGCCGACGTCGACCCCCACCGCCTGCAGCGCTCCGTTGGCGCCGGCGAGCGTGGCGGGGACGGCGTGGGCGGTCGCGTCCGGGCGCTCTCCGCCGAAGCAGTGGACGTCGACGTCGACGCCCTTCCCGCCCGGCAGCGCGCGCAGGGCCGCCACCAGGTGCTCGACGTGAACCCCCGCGCCGCCGTAGACGTCCGGCGGCCACTCTCGCGTGACGATCCCGATGCGCACGGCGACACCCTAGAAGGACCTCGTCCTCCCCACCCTTCGCAGGCCCAGGGCGGGCCCCTGGACGAGGCCGTTCCATCCGGTCACCGGCTCGAGAGGGGTGCCTGCCGGCGGGTCACCCGTTCGGACCGGGGTGTGGGGGCGCGTGCGGCGGGACAGCGGCCCAGCGGCTACGTTGCGGACATGCGCGGCGGTCCTCGGGTTCTCGGCATCGTCCTGGCGGGCGGTGAGGGGAAGCGGCTGGCTCCGCTGACCCAGGACCGCGCGAAGCCGGCCGTCCCCTTCGGGGGCAACTACCGGCTCGTCGACTTCGTGCTCTCCAACCTCGTCAACGGCGACATCCGGCACATCGCCGTCCTCACCCAGTACAAGAGCCACAGCCTCGACCGGCACATCACCCAGACCTGGCGGATGTCCAGCCTGCTGGGCAACTACGTCACCCCGGTCCCGGCCCAGCAGCGGCTCGGCCCGCGCTGGTACACCGGCAGCGCGGACGCGATCTTCCAGAGCCTGAACCTGATCTACGACGATCGCCCGGACGTCGTGGTCGTCTTCGGGGCCGACCACGTGTACCGGATGGACCCGGCCCAGATGGTGGACCAGCACCTGCAGACGGGTGCGGGCGTCACCATCGCCGGGCTGCGGGTGCCGCGGCGGGACGCGACGGAGTTCGGCGTCATCGACTCCGACGCCGAGGGGAAGGTGCGGGGCTTCCTGGAGAAGCCCGCCGACCCGCCGGGGCTGCCGGACTCGCCCGAGGAGAGCTTCGCCTCCATGGGCAACTACGTCTTCACCACCGACGCCCTGCTGGAGGCGCTGCGCGCCGACGCGGAGGACGCCGACTCGGTGCACGACATGGGTGGCTCGATCATGCCGATGCTCGCCGAGGCGGGGGAGGCGTGGGTCTACGACTTCTCCACCAACGTGGTGCCGGGGGCGACCGAGCGCGACCAGGGCTACTGGCGCGATGTCGGGACGATCGACTCGTACTACGACGCACACATGGACCTCGTGTCGGTGTCGCCGGTGTTCAACCTCTACAACGACCGGTGGCCGATCTACACGCTGCCGCCGCAACGCCCGCCGGCGAAGTTCGTGCTCGGCGGGCGCGCCGAGGAGTCGATGGTGAGCGCCGGGGCCATCATCGGCGGCGGCTCGGTGCACAACTCGGTGGTCTCCCCGGGAGTGCGCGTGGAGCGCGGCGCGCGGGTCGAGGACAGCGTGATCATGGATGGCGCGTACATCGGCGAGGGAGCGCACGTCCGCCGGGCCATCCTCGACAAGAACGTGGTGGTGCCGGCCGGGGGGCGGATCGGCGTCGACCACGAGCTGGACCGGGAGCGCTACCACGTCAGCGCCGGCGGCATCACGGTTCTCGGCAAGGGCATCCGCGCCTACCTGTGAGCGAGCACCACCCCGGCCCGCGCCCGCACCGGACCGCGCCGGCGGACGGGGTGCCCGCGGCGGCGGGGCCGGCGCCCCTGGTGGTGACCCTCCTGCTCGACGAGGGGGACCAGGCGGCGTTCGACCGGTTGAGGGCCGAGCACTTCCCGCCGGAGCGCAACTGGCTCCAGGCGCACGTGACGCTGTTCCACGCGCTGCCGGGGGAGGACCTGGCGGCCGTGCGGCGCGACGTCCTCGAGGCCGCCGACCGGCGGGCCTTCGACGTGGCGGTGGTCGGGCTGCGGTTGCTCGGCCGCGGGGTGGCCTACGAGCTCCGGTCCGCCGAGCTGGCCGCGGTGCACGCCGACCTGGCCGCCCGGTGGGCCCCGTGGCTGACCCGCCAGGACCGCCAGCGGTTCCAGCCGCACGTCACGGTGCAGAACAAGGTGGACCCCGCTGTGGCCCGGGGTCTGCACGAACGGCTGCTCGCCGGCTTCGCACCCTGGACGGTGCGCGCCCGCGGGCTGGGCCTGTGGCGCTACCTCGGCGGGCCCTGGTCCCCCGTGCTGGCGGCGCCGTTCCGGGGCGCTGGTTAGCCGCGCCGGGTCGCGACCAGGAGGCCCGTGCCGATCGGCAGGACCGCGGGCAGCAGCGTCTCGTCGTCGCGGATGGTCCGGGCGATCTCGCGCCAGGCCACCGACTGCGGGTCCCGTGCGGTGCGGTCGGCGACCCGGCCGCCCTCCAGCAGCCCGTGGAACGTGAGCGTGCCGCCGATCCGCACCAGGGCGAGCAGCCCGGCGAGGTGCTCGGAGTACTCGCGGGGCGGGCCGGCGCAGCAGACCATGTCGTAGCCGCCGGGCGAGAGCCGGGGGAGGACCTCGCCGGGCGTGCCGAAGATCATCCGCGCCCGGCCGGCGGGCACCTTGGCCTCGGCGAGCGCGGCGCGCGCGGCGCGCAACTGCTCCGGGTCGCCGTCGAGCGCGGTGAGCACCCCGTCGGGCCGCATCCCGCGCAGCAGCCACAGCGCGGCCAGCCCGCCGCCGCTGCCGATCGAGACCACCGAGCGGGCGCCGCTCGTGGCGGCCAGCACGGCCAGCGTGGCCCCCACCGGTGGCTCCACCGGGGTGGGGCCCGGGAGGAAGTGCGCGCGGCGCCGGGCGGCCACCATCTCTGGCGACTCGGCGGCGAAGCGGTCGGCGTAGGCGGCGCCCGGGTCGGTGCCGCCCGCGGGCGGCGGCTGATCGGCGCTCATCACCGGCCGAGGGTAGTGGCCCGGGGGCCCGTGCCCGTGCGCGCGGCCGCACCTGTGCGTCTCCTGGGAGTCACGGTGCGCGGGAACACGGGTGTGCCCACCGCCCGTTGATCAGGACGTGCGCCTGATGCGAGCCGTGCCCCGACCCGCCGACTCCGGGGAGGTCGTGGGCGGTCCCGTCTGCGATCCTGGTGGCGTGCCCGAGGCCACCACCCCGACGCCCGCCGCTGCCGCGGCGGAGCAGGAGGCCTGGGTCGCACCCAGCTGGGAGCAGGTCGTCCGGGACCACTCCGCCCGGGTGTACCGGCTCGCCTACCGCCTGTCGGGCAACCCGCAGGACGCCGAGGACCTGACGCAGGAGACCTTCGTCCGGGTGTTCCGCTCGCTCGCCGACTACTCGCCCGGCACCTTCGAGGGCTGGCTGCACCGCATCACCACCAACCTCTTCCTGGACATGGTCCGCCGCCGGCAGCGGATCCGGTTCGACGCCCTGCCCGAGGACACCGAGCGGCTGCCGGGCCGGGCCCCGAGCCCCGAGCAGGTCTACGCCGACACGCACCTCGACCCGCAGGTGCAGGCCGCCCTCGACGCCCTCTCGCCGGAGTTCCGGGTGGCCGTCGTCCTGTGCGACATCGAGGGGCTCACCTACGAGGAGATCGCCGCCACGCTGGGGATCAAGCTCGGTACCGTGCGCAGCCGCATCCACCGCGGCCGGGTGCAGCTGCGCGAGGCGCTGGCCCACCTGGCCCCGCGCCGGCCGGGTATCGCCGGGGAGGTCGGGGCATGAGCATCCCGGAGAGCCACCTGGCCCAGGAGGCGATCGCCGCGCTGGTCGACGGCGAGCTCTCCGCCGGCCCGGCCGGCCGGGCCGCGCGCCACCTGGCCGGCTGCGCCTCCTGCCGGATGGCCGTGGCCGCGCAGCGGGAGGCCAAGGACGCCCTGCACGACTCCTCCGACGTGGCGATGCCCGGCGACCTGATGTCGCGGCTGTGCGCCATCCCCTTCACCGCCGAGGTGCCGGGTTCCGCCGGCCCCGGGGCCATGAGCGCCTCGGCCGGCGAGCTGACCGTCACGGGGAGCTCGGGTGCCTTCTCCCTCGACCTCACCGAGGGGGCCCGGCGCCGCGGCTCAGCGGGTGCGCGCTGGTTCCGCCGGGGGGTCGCCGGGACGATCGTCGGCCTGGGCGCGGGTGTGACGGCGCTCGCGCTCACCCTGCCCGGCGACACCGGCCGCGCCCCCGTGGCCGACCCCGTCCAGCCCCAGCAGCAGACCGAGGTGGCGCCTCCGGTGCTGCGCACGGTCACCGTCGGCAGCCCCGGCGGGCTCGGCGCCCCGGGCGGCACCCCCTGAGCAGCACCCGGCACGACCCGCCAGCGGAACCGGGGCCCACCGACGCCGCCGCGTACGCGCGTCCCGACGGGCAGTCCGGGGCCTTCGACGAGGCGACGGCGCCCCGGCTCGAGGCCCGCCCGGTGCACGCCCCCCGGCCCACCGCCGCCCAGGCGGGCGCCTTCGGCCGTCCCGAACGGGTCGCGGGCAGCTTCGCCGACGACCGCCCGCCGCCTGCGCCGCGCCCGGTCCCGCCTCCGCCGCCCGAGGCGCTGCTGCGCGCCTTCGGCCCCCCGGCCCCCGGTCGGAGCGGGCTGGAGGAGCCCCCCGGAGGACGTCCCGGCCGGCGGCGCACCGCCACCGGCCCGTGGTGGAAGGCCGACGCCCGCGTCGACCCCTGGCGCGATCCGGCGTCCCCGGCGGGGCTCGGCCCGCCCGCGGTCTACGACGACGAGGACGGCCAGCCCGGCCCGCTCGTCATCGATCCGCAGGGACGCCGCAAGGTGCGGCTGCGCGACCTGTCGGTGCGCCTCACCACGCTGGTCGTGCTCGGTCTCCTGGTCGTCGGCATCCTCGGCGGGGGCGTGGGCTGGTACCTGACCCGCACCGCGGACGAGGCGCCGCTGTTCACCCCGGGCACGACCCTGGCCCAGGTCGAACCGCGCGGCACCGGTGAGCGGAGCCCCGTCTCCGACATCGCCGAGGCCGTCATCCCGGCCGTCGTCTCCATCGAGGTGCGCGTCGGCCAGGCGGGTGCGACCGGCTCAGGTGTCGTCATCGACGGCGACAACGGCTACATCGTCACGAACAACCACGTCATCTCCGGCGCCGACGGCGTCGAGGGCGCCGAGATCCGGGCGGTCTTCTCCGACGGCAGCGGGTCGGCCGCGCGCATCGTCGGCCGCGACCCGGCCAGCGACCTCGCCGTCATCAAGGTGGAGAAGCCGGGTCTGGTGACGGCGGCGCTCGGCCGTTCCGGTGACGTCGTGGTGGGCGACCCCGTCGTGGCGATCGGCTCGCCGCTGGGGCTGGCGGGCACGGTCACCAGCGGGATCGTCAGCGCGCTGGACCGCCCGGTGCGCCTCTCCGGCGAGGGCACCGACACCAACGCGGTGATCAGCGCCGTCCAGACCGACGCCCCGATCAACCCCGGCAACTCCGGCGGGGCGCTGGTCGACGCGACCGGCGCCCTCGTCGGCATCAACACCGCGATCGCCTCGACCGGGGCCGGCGGCTCGATCGGTCTGGGGTTCGCCATCCCGGTCGACACGATGAAGCGGATCGTCGAGCAGCTCATCGCGACCGGCTCGGCCGTGCACGCCACGCTGGGGGTCAACGCCCGCTCGGTCACCGACGGCACCCGGGACGGCGCGCTGGTCCTCAACGTCGAGCCGGGCAGCCCCGCGGCCCGGGCGGGCATCCGCGAGGAGGACGTCATCATCGCCGTCGACGAGACGCCGGTCGGCAGCTCCGAGGAGCTCTCCGTGGCGGTCGACGCCCGTCAGCCCGGCGACGTCGTCGTGGTGGAACTGGTCCGCGGGGGCAGTTCGCGCACGGTGGAGGCGACGCTCGGGGCCGCGTAGCCCCGGAAGACGGCTACGCTGACCCCGGCAGCGCTGGCGGTCGGAAGGACGAGGAGCCCGGTGTTCGACTCGATCGGCTGGGGCGAGATCGCCGTCCTGGCGCTCGCCGCACTCTTCATCTTCGGCCCGGAGCGGCTGCCCGACCTGGCGAAGGAGGCGGCCGCCGGCCTCAAGCGGATGCGGGAGGCCGTCACCGGCGTCCGCGCCCAGGTGAACGAGTCCCTCGGTGACGACTTCGACGGGTTGAAGGACCTCGACCTGCGGAAGTACCACCCGCGGACCTTCATCCGCGAGCAGCTCCTCGGCGACGACGAGCCGCCCGTCTCCCCGTCGCGGGCCGGGGGGGCGACGGCGGCGACGGTGGTCGCCGCGCAGGTGCGCGACCGCAACGTGCCGCCGCCCTTCGACGTCGACGCCACCTGACCCGCGCCGCCAGGACGGCGGCCCCTCCCACAGCGCCCGCCCCGCGACCTCGTCGGCTGCGGACCGCTCCTGAGACCACCTGACCTGATCGTGGAGCGTCCTCCCTCAGCGCGGACGGCGGGGGTGGACATTCCACGGTGAGGCAGGACGACGTCGCGCGCGGACGGCGGTGGCCGGTGCGCCGCAGCGGCGTGGTGGGGCCCGGTCGCAGGACCACGTCCGGACCTGGACGCGGCGCGGGGCCGGCCCCCGGATCGGGAGACCGGCCCCGCGGGGCGTCTTCTGCTGTCAGTGGCGGACGGGCGTGAGCCCCAGGGACATCCCCTGCAGCCCGCGCTGGCGGACGGCGAGCCCGTCGGCGATCTTCTCCAGCGCCTTGGCGGCCGGGGTCTCGGGGTCGGCGAGGACGATCGGCGCACCGGCGTCGCCGGCCTCCCGGAGCCGGGTGTCCAGCGGGATCTGACCGAGCAGCGGCACGCGCGCACCCAGCGTGCGGGTGAGCGCGTCGGAGACGGTCTGCCCGCCGCCGGAGCCGAAGACCTCGACGCGCGAGCCGTCGGGGAGCTCCATCCAGCTCATGTTCTCGATGACGCCGACGACCTGCTGGTGGGTCTGGGTGGCGATCGCACCGGCGCGCTCGGCCACCTCGGCCGCGGCCAGCTGCGGCGTGGTGACCACGAGGATCTCGGCGTTGGGCAGCAGCTGCGCGATGGAGATCGCGACGTCGCCGGTGCCCGGGGGGAGGTCGAGCAGCAGCACGTCCAGGTCGCCCCACCAGACGTCGGCGAGGAACTGCTGGAGCGCGCGGTGCAGCATCGGCCCGCGCCACACGACCGGGGTGTTGCCCGGGGTGAACATGCCGATCGAGATGACCTTCACGCCCATCGACTGCGGCGGCATGATCATGTTGTCGACCTGGGTCGGCTTGTCGTCGACGCCCAGCATGCGCGGCACCGAGTGGCCGTAGATGTCGGCGTCCACGACGCCGACCGAGAGCCCGCGCTTGGCCAGGGCCGCGGCGAGGTTCACGGTGACGCTGGACTTGCCGACGCCGCCCTTGCCGGAGGCGACGGCGTAGACGCGGGTGAGCGAGCCGGGCTGTGCGAAGGGGATCACCGGGTCCGCGGCGTCGGTGCCGCGCACGGTCTTGCGCAGTTCGGCCCGCTGCTCGTCGTTCATCACGTCGAGGGCGACCTGCACCGAGGTCACCCCCGGGACGGCGCCGACGGCTGCGGTGACCCGGTTGGTGATCGTCTCCCGCATCGGGCAGCCGGCGACGGTCAGGTAGACCTCGACGGCGACCGAGCCGTCGGGCCCGATCCGCACGTCCTTGACCATGCCCAGCTCGGTGAGCGGTCGGTTGATCTCGGGGTCCTGGACGGTGGCCAGAGCGGCGTTGACGGCGTCGAGCGCCGGCGTGCCGGTCAGCTGGTCGGACATCGTGTTCGTCTGTCTCCTCACGAGCGGGGGACCGGCGTCCGGTGGTCGCGGCCGGAGCGGCGACCCGCGCGATCGGTCGCCTGCCACTCTACGGCGGCACGTGGACCGGACGGCCCGGCGGAGGGTGATCTGGCGCGCACCGGGGCAGAACTAGGGTCGTCGTCGTGCAGCCCGACCGTGCCGAGACCCTGCGGGACGCCGTGGGCCTCGGGCTCGCCGTCGGCCTGTACGGGGTGGCGTTCGGCGCCGCGGCCGACGCCGCCGGGCTCGATGTCTGGCAGGCGCTGGTCCTCTCGGCGGTGATGTTCACCGGCGCCTCGCAGTTCGCCCTCATCGGCGTGCTCGGCGCGGGCGGCAGCCCGCTGGCCGCCGTCGGCAGCGCGCTGCTCCTGGGCACCCGCAACACCGTCTACGGCGTGCGGCTGGTGCCGCTGCTGCGGCCGCGGGGTCCGCTGCGCCGCGCCGGGACGGCCCACTGGGTCATCGACGAGACGACGGCGCTGGCACTGGCTGCCCCTACCCGGGCGCTGGCCGGGCTGGCGTTCCTGGTGGGCGGGGCCACCCTCTACCTGACCTGGAACGCGACCACCGTCGTCGGCGCGCTGGGTGCGGCCGCCCTGGGCGGCACGGCGCGGGCGGCGCTGGACGCGGTCGTGCCGGCCGCCTTCCTCGCCCTGCTGTGGCCGCGGCTGGGGCGGGCGTTCCCCGAGCCCGCGGTGCAGCGCCGGGTGGCGCTCGGCGGCGCGGTGGTCGCGCTGGCGCTGACCCCGTTCGTGCCGCCCGGGGTGCAGGTCGTCGCCGCGGTGGTGGCGGTCGCCCTGGCCGGCCGGCCGCGCCGGGCCGTGGCGTCGTGAGCGGCACCTGGACGGCGGTGCTCGTCGCCTCCGTGGGCTGCTACCTGCTGAAGCTGGCCGGGCTCTCGGTGCCGGCTTCGTGGGTGGAGCAGCCCTGGGTGGCGCGCGTCGTCGACTTCGTGCCGGCAGCGCTGCTCGCGGCCCTCGTCGTCGTGCAGGGGCTGACCAGCGGCGCGGAGATCGTCGTCGACGGCCGCCTGGCCGGGCTCGCCGTCGCCGGTCTCGCCCTGGCGCTGCGGGCCCCCTTCATCGTCGTGCTCCTGCTGGCCGGGGCGGCGGGTGCGGGCGTGCACCTCCTGACGGGCTGACGCGCGTCGCGGCGCGCCCGCGGGCGGGTCGGGCAGCATCCGAGCCGATGACCGCCACCCTCGCGTCGCCGCGCACCCTGCAGGGAGCCCGTCCGCCTGGTCCTCGCCGAGCTCGGTGGGGTGCCGGCCGGGGTCGCGGCCGAGGCGGCCGACGAGCCGGGGCGGCGGTGGGCCGCGGGGTGGCTAGACCGGGGTCGCTCCGCCGCGCGCCTCGGCCTCCTCGCGGTCGCGCTTCTTGCGCTTCTTCTCGCGCTTCTCGCCGTCCTCGCCGTCGTCGCTGGCCAGGCGGTTGAGCTCGCCGCGGATGAAGTCGCGGGTGGCGAGCTCGCCGACGGCCACCCGCACCGCAGCCAGCTCGCGGGCGAGGTACTCGGTGTCGGCACGGGTCGACGCCGCCCGGGCCCGGTCCTCCTCCGCCTGCACGCGGTCGCGGTCGGCCTGCCGGTTCTGCGCCAGCAGGATCAGCGGCG
This sequence comes from Blastococcus sp. SYSU DS0533, assembly GCF_054050775.1. NCBI lineage: Bacteria > Bacillati > Actinomycetota > Actinomycetes > Geodermatophilales > Geodermatophilaceae > Blastococcus > Blastococcus sp. SYSU DS0533. Next base: position 58,311 of record NZ_JBJGZZ010000017.1, on the reverse strand, counting down.
CGGCGTACGCGGCCTGGGTCGAGAACGCCAGGTTCAGCAGGATGAAGGGGTAGGGGTCCCAGCGCAGCTGGACGGCGAAGACGTTGAGCGCGATCCAGACCACCACGATGATCGTCTGCACGGCGAGGAACCGCCCGGTGCCCAGGAAGCGCGCGATGCTCTCGGCGAACTGGCCGACGGCGTCGGGGTTCAGCCGCAGGAAGCTGCCGAACCGGCGGGCGCCGCTGCGGGGGACGTCCAGCCGGGGGCCGTCAGCCACGGCGGGCACGCTCCCGCCAGTCCTCGGGCAGCAGGTGGTCCAGGACGTCGTCCACGCTCACCGCACCCACCAGCCGGCCCTGCGCGTCGACGACCGGCGCGGCGACGAGGTTGTAGGTCGCGAAGTAGTGGGTGACCTCGGCCAGCGGGGCCTCGGGCCTGAGCGGTTCCAGGTCGTCGAGCACGCCGCTGACCAGGGTGGAGGGGGGTTCGCGCAGCAGCCGCTGGATGTGGGCCAGGCCCAGGTAGCGGCCGGTCGGCGTCGCCGACGGGGGCCGGCAGACGTAGACCTGGCTGGCCAGGGCCGGCGTGATCTCCTCCTCGCGCACCCGCGCCAGCGCCTCCGCGATGGTCGCGTCGGGCGCCAGGATCACCGGCTCGCTGGTCATCATCCCGCCGGCGGTGTCCTCGGAGTACTTGAGCAGCTGGCGCACCGACTCCGCCTCGTCGGGCTCCATCAGCTCCAGCAGCCGGTTGCGGTCGACGGCGTGCAGCTCGGAGAGCAGGTCCGCGGCGTCGTCGGGGTCCATCTCCTCGAGGACGTCGGCGGCCCGGCTCTCCTCCAGGGTGCCCAGGATGGTGATCTGCTCGGCCTCGGGCAGCTCGCCCAGCACGTCGGCCAGGCGCTCGTCGTCCATAGCCTCGGCCACCTCGTGCCGGCGTTTGATCGGCAGCTCCTGCAGGGCGTGCGCCATGTCGGCGGCGTTGAGCTCCCGGTAGGTGGCGATGAGCGTCTCGGCGCCCTGCCCGGCCTGCGGCAGCGCCAGTCCGGTGACCTCGTCCCACTCCAGCTGGTGCAGCTGGCCGCGCCGGCCGAGCCGCCCGGGCTCCTGGACGGCGACCCGTGAGAGCAGCCAGTCGCCGGTGCGGGTCTGCTCCACGCCGGCGTCGACGACCGTCGCCGGGCGACCGGACTCGTTGATCGTCACCTGCCGGTCGAGCAGCTCGCCGAGCACGAGGGTCTCGCCGGCCCGCTGCTCGAAGCGCTTGAGGTTGAGGGTGCCCGAGGCCAGCATCACCGCACCCGGGTCCAGCGCCGTCACGCGGCCCATCGGCACGAAGATCCGCCGCCGCGCGACCACCTCCACCACGAGGCCCAGCACGCGGGGGCAGGCCGTCCCGACCCGCAGGCCGACGACGACGTCGCGCACCTTCCCGACCCGGTCACCGTTGGGGTCGAAGACGGTCAGCCCGGCGAGCCGGGAGACGTACGCCCTGGTCGCCGTGGTCACGGTTGGAAAGGCTACCGTCGGGGCCGTGGCTGCCCCGGTCGAGCTGGAGTACGAGGTCGTCGACGTGTTCGCGCCGCGGGCGTTCGCCGGCAACCCGCTGGCCGTGGTGTTCGGCGCCGACGAGCTGACGACCGGGCAGTGCCAGGCGCTGGCGAACGAGTTCGCCCTCTCGGAGACCTCCTTCCTGTGCGCCCCCACCGAGGCCGGCGCCGACTACCGGGTGCGGATCTTCACGCCCTACGCCGAGCTGCCCTTCGCCGGCCACCCCAGCGTCGGCGCCGCGCACACGCTGGTGCGCACCGGGCGACTGCCGGCGGGCACCCTGCGCCAGGAGTGCGGCGCCGGGGTCCTCGACGTGGTGGTGGACGCCGACGGCGCGACGCTCTCCGGTGGCCGCCCCACGCTCCAGGACGGCCCGGCGCCCGGCCGGCTCGCCGCGGCGATGGGGCTGGACGAGGCGGACCTCACCGGTGTCCCCTCGGACGTCGCGGGCTGCGGCCTGCCGTTCGGCTACCTCTCCGTCTGCCCCGACGCCGTGGACCGCGCCGTCCCCGACCCGGGGGCGCTCGCCGGGCTCGACGTGGGGGAGGGCGTGTCCGTGGTGTCCTGGGACGCCGCCACCGCCACCGCCCGCGCGCGGGTGTTCGCCCGCGACCTGGTCTGGGGCGAGGACCCGGCCACCGGCTCGGCGGCGCTGGGTGCGGGGGTGTGGCTGGTCGAGAGCGGGCTGCTGGCCGGTGAGGGCACGTCGCGCTACACCGTGCGGCAGGGCGAGCGGATGGGGCGGCCCTCGGTGCTCGCGTGCACCGTCACCGCAGCCGGTGGCCGGGCGGTCGCCGCCACGGTGCGCGGCGCCGTCGTGCCGGTGGCGTCCGGCCGGATCCGGGTGCCCAGCTGAGCACCGCACCCGCGACGGCAGCCGGCGCCTGGGCGCTGCACCGGCCGGGGGGCCGGGAGTTCGGACTGCTCTCCCTCGCGGTCATCGGTGTCTCGCTCTCCGCCCCGCTGACCGCGATGGTCACCGCCCCCATGCTGGCGCTGGCCTTCTGGCGCAACGCCGCGGGCGCCGCCGCGCTCCTCCCCGTCCTGCTCACCGGCGAGCGCGCCACCCTGGCCGGGCTGCGGTGGCGCGACCTGGGCAGCTCCGTCGTCGCGGGGCTGTTCCTCGCCGCCCACTTCGCCGCCTGGCTGCCCAGCCTGTCGATGACGACGGTGGCCGCCTCCGTCGCCCTGGTCACCACCACACCGATCTGGACGGCGCTCGCCGCGCGCGTCTCCGGCGTGCGGCTGCCGGCCGCGGTGTGGTGGGGCCTGCTGCTGGCGTTCGCCGGTGTCGTGCTCATCGTCGGGGTGGACGTGACGGTGAGCGCGGAGGCGCTCGCCGGCGACGCGCTGGCCCTGCTGGGGGCGGTCTGCGCGGGGGGCTACGTGCTGGCCGGTGCCCGGGCTCGGCAGCGGCTGGCGACCTCGGCGTACGCCGTCGTCTGCTACTCGGTGTGCGCGGTCGTCATCGCCGTCGCGGCGCTGGCCGTCGACGCGCCGCTCACCGGGTTCGAGGCGCGCGACTGGTGGCTGATCGCGGGCATCACCGTCTCCGCGCAGCTGTTCGGCCACACCCTGTTGAACCTGGTGCTCTCCGCCGTGGGCCCCACGGTCGTCAGCCTCGCCGTCCTGCTCGAGGTGCCCGGGGCCTTGCTGTTCGCGCTCCTCCTGCTGCAGCAGGTGCCGCCGCTGCTGGCGCTGCCCGGCGTGCTGCTCGTGGTGGCCGGGGTCGCGCTGGTGGTGCGCGCCGGTCGCCCGGCGACGCTGGTCGAGCCGGCGACCTGAGGGAGGAGCCCGTCGCCCCTCACCACCCGCACGCTCGCGGTGGGCCCCTGCGACGGGACCGACGGCCGATGATCAATGCGGGTCCGTGGCTGGGAATCGGCGTCGCTACCCTCCGGTGACCAACGTCGTCGACCAGCGGAGGCACCGTGGCCGAGCTCCGATCCCGTCGTTCCAACCTCGCCGTCCCGGGCAGCAACCCCCGGTTCCTGGAGAAGGCCAAGGGGCTGCCGGCCGACCAGGTCTTCCTCGACCTGGAGGACGCGTGCGCGCCGCTGGCCAAGCCCGGCGCCCGCAAGAACATCGTCGCGGCCCTCAACGAGGGCGGCTGGGGCGAGAAGATCCGCACCGTCCGGGTCAACGACTGGACGACGGAGTGGACCTTCCAGGACGTGCTGGAGGTCGTCGGCGGGGCCGGCGCGAACCTCGACTGCATCATGCTGCCGAAGGTCCAGGACGCCGCTCAGGTCAAGGCGCTGGACATGCTGCTGACCCAGATCGAGAAGGCCAACGGCTTCGAGGTCGGGCGGATCGGCATCGAGGCGCAGATCGAGACGGCGCAGGGTCTGATCAACGTCAACGACATCGCGAACGCCAGCGACCGCATCGAGACGATCATCTTCGGCCCGGCCGACTTCATGGCCAGCATCAACATGAAGTCCCTGGTGGTCGGCGCCTTGCACCCCGACTACCCGGGCGACCCGTTCCACTACATCCTCATGCAGATCCTCATGGCCGCCCGCGCGCGCGGCGTGCAGGCCATCGACGGCCCCTTCCTGCAGGTCCGCGACGTGCCCGCCTTCGAGGAGGTGGCCAAGCGCTCGGCGATGCTCGGCTTCGACGGCAAGTGGGTCCTGCACCCGGGCCAGATCGACGCCGCCAACGAGATCTACGCGCCGTCGCAGGAGGACTACGACCACGCCGAGCTGATCCTCGACGCCTACGACTGGGCGACCTCGGAGGCGGGCGGCAAGAAGGGCTCGGCGATGCTGGGCGACGAGATGATCGACGAGGCCAGCCGCAAGATGGCCCTGGTCATCGCCGGCAAGGGCCGCGCCGCCGGGCTGCAGCGGACGTCGTCCTTCACCCCGCCGGAGAACTGAGCACTCCCTCCGGACGGGGCGCACGTCGGCCCCGTCCGGAGGCTCGGCCCGAGCATGCGAGGGCTGAGAGGGACGGGGTCCTTCCTCAGGGGGCGAAGCCGGTGCTGGTGAGGGCCGCGAAGGCGGCGATCCAGAGCGCGATGATCAGCACGAAGAACCCGGTGACCAGGCCGCCGACGATGATCCCGGCCAGTGCGAGCCCGGCGCCGTCCTCACCGGTGCGGCTGATCTGCCGGCGGGCGACGACGCCGAGGACGAGCCCGGCCGGCGCGAAGACGAATGCCATGACCAGGGACAGGACCGCAAGGGTGTTGGTCGGCCGGGCCCACGGCGGCGGGCTGTACGCCTGCGGCGGCCCGTACCCCGGCGGGCCGTAGGGCTGCCCGTAGCCGGGTGGGGGGCCGTAGCCGGGGGTGGCACCGCCGTACGGCGACTCATCGCGGGAGGTCACCGCGGCACGCTAGCCCGCGTCGGTCGCCAGCGGTTCGACCACCGCACCTTCCCCCGGCATCCCGCGCCCTGTCGTCCGGGGCCGCCCGCCGGCGCGGCCACTCGCGGAAGCCGGTGAAGGCGATGGGCAGGCCCTGCGCCCCGGTACCTCCTGGCCCGCCGCGACGCGCGGCGACCCCGCCCGCAGGTGCGCCAGCGCGACGAACCGGCCGGCCGCGGGCAGCGCGATGACGACGTGGTCGCCGGCGACCGCGGCCACGGCGTCGGCCGCGCACGGGAGTGACGCAGCGCACGCAGAGGGGGCCCTGCCGGTAGCCCATACTCACCGGTAGCCCGGACACCGAGGTCCCCCGAGGAGCGAAACCTGTGACGCGACTGGCCCAGACCGCCGACCTGACCGACATCCAGCAGGAGATCCTGTCGACGGTCAGGAGCTTCGTCGACAAGGAGATCATCCCGCACGCGCAGGAGCTCGAGCACGGCGACGTCTACCCGCAGGAGATCGTCGACGGGCTCAAGGAGCTCGGCATCTTCGGGCTGATGATCCCCGAGGAGTACGGCGGCCTCGGCGAGTCGCTGCTCACCTACGCCCTGGTGGTCGAGGAGATCGCCCGCGGCTGGATGAGCGTCTCCGGCGTCATCAACACCCACTTCATCGTCGCGTACATGATCAAGCAGCACGGCACGCAGGAGCAGAAGGAGCACTACCTGCCCCGCATGGCCACCGGTGAGGTCCGCGGCGCGTTCTCCATGTCCGAGCCGGGGCTGGGCTCCGACGTCGCCGGGATCCGCACCAAGGCGGTCAAGCAGGCCGACGGCGGCTACGTCATCGACGGCCAGAAGATGTGGCTGACCAACGGGGGCAGCTCCACTCTCGTCGCGGCGCTCGTGCGCACCGACGAGGGCGCGGAGAAGGCGCACCAGAACCTGACCACGTTCCTGGTGGAGAAGCCGGCCGGCTTTGGCGAGGTCAAGCCGGGGATCACCATCCCCGGCAAGATCGACAAGATGGGCTACAAGGGCGTCGACACCACCGAGCTGGTGTTCGACGGCTACCGCGCGGAGGCCTCCGACATCCTCGGCGGCGAGCCGGGCAAGGGCTTCGCCCAGATGATGGACGGCGTCGAGGTCGGCCGGGTCAACGTCGCCGCGCGCGCCTGCGGCATCTCCATCCGCGCGTTCGAGCTCGCCGTCGCCTACGCCCAGCAGCGCGAGACCTTCGGCAAGCCGATCGCCCAGCACCAGGCGATCGCCTTCCAGCTCGCCGAGATGGCGACCAAGGTCGAGGCCGCCCACCTGATGATGGTCAACGCAGCGCGCCTCAAGGACGCCGGCAAGCGCAACGACGTCGAGGCCGGCATGGCCAAGCTCATCGCCAGCGAGTACTGCGCCGAGGTGACCACGCAGTCCTTCCGCATCCACGGTGGCTACGGCTACTCCAAGGAGTACGAGATCGAGCGCCTCATGCGCGAGGCGCCGTTCCTGCTCATCGGCGAGGGCACCAGCGAGATCCAGAAGACGATCATCAGCCGGGGTCTGCTGAAGACCTACAAGCTCAAGGGCTGAGCCCCGGACCGGCCCCGCTCCTCGACGGGGAGCGGGGCCGAGCCATGTCCGGGGGGCGGTAGCGCTGGGGGTCGAGCCATGTCCGGGGCGGTAGCGCTGTGCCCCGCGGGGGTGGGCAGAGCGCTACTCCCCTCGGGGTCCTGTCCGGACTCGGGTGGACCCCCGTCCGGCGCGCCGTGCGGGGCACGGGTGTAGGCAGGGGGCATGCGCGCAGTGGGAGTGACCGGGTTCGGCGGGCCGGAGGCCCTGCACGTCGTCGACGTGGAGCCCGAGCCCCTCGGGCCGGGGCAGGTGCGGCTCCGCGTCCAGGCCGCTGCGGTCAGCCCCACCGACACCCACGCCCGCAGCGGCGCCTACGCCCAGCGCGACCCGGTCAAGACCCCGCCGTGGGTGCCCGGCATGGACGTCGCCGGTGTCGTCACCGAGCTCGGTGACGGCGTCGACCACCTGGCCGTGGGTGATCTGGCGATGGGCATCGTCGTCCCCTCCGGCCCGTTCGGCGCCTACCGGGAGGACAAGGTGCTGCCCGGGAACTCCGTCGTCCGCGCGCCGGCGGGGGCCACCGCGGTGGAGGCGTCGACCCTGCCGATGAACGGCCTCACCGCCCGGCTCTCGCTCGACCTCATGGGGCTGCGGCCGGGCGAGGTGCTCGCGGTGACGGGCGCGGCAGGGGCCTACGGCGGGTACGTCGTCCAGCTGGCCAAGGCCGACGGGCTCACCGTGGTCGCCGACGCCTCGGAGGCCGACGAGGAGCTGGTGCGCGGGCTCGGCGCCGACGTCGTCGTCCGCCGCGGGGACGACGTCGCCGCCCGCATCCGGGAGCACGTGCCGGAGGGCGTGCACGGCCTGGCCGACGGCTCGGTGCAGGACGAGGCGGTGCTCCCGGCGGTGCGCGACGGCGGCGCGGTCGCGACCGTGCGCGGCTACCGCGGCAACGGTGAGCGCGGGCTGCGGTTCTTCCCGACGATGGTGCGCAAGGTCGCCACCGACCGCGCCGCCCTCGACCGGCTCCGGCAGCAGGTGGAGGACGGGGTGCTGACCCTCCGTGTGGCGCGCGCCTTCCCGGCCGAGCAGGCGGCCGAGGCGCACCGCGTGCTGGAGGCGGGCGGCGTGCGCGGCCGGCTCGTCCTGACGTTCTGAGGTCGCGCCGGGCGCCGTCGGGCTGGTTGGCTGCGCGGGTGGACCGGGCAGCGGAGCCCGGCCGGAACGGGAGGTCGGGCCCGATGGTGCACAGGCTGGTGGTCAGCTACGGGACGCCGGAGGACACGGCGGCGTTCGACTCCTACTACCGGGAGACGCACGTCCCGCTGGCGCTCGCGCAGCCCGGGCTGGTCCGGTTCACCTTCGGGCACCCGGTCGCCATGGACCCGGCCCAGACCACGCCCTACCTCGTCGCCGAGCTGGACTTCGACTCCGCGGACGCGATGGCCCGGGCGCTGGCCTCACCCGAGGGGCGGGCGGCCGGGGGTGACCTCGCCAACTTCGCCACCGGCGGGGCGAGCGTCGTGCACTACGAGGTGCAGACGGCGACCTGACCCGGCCCGTCTGGTGTCCCGCCCGGTTATCCACAAGGCCGGACGCCCGGGACCGGCGCCTCCGCCTACCGTCCGGGCGTGCGGGTCCAGCTGAGCATCGCGCAGGACGACGGCACGTCGCTCGACGTCGTCGTCGACGTGGACGACGACCTGCCGGTCGGCCGGGTCGGCGCGGAGCTGGCCCGGGTGGCCGGCGTGCCCGCCCGCGGGGTGTGGCTCGCCGGCGCCCGGCTCGACGACGAGCAGCCGGTGGGGGAGAGCGACCTCGTCGACGGCGCTGTCGTCCACCTGGCTCCCTCCCTGGCCGCGGGGCGCACCCACGGCTGGCAGCTGCGGGTGCTCGGCGGGCCGGACAGCGGCCTGGTCGCGGAGCTGCCGGCCGGAGGGCACGAGCTCGGCCGCCGCAGCGGGTTCGGCTTCACCGACCGCGCCATGTCCCGCCGGCACGCCCTGCTGAGGCTGGGTGCGGACGGTGCCACGCTGCGCGATCTCGGCTCGGCCAACGGCACCGCGCTGGAGGGCGAGCCCGTGCCTGAGGACGACGACGTGCCGGTGGCGCCCGGGCAGGTCGTGCAGCTCGGTGACACCCGGCTGGTGGTCGGGCCCGCCCCGGTCGCCGACGCCGCGGTCGAGCCGGCCGGCCCGGGGGCGCGCGCCTTCGTCCGGGCACCGCGGCTGCTGCCGTCGGCGCGCGAGGTGCGCGTGCAGCTGCCGCAGGCGCCGAGGCCCCGCGAACCGCGCCGGCTGCCCTGGCTCGTGGTGCTGGCGCCGCTGCTGGTGGGCGTGGTGCTCGCCGTCGTCATGCGCTCGCCGCTGTACCTGGTGTTCGCCGTGGCCAGCCCGGTCGTGGTGATCGGCAGCACCGTGGCGGACCGCCGGCAGAGCGCCCGGGAGCAGCGCCGGGAGCGGGCGGAGCACGAGCAGGAGCTGGCCCGCGCCCGGCAGCGGATCGAGCACGCCGTCGCCGAGGAGACCGCCCGCCGCCGCGACGCCCACCCCGACCCGGCGACCGCGCTGCTCACCGCCGTCCTGCCCGGCCGCCGGCTGTGGGAGCGGCGCCGCACCGACCCCGACGCCCTCGACCTGCGCCTGGGCACCGCCGACCTCCCCGCCCGCGTGGTGGTCACCGACCGCGCCGGCGGCGACGAGCCGCCGGCGCAGCGCACGGTGCACGCCGTCCCCGCGGTGGTGCCGCTGCGCGAGGCCGGCGTCCTCGGGCTGGCCGGCCCGGCCGGGCCACTCGCCGGGCTGCTCCGGTGGGTCGTGCTCCAGCTCGCGGTCACCCACCCGCCGCGCGACGTCGGGGTCACGCTGCTGGCGCCGCGGGGCAGGGCCGAGTGGAACTGGGTGCGCTGGCTGCCGCACGCCCGCCCGGCCGACGGCGAGGGGCCGGCCGCGCTCGTCGGGAACGACGCCGACTCGGTGACCGCCCGCGTCGCGGAGCTGACGGCGCTGGTCCGGGCCCGCCGCGCCGGGGGCGCCGGGGGTGGCCGGGTCCTGCCCGAGTCCTTCCCGGCGCACGTGCTCGTGGTCGACGGCTTCCGCGCGCTGCGGGCGACCCCCGGGCTGGCCCAGGTGCTCCAGGACGGCCCGGCGGTCGGGGTGTACGCCGTCTGCGCCGACGAGGAGGAGCGCTTCCTGCCCGAGGCGGCGACGGCCACCGCGGTCCTCGACCCGGCGGAGGAGGCCCGGCTGGTCCTCCGGCGCAGCGGGTTCGACCCGGTGCCGGCCGTGCTGGCCGAGCCGGTGCCCGCGGAGCTCGCCGAGCGGGCGGCCCGGGCGCTGGCCCCGCTGCGCGACGCGAGCCCGGAGGAGGACGACGCCGTCCTACCGGGCAGCGTCCGGCTGCTCGACCTGCTGGGCCTGGAGCCGCCCACCGCCGACGGCGTGCGGGCGCGCTGGCAGCGGGAGAGGCGCACCACCCGGCTGGTCGCCGGCGCCGGCCTGCACGGGCCGTTCACCCTCGACCTGCGCGCCGACGGGCCGCACGGGCTGGTCGCCGGCACGACCGGCGCCGGCAAGTCCGAGCTGCTGCAGACGGTGATCGCGTCGCTGGCGGTGGCCAACCGGCCGGACGCGCTGAACCTCGTGCTGGTCGACTACAAGGGCGGCAGCGCGTTCGGGGACTGCGTGCACCTGCCGCACACCGTCGGCATGGTCACCGACCTGGACGCCCACCTCGTGCAGCGGGCGCTCACCTCGCTGCGCGCCGAGCTCACCCACCGGGAGCACCGGCTGGCCGCCGCCGGGGTGAAGGACCTCGAGGACTACGTCGAGCTGCAGGCCCGCGAGCCCGGCCGGCCGCCCCTGCCGCGGCTGCTCATCGTGATCGACGAGTTCGCGTCGCTGGCCCGGGAGCTGCCCGACTTCGTGACCGGCCTCGTCGACGTCGCCCAGCGGGGGCGGTCGCTGGGCATCCACCTGCTCCTGGCCACCCAGCGGCCCAGCGGGGTGGTGTCGCCGGAGATCCGCGCCAACACCAACCTGCGCATCTCGCTCCGGGTGACCGACGGGGCGGACAGCAGCGACGTGCTCGACGCGCCCGACGCGGCGCGGATCCCGAAGGGCGCGCCGGGCCGCGGGTTCGCCCGGCTCGGGCACGGCGCGCTGGTGCCGTTCCAGGCCGGTCGGGTCGGTGGGCGCCGGCCGGGCCGGCGCGCCGTCGCCGCGGCCGCACCCTTCGTCGTCCCGGTGGGCTGGCACCAGCTCGGGTACGCGCCGCCGCGGAAGCCGGCGACGGCGGCCCGTCCCTCCGACGTGGAGGAGACCGACCTCTCGGTGCTGGTCGACGCCGTGCGGGCCGCGGCCGCCGCCGACGGGGTGCCCGGGCAGCGCAGCCCGTGGCTGCCGGCCCTGCCCGCGCGCGTGGCGGCCGCCGACCTCACGGCACCGGCGGACGGGGTCCCACCCACCTGGTTGCCGTACGGCCTGCAGGACCTCCCGGCGCGCCAGGTCCGGCGGGTGGCCGCCTTCGACCCCGCGGCCGACGGGCACCTGCTGGTCGTCGGCTCGCCGAAGAGCGGGCGCTCCCAGCTGCTGCGCACGCTGGCGGGTGCGGTCGGCGCGCGCTGCTCGACCGCGGACGTGCACCTCTACGCCCTCGACTGCGGCAACGGCGCGCTCCTGCCGCTGGCCGACCTGCCGCACTGCGGCGCGGTGGTGACCCGCACGCAGACCGAGCGCGCCACCCGGCTGCTCGACCGGCTCGCCCGGGAGCTGGAGCACCGCCAGCAGGTGCTGGCCGAGGGCGGCTTCGCCGATGTCACCGAGCAGCGCCGCTCGGTGCCGGCGGACGAGCGGCTGCCGCACGTCCTCCTGCTGCTGGACCGGTGGGAGGGGTTCACACCGGTTCTCGGCGAGGTGGACGGCGGTCGGCTCACCGACGTGGTCACGGCTCTGCTGCGCGAGGGCGCCTCGGCGGGGATCTCCGTCGTCATCACCGGCGACCGGTCGCTGGGCACCGGCCGGCTGTCGTCGCTCACCGACGGCCGGCTGGTGATGCGGCTGGCCGACCGGGGCGACTACCCGCTGGTCGGCGTCCCCGGCCGGCAGGTGCCCGAGTGGCTGCCGCCGGGCCGGGCGGTCACGGTCGAGGGGGTGGTCGAGACGCAGGTGGCGCTGCTCGGCGAGGACGCGTCGGGGCAGGGGCAGGCGGCGGCGCTGGCCGCGATCGCGAAGGAGGCGCACGTGCGGGACGCGCTGGTGCCGCGGCCGGCCCGCCCCTTCCGCGTCGACGTGCTGCCGTCGCGGCTCCCCTTCGAGGCCGCGTGGGACCTGCGCCCGGCCGGCGCCGGCGCCGGGTTCGCGCTGGTCGGCGTCGGCGGCGACGAGCTGGCCGCCACCGGGCCGGACCTGGTCGAGCGGGGGCCGGCCTTCGTCGTCGCGGGGCCGGCACGCTCGGGCCGGAGCACGCTGCTGGCCGTCATGGCCGAGTCGCTGCTGCGGCGGGGCACGCCGGTCGTCCTGGGCGCCCCGAGGCCCTCGCCGCTGCGGGCGCTGGCAGGCCGTCCCGGGGTGATCGACGTCGTCGTGGACCCTGCGACGCCCGCCGACCGGTGGCGGGAGCTGCTCACCGCGGAACCCGGCCGGCCGCTGGTGCTGCTCCTCGACGACGGCGAGGTGCTGCGGGACTGCCCCGCGGCCGAGGTGTTCCGCGAGGTCGTGCGGGGGACCGTGCCCGGCCGCGCCCTCGTGCTGGGCGGGAACGCCGACGCGCTCTGCACCGGCCTGTCGGGCTGGCAGGTGGAGGCGCGCAAGGCCCGGCAGGGCGTGCTGCTCTCGCCGCAGGGCAGCATCGACGGCGACCTGATCGGCGTGCGGGTCCCGCGCAGCGCACTCGGCGGGGCGGTGCGCCCCGGGCGCGGGCTGCTGCACCTCGGCGACGGCGCCCTGTGCACCGTCGCCGTCCCCGTGCTGTGACCGCTGCCGGCCCCGGGGAACGGCGACGGCCGCCTCGCGCGGGGCGGGGCGGCCGTCGGGAGGGCGGTGGTGCGGTCAGCGGCCGAGGGCTCCGGCCAGCTGGGCGTCGGCGTCGCGGAAGGTGGCGGCGGCCTGGGTGAGGTACTGGGCCATGCCGTCGAGGCCCGCGACGGTGTTCCGGGCGCCGGTGGTGAACTCGTCGTAGCAGGCGGCGAAGCTGCGGCTGGAGGCGTCGGTGACGTAGCCGTCGGCGACCAGCTGGTCGACCAGGCTCTTCAGCTGCGCGAGCATGCCGTCGATCTCGGCCCGCCCGCTGGTGAGCCGGCCGGCGGCGTCCTCCATCTGCTGGTAGGTGACGTTGACGTTCGCCATGGTGGGTTCCAATCGGGAGGTCCGGGTGCTCCCCGCACCGGCGGGGCGGGTACGCGGCGGAACGTAACAGCGGGATCGCGCCCCTCCCGGGGTTGTCCACAGGCCCGCGCAGGCCCAGCTGCGAGGCCTGGCGGGGGCTCCGGTCGACGCCGCGCGGGGGGCGTGCCAGGGTCGGCAGGTGTGAACGGCGCACAGGCACTGATCCGGACCCTGGTCGACGCGGGCGTCGACGTCTGCTTCGCCAACCCCGGGACGTCGGAGATGCACTTCGTCGCCGCCCTGGACGACGTCCCGGAGATGCGCGGGGTGCTGACGCTCTTCGAGGGCGTCGCGACCGGCGCGGCCGACGGCTGGGCGCGCATGACCGGACGGCCCGCCGCGACGCTGCTGCACCTGGGCCCGGGCATGGGCAACGGGCTGGCCAACCTGCACAACGCCCGCCGCGGCCGGGCGCCGATGCTCAACGTCGTCGGCGACCACGCGCGCTCGCACAAGCGGCTCGACGCGCCGCTGGAGTCCGACATCGACGCCGTCGCCGGCACCTTCTCCGCGTGGGTGCGCCGCTCGCTGTCACCGGCCGACGTCGCCGCCGACGCCGCCGACGCGGTGGCCGCGGTCGCCACCGGCGGCATCGCGACGCTGATCCTTCCCGCCGACGTGTCGTGGGAGGAGGGCGCCGCCGTCGCCGGGCCCCGCCCGGCCCGGCCGCTGCCGCGGGTCGCGCCGTCCGTGGTGGAGGACGTCGCCGCGGTCGTGCGCGCCGACGAGCCGGTGGTGCTCCTCCTCGGCGGCGACGTCATGGGGGAGGAGGGTCAGCTCGCCGCCGCGCAGGTCGCCGCGGGCACCGGCGTGCGACTGATGGTGGAGACCTTCCCGGCCCGGTCGGCGCGCGGTGCGGGGCTGCCCGACCTGCACCGGCTGCCCTACCCGCCGGAGATGGCGATGGCCGCCCTCGCCGGCACCCGCCACCTCGTGCTGGCCGGGGCGACGGCGCCGGTGCACTTCTTCGGGTACCCCGGGGTGCCCGGCCACCCGGTGCCCGAGGACTGCACCGTGCACGTGCTCAGCGCGCCGGGGGAGGACGGCACCGCGGCGCTGCGGGCGCTCGCCGACCTGGTCGCGCCGGACGCGAAGCCCGAGGTCGCCGAGTTCGAACGCCCCGAGCTGCCCACCGGCCGGTTGACCCCGCGCACGATGGCCGCCGTCGTCGGCGCGCTGCTGCCGGAGAACGCGATCGTCGTCGACGAGGCGATCAGCTCCGGGGCCGGGCTCACCGAGATGACCTCGGCCGGCCCGCGGCACGACTGGCTCGCGCTGACCGGCGGCGCGATCGGCGACGGGCTGCCGATGGCGCTGGGCGCCGCGGTGGCCTGCCCGGACCGGCCGGTGATCGGCATCCAGGCCGACGGCAGCGCCTTGTACACGATCTCGGCGCTGTGGAGCTACGCCCGCGAGCAGGCCGACATCACGACGATCGTCTGCGACAACGGCTCGTACAAGATCCTCGAGCACGAGCTCTCCCGGGTGGGCGCGGCCAACGACGGCGAGCGCGCCCGCAAGCTGCTCGACCTCGGCGGCCCCAGGCTGGACTTCGTCGGGATCGCCGAGGGGATGGGCGTGCCGGCCAGCCGGGCGGCGACGGCGGAGGAGCTGGCCGAGCAGCTGCGCCAGGCGCTCGCCGAGCCCGGCCCGCACCTGGTCGTCGCCACGCTGCGCTGAGCGCCCCCGTTCCGAGACCCGGCTATCCGGTTCCCCCGTCCGTGGGGTAGACAAGGGCGCCCCAGTGACGCGCAGCACAGTGTCGACGAAGGAGTCGCATCTTGTCCCTGCACCGCAACCGGTTGGTCCCCCTCGCCGTCGCCGCAGGCGTCGGCCTCGGGACGTTCACCCTCGGGGGCTCGGCCCTCGCCGCCCCCCAGTCGTCGAACCCTGAATGGCAGCCGGTCCAGCAGTCCCCGAAGGAGCCGGTCTACAACCTCCGTTGGACGGTCGCCGACCCCCGGTACGACTACGTGAACGGGGGGCAGGGCGCGGAGTTCGTGCCGCTCACCGACGAGGCCGGCAACCCGATCAGCAAGGTGCTCTACGGCATCGACCGCGGCTCCGCCTACCGCATCGAGGTGCCGCTGGACTGGAACGGCGACGTCGTCTTCTGGGAGCACGGCTACCGCGGCACCGGCACCACCGTCTACGTCAGCGACCCGAGCTACGACCTGCGGCGCACCTACATCGAGAACGGTTTCGCCTGGGCGGCGTCGTCCTACGGCGAGAACCGGTACGACATCGAGGCCGGCGCGCTCGCCACCGAGCGGCTCGCGCAGGTCTTCGACGCGCGCGTCGGGAAGGCGGACCGGCGCTACCTGCAGGGCGTCTCGATGGGCGGGCACGTCATCGGCACGCTGCTCGAGCGCGACCGCGGCGTCGAGTGGGACGGCGCGGCGCCGATGTGCGGCGTCATGGGGGACTACGAGCTCTACGACTTCTTCCTCGACTACAACCTGCTGGCGCAGACCCTCTCCGGGGTCGACGCCTACCCGTTCCCGTCGCAGGCGGAGTACTTCTCGCAGGCCGTGCCGCAGTTCAAGGCCGCGCTCGGTACCCCGACCACGCCGACCCCGGTGTACTCGGGTCTCACCGAGGAGGGCGAGGTGTTCCGCGACAACATCACGGCGATCACCGGTGGCGAGCGCCCCGGCGACGACGAGGCATTCGGCTACTGGGAGGGCCAGAACTTCGTCTACGGCGTCGTGACCAACGAGCCCAGCGGGCTCGGCGGTGTGCTGCCGGGCGCGGTGTGGATGAACGCCGACCAGGACTACCCGGTGGACCACACGTTCGAGGACGGCAGCACGCTCGACCAGCGCATCGAGCGGGTGGCGCCGGCGCCGAAGACCCGGTCGACGTACCTGTCGGTGCCCGTGCCCCCGATCACCGGTGACATCGACGTCCCGGTGCTCTCCTCGCACACGCTCGGCGACTACTACGTCCCGTTCTCGATGGAGCAGTACTACGCCCGCGACGTCGCCGCGCAGGGCAACGCGGAGCTGCTCGTGCAGCGGCCGATCCGGGCCGCGGGGCACTGCGAGTACACCCCCGAGGAGGCGGCGTCCCAGTTCCTCGACCTCGTCGACTGGGTGGAGGACGGCGTGAAGCCGGCCGGCGCCTCGGTGCTCGACCCCGAGGTCGTCGCCGACCCGGACTACGGGTGCGAGTTCACCACCCCGGTGCGCACCGGTACGCGCGTCTTCTACGAGGAGTGCCCGACCCCGTAGGCCTCTCCTGACGCACCACCGCACGACCTGAGGGCCCTCCTCCCCACCCGGGGAGGAGGGCCCTCGGACGTCCACGCCGGACCCGGGTGGCCGGCATCGGGCGGCGCTGCCTAGATTGCACGGAAGTGGACGGCGGAGGAGAACCGGAGCCCGGGCCCGCCGCACCCCGCCCCTCCCGTCGGCTGGTCACCGATCCGGTCTTCGGTCCCTACTGGGCCGGCAAGCTGCTGGCCAACGTCGGCATCTGGATCCAGAACATCGCCAGCGCCGCGCTGGTCTGGCAGCTCACCGCGTCGGCGTTCCTCGTCGGGCTCGTGAGCTTCGCGCAGTTCGTGCCGCAGCTGGTGCTGACCCCGCTGAGCGGTGCGATGGCCGACCGGGGCAGCCCCCGCCGGCAGATCCTGCTCGGCCGGGCGCTGTGCACGCTCGGTGCCTCGATCCTCTGCGGCTGGGTGCTGCTGACCCCCGACGTCTCCGACGTACCGGCGTGGGTCGTCATGGTCACCGCGCTGGTGGTCGGGCTCGGGTTCTCCGTCGGCGGGCCGGCGATGCAGGCGCTGCTGCCGTCGCTGGTGCGGCCCGGAGAGGTGGCCCGGGCCGTCGCGCTGGACAACCTCACCTTCTCGGTGGGCCGGGCGGTCGGCCCGGCGGTGGGCGGCGTGGTCGCCGCCACCGCGGGCTACGGCGTCGCCTTCGGGCTCGCCGCCGTCGGCCACCTGGTCTTCCTCCTCGCGGTGTTCCGGCTGCGGACGCCGGGCGCCGCCACCGCGCCCGGTCCGCGGCTGTCGGTGATCGCCGGGGTGCGCTACCTGCGCACCGACCCGGTGGTGGGGGTCCTGCTGCTCGGCGTCACCGCGGTGGGCATCGGCGCCGACCCGGCCGTGACCCTGGGCCCCTCGCTGGCGGACGTCCTCGGCGGCGGCCCGGAGCTGGTCGGCGTGCTGGCCTCGGCCTTCGGGGCGGGTGCCTTCCTGGGCTTCTTCGCGCAGGTGGCGCTGATCCGCTGGCTCGACCACGCCCAGCTGGCCACGACCGGGCTGGTGCTGCTCGCCGGCTCGGCGGTGGGCCTCGCGGCGAGCTGGGACGTGCCCTCCGCCGTCGCCGCCTTCGTCGTCGGGGGCGTCGGCCTGACGCTCGCGATGAACGGCATCACGACGCTGCTCTACGACCGCGTGCCGCGGGAGTACATCGGCCGGATCATGGCCCTCTGGCTCATGGGCTTCGTCGGGTCGCGGCCGCTGGCCGCCGCGCTCAACGGGGCGCTGGCCGACCTGCTGTCCGTCGGCGCGGCCCTGGTGGTGACGGCGGTGATGGTGCTCGGCGCGGCCGTGGTGTGCCGCCCCTCGGTGCTGCGCCGCCCCGTGCCCGGGAGCTGAGCGGCGGCGGTCAGCGGGCGCGAGCGTCCCGGGCCAGGACGAGTGAGGTCACGACCAGCCACAGGCCGCCGAACACGAGGCCGAGCAGCCCGGACGGTCCGACGGGCGTCAGGGCGACGAGCAGCGGCACGAGGGTCGCCGCGCTGAACCAGCCGAACCAGCGGGGGAAGGTGCCGGAGCCGAACCCGGCGACCACCACCGCGAGCACCATGACCAGCGAGGGCACGGCCGCGGTGCGCGCGCTCTCCCAGCCCGTGGTGAGCAGCACCTGCGCCGCGGCGCCGTTGCCGAGGTGGGCCGCGGTGGCCAGGCCGATCCCGTCGGAGGCGAAGGACAGCCAGTGGACGGCGGCGAGGACCGCGCCGGCGGCCCCCACGACGGCCACCGGCCCCGACGCCATCCGCAGCCGCTGCCAGAGGGGGCCGGCGAAGACGGCGGCGAGCACCGCGCCCACCGACAGCAGGGCGGCGCCCGCCCGCAGGGCACCGACGTGGTCCTGCATGCGCGCCACGAGGACGTCCGGCGCCATCGTGGGGTCGATCCCCGCGCCGCCCAGGTCACCCAGCGAGGCCCCCGCGTAGGCGGCGATCACGGAGGCCGCCCCGGCCAGCGGTGCCAGCCGGCGGAGGACGCCGGTGGGGTGGCCCTGCACGGTGGCGGTGCCTGGGGTCATGCCTGCTCCCTCGTGAGCGCTCGGCGCCTGCGTCTGCGGTCGCAGCACTGTGCAGCACCCGCCGCTCGCCCGCAAGGAGTCGTGCAGCCGTGCCGTGCGGAGCGAGCCTCCGAGGGGAGCGCTGGAAGCCGGGGGTCAGTGCCTCTTGCCGCGGGCGACGATCTCCGGCGGTGGCGTCGGGGCGCCCGATCGACTTGCCGCTGGCCTTGGTCATCGACTGTCGCTACGCCCTGTCACGTGCTCCGACGCTGCGGTGCTCCACGCCGTCGCCGATCGCTCCCACCGCCCGCGTCCGCTGAGCGGGGGCTGGTCGCTACCCGGCGCGACCGGGAGGCTGTTCCGTGCACGTGGGTCCAGGGCAGCGTGCGGTCAGGGGTGGGCCATGCAGCGGGTCGCGATCGTGACCGGCGGGACCTCGGGGATCGGCCGCGCCCTGGGCGCGGCGCTGGTGCGCCGCGGGGACCGCGTCGTCCTCACCGGCACGGACGGCGCGAGAGCGGCACGGGTCGCCGAGGAGCTCACCGGCGTGGGTCCGGGACGGGCCTCCGCGGCGGCGGTGGACGTGCGGGACGGGGCGGCGGTCGCCGCGCTGGTGACCGGCATCGTCGAGCAGCAGGGCCGGCTGGACCTCCTGGTCAACAACGCCGGCGTCGGGATCGGCGGCCCGGTCGAGGAGCTCGACTTGGCGCACTGGGACCGTGCCATCGACGTCAACCTGCGGGGCGTGGTCCACGGGGTGCAGGCCGCCTACCCGGTGATGCTCCGGCAGGGGTGCGGGCACATCGTCAACGTCGCCTCCGTGGCCGGCCTGCTGCCCAACCCCGGGTTCACCCCCTACGCGTCGACGAAGTGGGCGGTGGTCGGGCTGTCGCTGTCGCTGCGTGGTGAGGCCGCTGCCCACGGCGTGCGCGTCAGCGTGGTGTGCCCCGGCGGGGTGGACACCCCGATGCTGGACAAGGGCATGGCCTCCGACCTGCCGCGCGTGCCGACGGTGGAGGCCGCCGACGTCCGTGCAGTCATCACCGAGCTCAGCGGCGGGCACCTCTACAGCGCCGACGCCCTGGCCACCGATGTGCTGCGCGGCGTGGATCGCAACCGGGCGATCATCGTCGCGCCCCGGCAGGCCCGGATCGCGTGGCGGCTGATGCGCCTCTCACCCGCGCTGCTGGTGCGCTTCACTGCCGCGACGACGACCTTCCGCGACGCGGGGACCGGACCGACCGAAGGAGCGGGCACCGCTCAGCCGGTCGACCTGTCACGGGGAGACGGCGCCGGATGATCCGGCAGGACATGGTCATCAGGGCACCGGAACCAGGGTCCGGCCAGGGTCCTCCCCGATGTGCCGGCAGGGCCCGACCGCGGATGCTCGAGGCATGGCAGCAGCGGTCCTCGAGCGCTCCCCGGTCATCCGGGCCGACATCGGCACCGAGGGCCGACCCCTGCCGGTCGCAGCGTGGCTGCGGAGCGACCGGACGCCGGCCCAGTTCACCCGGTTCGCGCTCGTCGGTGGCTCGGCCAACCTCGTCTACCTGGGGCTGTTCCTGCTCCTCGCCGTACTGGGCGACCAGGCGGCCAACCTCGGGGGCGTCGTGGTCTCGACCGCCGTCGCCAACGAGCTGCACCGCCGGCTGACCTTCCGCGCCGCTCACCGCGCAGGCTGGGCGACGACGCAGTGGGCAGGTGGGGGGCTGGCGCTCGCGGGGCTGGTGGCCACCAGCCTGGCGCTGGCCGCGCTCGAACCGTGGACCGCCTCGGCCGGTCCGCTGGGGGCGGTGGCCGTGGTGTGGACGGTGACCGCGGCCGTGGGGCTCACCCGGTTCGTGGGGCTGCGGTGGGCGGTCGGCGGCGGTGCCGACCGGACCCGGGCCGTCACCGCCGGGTGCTGACCCCGTTCATGGGCGCCGCCGGTTCCTGCGCCGGGCGCCGTCCCCACTGGACGGCGACGACGGCTGCCACCGCGACGAGGACGCCGACGACCGGCGGGATGAACCAGCCGGCCTCGTTGCTCCACCAGGCGGCCACCGCGGCGACGACGTAGGCGCCGAGGTTGCGCCACTCGAACGCGGGCAGCGTCGACGCACCGGGCATGCCGCCCCGCCAGCGGGCGAGGAAGTCACCGATGACGACGCCGCCGAGCGGCGGGATCAGGATGCCCAGCCAGACCAGGTACTCGATGAGGTTGTCGTAGATGCCGGTGATCGCCAGCAGCGTGCCCAGGACGACGCCGCCGATGACGAACGGCTTCTTCGACCGCGAATTGGCGATCTCCGCGCCCGCGACGCCGAAGTTGTAGGCGGTGTTGTCGTTGGTGGTCCACAGGTTGGCGACCAGGAACACCAGCCCCCAGCCGACCAGCCCCAGCTGGTAGAGGACGAGGACGAAGTCGCCCTCGCCGAAGGAGATGGCCCCGATCGCGCCGAACCCGAGCATGAGGAGCTCGCCGATCAGGAAGGCGACGACGCAGGCCCAGAAGCCGGCCGACGGCGTCCTCGCGAAGCGGGTCCAGTTCGGGGCCTGGGTGCCGCCGGAGGCGAAGGTGCCGACGACGATGGTGACCGCGGCGGCGATCGTCATGGTCGACGCGGGCTCGATGGCGGTCAGGCCGCTCCACCCGCCGACCTCCTCCAGCGACCGCCAGGTCACCCAGCCGGCCAGGATGAGCAGCAGCGGGACGGAGACCACGGACAGGGCGTACATGCCCTTGTAACCGAAGTAGGCGGTGACGCCCATGATCGCGCCGCCGGCCAGCATGAGCGCGATCTCGATGCCCCGGCCCGACCAGTCCAGCGCGCTCGCGGTGAGCCCGGCCAGCGTCGCGACCGTGACGCCGTACCAGCCGACCTGCGTGCCGCCGAGCAGCAGCGAGGCGAACTTGGCGCCCGTGGTGCCGAGCGAGTAGCGGCACATCATCACCGTGGTCAGCCCGGTGCGGGCGCCGATGCCACCGATGGCGGCGACGTACACGCCGAGGACGGCGCTGCCGAGCAGGAGCACCCAGATCAGCGTGCCGACCTCGAAGGCGGCCCCGATCTGGGCACCGGCGAGCATCGTCGGGGTGAAGAAGGTGAAGCCCAGCAGCACGATCGCCAGCGAGAACAGCGACTTGCGCGCGTGCTGGGGGACCGGGTCGATGGGGTAGTCGGGGTCGACCTCACCGGCCACCTGCGCGACGTCGTCCCGACTGCTGGTGCTGCTGCTCATCTGCCGGCCTCCTGCTCGTCTTCGCCGATGTCCTCGTTCCACAGGCGCGGGTTCGCGGCGATGAAGTCGGTCATCATCTGCACGCACTCGGGGTCGTCGAGGACCAGGACCTCGACGCCGTTCTCACGCAGCCACTCGTGGCCGCCGGTGAAGGTGCGCGACTCACCCACGACGAGGCGTGAGATGCCGAACTGGCGCACCAGCCCGCTGCAGTACCAGCAGGGCGAGAGGGTGGTGACCATCGTCGTGCCGCGGTAGGTCGCCTGGCGCCCGGCGTTACGGAAGGCGTCGGTCTCACCGTGCACCGACGGGTCGTCGTCCTGCACCCGCCGGTTGTGCCCGCGGCCGAGGACGGTGCCGTCCGGCCCGATGAGGGCGCCGCCGATCGGGATGCCACCCTCGGCCAGCCCGGCCCGGGCCTCCTCGATCGCGACCGCCAGCCACTGCCGGGCGGTCTGCTCGTCCAATGGGACCGTCATGCCCTGCTCACCCCGTTCCGGTCGGCGTGGTGCCGAACCATGGCAGGGACGGTGCCCGCCGTCCATGACCTCCTCGTTCCCATCTGGTCACGACTGGGCATCGGTGCGCCTCCGCCGTCCCACAGCTTCGGGCGCGCGGCGGTCGGGGCCTGCCTGCTCGAAAGCGTGGCGGAGCACCCCGGCAGCCCTGACCACTGGAGCAGCGCCCGCCGAGGTCGGCCACATCCCGGAAGGTCGGAGGGACGCCGCACGACTGCGCGAACTGCAGGCGCCGCTCCAGCAGCGCTACCGCGACGACCCGCCGTCGGCGTGCGCGCGATGGAGGCGCACGCGGAGTTCGCCGACCCGGGCATCACCGGCACGGTGCGGACCTGGTCGGGGCCGGCGCAGGTGGACACCGACGCCGCCGCCGACGACGCGGCGCTGGCGAAGCGCGCCCAGCTCACCGAGCGGTACTGCGTGGTGGCGCAGTCGCTGGCCGCACCGCCTCAGCTCGCGGTGCGCCGCGCCGCCGGCTGACGCGTCCAGGTTCACCCAGCCGGGTGTTCATGGCCCCGATCGGGCCGTGGTCTGTCCACAGATCGCCTGACGTCACCCCATCGGACGGGCCCGTTTCCTTGCAGTCCCCGCGATTCGACTGCTCGCGGTTCGACGGGGGATGGGCGTGCCGACTGCTCTGGACGTCGTGGACGGTGAGGTCCGCGAGCTGATCCGCCGGCGTGGGCTGGACCCGTTCACCGACCCGGGCCCGGTGCGGCTGCTGGTGCGCGACGTCGTCGCCGACTACTCCGAGCGCTCGCTGACCTCGGCGCTGCCGCCGATCGGTGACGTCGAGTCCGTGGTGCGCGACGTGCTGGACCGGGTGGCCGGCTTCGGGCCGCTGCAGCGCTACCTGGACGACCCGGAGGTCGAGGAGATCTGGGTCAACGAGCCCGGCCGGGTGTTCGTCGCCCGGCGGGGCCGCAGCGAGCTGACGACGACGATCCTCGCGCCCGGTGAGCTGGCCGACCTGGTCGAGCGGATGCTGCGCACGTCGGGTCGACGGATCGACATGTCGACCCCGTTCGTGGACGCGATGATGCCCGACGGCTCCCGGCTGCACGTCGTCATCCCCGACATCACCCGTCGGCACATGGCCGTCAACATCCGCAAGTTCGTGCTCCAGGCCTACTCGCTGGACGAGCTGGTCGCGCTCGGCACGCTGACCGCGCAGGCCGCCCGCTTCCTCGAGGCTGCGGTCGCCGCCGGGCTCAACATCCTGGTGTCCGGCGGCACCCAGGCCGGCAAGACGACGCTCCATATCTAGACTCATAGACATGTGTCCTGCCAGACACAAGCCGAGACGGGGCGTGGGATCGGGAGCACCCCAGGGGACCCGGATTCCGTCCTCGCCCTACCGCGGGGGTCACGCAATGCGAGCGCAAGTTAGTCGCTCTTGGGAGAGACAACTGACCCTTGCATCGCTAGGTTGATTCGCCACGGCACTCTTCCCGTCTCCGGAGACTGTGATGCCTAGACCTCCCTCGAGCGGCGCCAACCCTAACGCGGGACAACCGCGCCGTTCCTCGGTCGCTGGGCGGCGGCGCCAAGGCCGGCACAGTGAGCGGGCTACCGCCGCCGAAGCAAAAGACAAGGGCGGTCTTTTCGGGGAAGGGTCAGTCCGCTTTTGGACTGTTGTAGCGGGCTTGGCTGCGATCGTAGGGCTCATTTTCGGCGCCGTTCAACTCTGGCCGAAGACCACGCGCTTAGAGGTGGAGCGTTTCGCTGTACAGGACCCCACGTCGGTGGATGCTCAACTGGTCGACATCACAGGAGCGACGCCTCCTAGTGAGGGGCAGGTCGACTCGAACACGATCGACATTACTCTCCGGAACGAAGGCGATGAGGCTGCCTTCGTCTCTCAGATCGAGTTCAATATTCTTTACGCCAAGCAGATGGAGGACTGTCAAGGCATCGGCGGGGAGGTCCGCGCATCAGCTAACTACTCGGTCAAATTCCCTACCAATATTCCTGAGTTCCCATACCCGATGACGAAAGACGTCAGTTACGAGGTAGCTGCTCGCGATGTCGATCGCATGACCCTAACGGTAGGACCCGAGGAGCAGTCGGTCTCCTCCAAGGTGCCCTGGGTGTACGTAGTCGAGGTAGCGCTTCGTTATGACGAGGCGAAGGTCCTATCCGCAGGCACCGCTGCCCTACTGGCCCGTCCCGGTGAGGGCATGGAGCACCTGAACGTAGGAATCGAAATAGGAGACTGGGATTGCATAGAAGCCAATAAGTCCATCCTTGATGCAGCATTCGACTACCCTGCCTCGCGTTCCGCCGAACTGGAGGAACTGACTCTGGCATTCACCGAGGCGCTTGGAGGTGTCGGAGGTGCCGAAAGTGCGCCGGCGGAGAGTGTGGCGAGCGCCACTTCTGTGGCGCCGGAAGAGGCGTGTGCTCGCGGAGAAGGTCAAGGTGTTTACGTTGCAGAGGTCTGTTATACCTACACTGAACGGGAATTGACAGCTCGCTTCATTCTGTCTGGAGATCCCGTTGCGCGGCAAACGTTCCTCGTGATGCGAATCAGCCAAGCAGATGGTCAGGTTCCACTCCGCTGGCCGGCGATGTTTTTCGGGGATCAGTGGGGTATTGGGTTTATACGCGAAGATGACTCAAGTGCAGAGCTCAAGGGAAACGGTTGTGGCCCGTGCACCATATTTGGGACTTATCAGCAAGTCGAGTTCACCACCCCTACCGGTACTGACCTAACGGCGGACACCCTGCTGATCACTACGGAGGTTTATGAAGTTGTCGATCCAAGCAACCCCACTTTGGTTTCCGCAGTGGACGGCGGCGAAAGCCTGACGGTGCGGCGCCAAGGATAGATAGTCGGGCCGAGACCGCGTCCAGGACAGCCGGATCCTTCGTGAACCGGAGTCCCGACGTGCCCACTCGCGACGAGGAAGCAGACGCGCTGCACACCTAGCCACTGCGACACGAGGAAAGTGGCTGTCCCTGGGGGCGCACTCGCGACGAGCTGCCTCGCGTCAACCCTGAACAGTGGACGGGTGGGTGCCCGGGACTCTCATGCCGACGCGCCGAAACCGTCGGGCGCTCTGGTTCCGCGGGCCGACCAAGCGCCTCCAGTAACCTGCCGCACATGTCGGGCGGCTGGTGGGCCACGGTGATAGCTGTCGTAGCCGGGCTCGCCACGTGGTTCGGTCACTGGCTGTCCTTGAAGGGACTGAAGCAAGCGCAAGCGCGGTGGGAAGCCGAGCAAAAGCGCATCAGGCAGGAGCACAGTGACGAGCGAGCGCGTGCGGAGGCCACCCGCACGGACGACTGGTCCCGCTGGCTTGCCGACAAGACTTCGACCGAAAAGATCTGGCACCGCGAGCGGTCACTCGAACTAATGGACAAAGCAATCAATCGCTCATGTTCAACGAACTCCTCTGAAGTGCCTGTAGGCCTTGCGCAACTCTATGCTCTCGTCACGGGGCATATGGTCCAGAAGGAAGATGCCGCCTTCATAGAAACGGTGGCCCGTTCACTGCTTCCTGAGCACCTAATCGAGCAGGCCGCTAAACGACGGCAAGAGGATGTTCGCCGCAGTGGAGGCCCGCGATGGGAGTCCCTCAAGATGCAATCGGCAAGGCGGTGGTCCGATGAGTGAAGATCCGCTGATCGTCGATGAGCAACAGGTGGCGGCAGCGAACCTGATACTTGCATTGGATCGCCTGCTGGACCGGGAGTCGAACCCTGGAGTCGAACGGATTGCACGCGCTCCCACCGAGTTGGAACTCGCTATGGAGATCGAGATGAAGGAGCAGGAGATCGAGCAAGAGGAGCCCGGAATAGAGCTGTGATCCGTTTGCGAACGAGTGGAGGTGGGATGCCTTAGCTGGCACCAGTGAGACTGGCGTAGACGATGACGTTGTTGAGGTAGTCCCCCGTGTCTTCGTCGAACGCTCCACCGCAGGTGATGAGCCGCAGGCCAGCGTGGTCGATGTCGCCGTAGACGTGCTCGGTCGGGAAGTCGTCCTTGGCGTGCTCCTCGACCCGGTCGACGCGGAAGGTCGCGGCGGTACCGTCGGCGCGGTCAATGACGACGGTGTCGCCCGGGAGTAACTCACGCAGCCCGTGGAAAGCTCCCGGCTCGCCCTCCCAGTCGACGTGGCCGGCGAGGACGGCGGGTCCGAGGTGTCCGGGTGTGGGGCTGCCGTCGTACCAGCCCACCGGATAGGCGCCGGACGGGACCTCCATGGAGCCGTCCCGCTCCAAGCCAAGCTCGATGATCCGAGAGGTCACTCCAAGAGCCGGGATCTGGATCCGGACGGGAGTACTGGCCGGTAGTTGCAGCATCTCGGAGGCTTCGATGGCCGTCGCCGAGGAGGGTGCAGGCGCACTCGTCGTCGCAGAGACCGGCGGCGCGACGATGGTGAGTGGGGCGTCTAGTCGGGCGGAGTCGGCCGCGTCCTGAGGCAGAAGAGCGATCGACGCTATGCCTGCGACGGTGAGCAGAGCGGAAGTGCACGCCCAGACCCGTGCGGCGCGAGGCGGGGCTGACCGGACCGCGTGGCGAGTTGGTTCTCCGTAGCGGGTGACTCGTGGTGGCCGGGCGAGCAGAATCTCTAAGTCGGCGTCGGTCACCGACGTCGCCACCGCAGGCGGCGGTGGCGGGGGGTATGACCCGACGATGCGCACCGCGCCGCCCGCCCCGGTCCCTATCGAACCGGGGCGGGCGGTGCGTGCGCGATGGTGCACGTCTGGACGGTCAGACGGTCGCGCGGGAGCTGCGCCGTGCCGCGAAGGCGGCTCCACCGGCGGCGGTCAGCGCGACGCCGCCCAGGACGTAGGGAAGCGCGCTGGCGTCGCTAGACGAGCTGCCGTCGCCGGCGGCCACGGCCCCCGCCGGACGGCTGGTCACCTGGCCCGTGGTGCCGAGTGCCACGGCGCTGGTGACGGTCCCCGAGCTGGCGACGTAGTCGTGGTCCTCGCAGGCCTGACCGTCGTCGTCGCGGTCCAGCTGGTTCGGGTCGCTCGGGTTGGCGTTGTAAACAGCCTGGGCGTCCGCCTGCGAGACGAAGTCCGGGCAGTTGTAGAGATCGGCGGCGTTCGCCGTGCCGGTGAAGCCGATGGACAGGGCCGCGGTGAAGAGGACACCAGCAGCGGCGGTGGTACGACGGCGCATGATTCAAGCTCCATGATCTGTGGGCTGAGGCGGCTATCACCCTTGCACAGCGGAGTCGTTCCGATACCGCTCGTGGCGGTGGCGCTTGCGCCCATACTTAGCCGATCATTCAGCAACCTTCGCTAGTCGTGCTCACATAGGTCTCATCCGTCCCGCAGACCGCGACACCAGGTGCGCAACAGCCTCAACTCCACGGAGGCGGCGTTCCGTGCCCATGGAGAACCCGGCACCCGGCGCTCCAACGCCCAACGGTGCCACGACCGGTAGAGCGCCTCGATGTGCCCGGTCTCACGCGCTGGAGAGTGGCGGCCGGCGAGGTGGCCGGCGTCAGTCTGGACGAGTTCGTCCCGACCCTTACCCTTTCGGAGCCCGCCGCAAATGCGATAGCGCTCGACGTACCTCGCACCCTCTGGCGCCGGCGCAACAGACGTCCACGTGGCTCATGCCAATTCGGACGACGGTGTCCGTGGCGTGCCGGGGTCATTCAGCCGCGAGACAAGCCTCCTAGTTCTCGCAGCCGACCCCGTCTCCGTCACGGTCGAGCTTGCTCGAGTATCCCGGTTGGCCGGCGTAAATGGGCGCGGCGCCTGCCGCCCTGACCGCGTCGCAGTTTGCGTACGAGGTACTGACCGGGGGCGCCGGAGCAGGGGCCGGCGCAGGCGCGGGCGCGGGGGCGGGTGCCGGTGCGGGCGCGGGTTGAGGCGCTGGGCGAGGTGCGGGTGCTGGCGCAACGACGACGGGAGCCGATTCTGGTTCAGGGGCCGGTGCCGGTGCCGGCGCCTTCTCCGGAAGCTGAGCGACGACGCCGCCGGGAAGGGGCTCGTCAGGGCAGGTGCTCAGGATCGTGGCGATTGCGTTCTTCTCCGCCTGCGTCATCCACAATCCATAGCTGACCTTAACCGCCACCTGGCGCGCCACGTAGGCGCACCGATACCCGCGGTTGGGTGGCAGCCAGGTTGCGGCGTCCCCGTCGCCCTTCTGCATGTTCAGCGGACCATCGACGGCCAGCAGGTTCAGCGGGTCGTTGTAGAACGCGACACGGCGGTTGGCGTCCCACGCCTGGGCGCCCTTCTGCCAGGCGTCGGAGACCGCGACGACGTGATCGATCTGCACGTCGCTACTTGTGGTCTGTCCGCGCTGGAACGCGATGGCCCGACCCGAATACGGATCGGCAAGAGTGCCGGTGAGCACGACGCAGTTGCGGGTACCCGGCTTGAACACATCGGCGGTGAGGTCGCGGGCGAGGATGTCATTCCGGGTGTCGCAGCCATTGCGGTCGGTGTCGCCCCAGCCGGAGCCGAACAGGTCCCGGTCGTATCCAGTCTTCGGCGCCCGACCCTTGACCTCGATCGCGGCCAGAGCCGCAAGGGCGGAGGTAGAGGCCGCTCCCTCGATGGCCGCGTTCGACGCGTCGTCCGGCAACAGGCCGGTACCGAAGTCCACCCGACCTTGCAGTGCGGAGACTTCCCTGCTTTCGACCTCGGCCAGCGACGCCTCGGCGGCGAGGATGTCCTCTTCCGAAGGCGACGAGGGCCTGGCCGGTGCAGAGGACGTCGAGGTTGCAGCCGCACCCTGACCGACTGGTTTGGTCGGTGTGGGTGTCGGTGTAAGCGCGCCACCGATGATGCAAAGGGTGAGTCCCGCGGCGGCAACAGCACTACCAACGCCGCGTCCAGCGATGTGGGCCCAAGAGACCCGACCGCGAACAAGCGCGATTCCGCCGACTACCAGGGTGGCCAGGCCTGTCAGTCCTAGGGCAGCGCCGATCTCTCCAGACAGCGCTAGAGCCAGCAGAACAACCAGAGCACACGCCACACCGATGATCAGCTTGCGCGGAATCGGTGACGCCGTACTCACTGCGGCCCTCGCCGGCGCGATGGCGCGCGGTGGCGATGACGGGACGTAGCCGGCCACGGCTTGCCTTTCCCAGGGCGCCCGGGGCTTGGTCCTCGGGGGGCTACTTGAGGACGCCGTAGCACCGCCGTGCGGGACTGCGCTTGGCGATTGCATCGATCGGGAGGTGTCGGAGGCGGGCGAGGCAACGAACGCCGCCAGCACGTCGTGCTCCACCGTCCCCAGCGGGAACTGAACGTCGCGCTTGGTGATCACAGCGCCTGGCAGCGACTCGGCGAACGCCCGCAGATTCTTGCCTGCCGCGGTCAGGCGGTTGGCGTCGAGATAGAGCGTGACTGAGCCGGTCGGCGATGCGCCATCGGCGATCAAGCGCAGATACTTGGCCTGGCCGCTCCCCGCGGGTGGCACCAACTTGTAGCCCAGGCGCAGCGCTTGCTCGGCCGCTCGGCGCATCCGAGTGTGTCCGTGCTTGGCCTCGTGGTACGTCAAGATCGCGGCAACAGCCGGGTCGAACACCGTGGACCCCCGTCCGCCACGGCTCGCGGCCCACACCGTCGCGGGTCAGAACAGTTCACAAACCTGGCAGCGAAGTCTGCCTCAGCCCGGCCCGGCGCGGAAGCCCCCGATCGAAGGCTGGTTCCCCATCCGTCCCGGCCGCTACATCTGCCTCCCCCGTGGTGGCACTCCCTGCGTCGCCTAGTGCATTGTCTCGGCACTGAGCGGGGCTAACGGCAGGAGTGACATGGGATTCTCGGTGAAGATCGCGCCTGGCGTTCGTGTGCGCGCCTCAAGTCGGGGGGTTCGGACGAGCATCGGTCCCCGAGCGGCACGGTTGCATGTGGGTGGTGGTCGCACCGGGTTCTCCACGGGCGCTGGACCTGTCGGTTACTACACGTCTCTGGGCGGTGGAGGTCGACGTCCGGCCGCACGCCGGCCCTCGGCTGGGTCGTATCAGCGTCAGTTGTCCGTCAGTCCTGCGGCCGCTGCGAAGGCAGAGGAGGCCCAGCGGCTCGCCAAGCTTTTTCAGGCCCTTCTGAGCGTGCACCGGGAGGCATTCGAAGCAGCCCGGCCGCCTGTTGCGCCGCCACCGCCGGCCCCGGACGTAGAAGCCATCCGTGCCCACCATCGCAACGCCGCACTGGCCGGGATTGGGCTGTTCAAGCGACGGGAGCGCGCCGCCGCTCAGGAACAGGCCGACCGAGCCGCGGAGGCAGAATTGCAGGCCCGTTGGGCGGAGGCTCAGCGGATGCAGACGGAGTACCAGGCCGAGCTCGATGCCTGGTGGGCGGCGCTGCTGCACAACGAGCCAGAGACCGTCATTGGCACGCTGGCGGAGGCGTTCGAGGACAACGAGGCGGCCGCAGCGCCTCTGGGCGTCGAGGGGGATGAGCTGTCGATCGTCGTCCTGGTGCCTGACGAGTCCATAGTCCCGGAGCGCCTGCCCGGTAAGACCGCTAGCGGCAATCTCAGCCTTCGGAAGCTCAACAAGGGGGAACGGGCAGCCCTCTACATGGAAGCGGTGATGGGGCATGCCCTGGTCACCATGAAGGAAGCCCTCGCCGTCGCTCCCGGCATTCAGGCGGTCCGGCTTATCGCGCTTCGTCACGCGGGAGATGACGCCTATGGGCGGCCAAGGCTCGACTGCCTGCTTGCCGGGCGATGGACGCGTCGGGCCTTCCAGGGAGTCGCCTGGGCGACAGCCGAGGCCGTCAGGGTTGCCGAGGACACCGCGGCTGAGTTCGTGGTCAAGCTGCGGGCCGGCAAGGAACTGCAGCCGCTAGACCTCAGCACGCAGCCGGAAATTGAACAGCTATTGAAGGTTGTCGATGTCGAGGACTTGATGTCTTAGCCGGGACGGGCTGATTGGTCCGCGCACAGCGCTAGCGGGCTGCTCAACTGCCTCTGCGCCGCCGTCCCGGCCCGGGAGCGGGTGATCACCTGCGAGGAGGTCTTCGAACTAACGGTGACTGTGCCGCTCGTAGGCGCGTGCTGCTCATCCCTGGGGCCGCCGCTCCTCGTCGACCCAGGCTCGCAGGGTCGGGTGGTAATAGTGCCCGTTCAGTGCCCAGAAGTGGGCGACGGCTGACCGCTGCAGGTCTTGCCGGAGTAGTTCACGCCAGTGATCAACTATGTTCCTGGGCAGGACGCCGTAATCCTGGTGTTGGACGGCAACGCTCTCGTACCAGTTGAACAGGCGCGCCAGGGCCCAGTCGATCGATTCACGCTCGACTTCGGTAGCGCTCAAGTTCAGATCGGAATCGAGGAAGGCCGCTCGGTACAGTCCCGGCGTGGTCCGAACCTGGTCCAGCAGCCCGTCGAATTGGGCGACGAGAAGTTGGTAGGTCTGACTAGCGATCGAGCGACGCACCGCCTTGGCTTGGACGCGGACGGCGAGTACAGCCACCAGGACCGCCGCCGCGGTCGAGACGGACGTGATCGCCGCCCAGGTGGTCTCGCTCCACTCCGACACATCATCAGGCTAGAGATGGCGGCCAGATGTGCTGCCCACGATGTCTAACCTGTGCTCTGAGCTTGTGTTCTGGCTGCGGGTGCCGCTGCCCGACGTCGTCTCGATGCAGACCCGCCAGCCCAACCTCGAGGGCGCCGGGGAGATCCCGCTGCGCCGGCTCGTCAAGGAGGCGCTGCGCATGCGGCCCTCCCGGATCGTCGTCGGCGAGGTGCGGCAGGAGGAGTGCCTGGACCTGTCGCAGTCGTCTCGAACGAATACCGCCCTACGCACACCGTCGCGGTGTTTCTCCTGGCCAGGGCGGCGTCGGGTCACGCGATCATCGGCGGCTGCGAACTACCCCGCCTCGGCATCCCATGGGCCGCCGCGGCGACGGCCGAGACGGCCAGGATGCCGTCAGTCACCGAGCCGGTCGAGTAGGTCACGTAAACCATGACGACCGCAGACACACTGAACTGCCAAGGCGTAACCCACCAGGGAGAAGGCTCCCCGGACGGGCCAATGCTGAGGCCCCTGGCGTTGATCGCCTTGCGATGGCGGTGTTTCATGAATGACGTCTCCTTGCCCCACCAGGTAGAGACGAGGACGGGCTTCCAGTTGCAGCTGGGAGCCCGTTCTGCTGTCGCAGCCCGGCCTCGCAGCCCGCCTTCGTCTTTCCTTACAGCGATGTCCTTCACCGCTGCTGGAAGCGTATGGCGGGACATGCCCCATGGGGAAACCCCGATACCCATGCTGTCCGGCCCCGCCTGAGGACGACAGCGTGGCGAACGGGTGCGAAACGGCCGCCACTAATGCGCTGACCTAGCTTTATGCGTGCTGTGATATAGCCACGGCGTTGTTTCACGTGGCGAGACGGCAAGGTCTAGTGCTTGCCTGTCGCTCATCGACGCAGTTGTGGAAGTTGTGGAAGACGTAGCGCTCGTCGCCGTTGGCAACCCTTCAGAAGGCAACTGGCTCCGGCAACGCCGAGTCGCTCAAGACCTCTCCGTCTATAGCCTTGGCCTCAGGCTCGTCACTTCCTGTGATCCTCCGTAGGTGACGTGCGACGATCTTCCGCACGTAGGCCGAGCCGGGATCATGGCCGAGGTCCCGCAGGATGCAGGTCAGCGCGAGTTCGAGGCTGTCCACCATTCGCTCGCCGGCCACGGCCTGGCGCTCGTCCAGCTTGTTTCGGACCATCGCGTCGGCCAGCTTCGCCAGATGAGCGCGCTCGGCCGTGTAGACCGCCAGCAGGCTCGGGTCCTGCGGGTGCGCGGCGATCTGCTGCGCCAGCCAGTCGACGTGTCCCTGCGTGCGGTGGAGTTCCTCGGTCAGTGCGTCCAGCGCGGAGATGTTGCGCGGCTGGCCGTAGTGGCGGGCGTCCTTGGTGATGATCGCCTGCGCCCGGACCTCGAGGGCCTTGCGCCGGACCTGCGGTGCGGACCCGCCGTGGATGCGACACCGGGTCGCGCCCCTCACGATCGGCTGTCTACATGAGCCGCCGTCTCGGCGGGTGGCGCCGCAGAGCCGCATCTTGTCGATCGGTGCCTGCCCCGTGGGTAGACGTGTGCGGGGGTCGGTGCCCCCATGCTGCACGCACACTCGCTGGTCAACGATGGCGAGGTACGTGCAGCCGGGCGTTGCGCACCGAGGGTCGAGCCGGCCCATCGGTCAGGCCGCCGTTTCGGCCGCGCGGGCGATCCCGGACGGGGTGACCGCCTGTGAAATGCGGAAGGCCTCCCCGCCGCGGAACAGGACGGCCTCGAACGTCTCCGTGAACGTCATGAAGTCGTTGGCCGCGTTGAGCGTGGAGTCCCGCACGATCCCCAGGTCCAGCGAGCCGCCGTCGAGGAACTGGAAGGCACCGGCCGGGAACATGTAGGAAACGACGCTGCTCGGCCAGTCGTTGACTGCGCCCGGGCTCTGAGCAGAGAACTGCTGCCCGGCCTCACCGTCCATAGACCAGGTGGGGGAGAGGTGGCGTGCGGCGAGGTAGGTGGCCAGCTCGGCGTCGGTGACCCCCACCGTGGCGTCACCCGGCTCCTGCATCGCCAGGTCCGACCGCAGCATGCCTCGCGCCCAGTCGGGGAGGATGAGCTGCAGGGGAGCATCGGCCGGCATCCGCAGCCGGTTGCGCATCCCCGTGGCGGCACGGTCGAGTAGCGGTAGCAGGATCCTGGTCGCGCCTAGATCGCTGTCCGCTCCGGACACCGTCGTGGACAGCGAGCCGATCTGGGTGAGGAGTTGCTGCTCGGCGATGACGGCGTGCGCGGCCATCGCCATGTCGAGCACCCGCTGTACGAACTCCGGGTAGGCCCGCGACATCAAGTTGCCGAAGGTCAGCAGAGTCGTGACCGCCTGGATATTGACGACAACCTCGGTGCCGGGGAGCACACGCAGGCTTGGCTTGCGGACATTGACGTTGGTGCGGGCGTCGACGTCGTTCTCCACGGTCCAGATGCCGACCGAGCCGTTGAGGGTTGCAAGCGTGGGCGGTCGCATGTACCGGACGCCGCCGCGATCGGACGTGAAGTTCGGCAGCGAGCCCTTCACAGGCCGCGCGGTCGACTCGAAGCCGGGCAGCGTGTAGTCGGTGTCCGGGAAGGCGCCGAGTCCACCAGCAGCCGTGATGGCCTTCGGCTCGCCCAGCGTTTGCGCCAGCGCGGAGACGTGCTGCTCGGCAGCCATGGCGAGCGCGGCGGTCACGGCCTCGGAGTCGTTGCTCGCCAGGGTCCGACTCGCACCCCGGTCGACATGCAGCGTCGCCACACGGATCTTGTCGCCGTCTGCACCCCTGGACCCCCGGAAACTGTTGAAGGCACTGGCGAACTCGTGCACGACCCCGGAGTGGTCGTGCAGCTCCATCCCGCTGGCCGTGAGCGCCCGAGCGCTTCCGCCGGAACTGAAGCGGGGGAGTCGGTCGCTAGGGACCGCCGCGCTCGGCCGGATCTGTGGCTCCGTCCGGAACGACGCGAGCACCTGCTCGGCCTCGTGCGCGCGGATCACGTTGTCTTCGCGGCGCTTGACCTCGTTGCGCACGTCTGTCGCTGCGGAAGCCAGGATCTCCAGTTCTTCGAAGCTGTCAGCGCCGTGCACCCGCGACGGGTCGGCGTTCATCTCGTCCGATGTGGCGAGGATGAGTCCGCGCAACTCGTCTATCTCGGTGTCGGAGAGCTCGGTGATCTTCCCGAGCATCTGCTTGAGCCTGTCCATCAGGCGCTCCTCTGTGCGTGATCACGTGGTGATCGACTCGCACATCGGGAGGGCCGCCACGGCGCGGTATGCGCGCCGCCGGATCACCGCTGCTGCCCTCGCACAAGGCGCCAGGCCGTCGTTCAGTGTTGATCGTAACGAGCGGCACGGGTAAAGCAGCGGCATGACCGAGTGGGATCCCCCAGTGGACGACCTCGACGATGATGAGGACGCCGAATCTCCGATGGAGGCCATGCGACGGCAAGCCGTGGCCTCTGACGCGTTCCGTTACCGCGGGCCAGTAGAGAGCAGTGATCAGCTCGCCGCGGCCGCCGCGGAGTCCCCGAAGAGCAAGAAGCCCAAGGAGCCGATGCTCAAGCAGTGGCTCGTCCAGGTCATCGTCCTGGAGGACGCCGACGTGAACCCGAACGCCACCGTGGCAAACGCGAGGGACCACGTCTGGACCAGGTACGGCAACGCTGGTGGCCGGTTCCATGTGACGCGAGCCGACGCAGGAAAGGTTATGTGGCAAGAAGCGGGGGAGGACGAAGCCGAGTTCGATCAGCTTCGCTTCGTCTGTGACTATGTGGCCAAGGGAGCCAACGCAGATGATGCAAAGAAGAGACTCGTTAGAGAGTTGAAAAGTACCGGCATTACGGTTCTGAACGTCGATGTGACGGAAACGGCGTCTCTCCGGGCCGCCGAGCCGTATGCCGTGCCCGAGGATCTCCCGTCGCTTACAGAGCTGCGCCAGATCGTGGACTCCCATGCCGGGGACGAGTAGATCGGAGAAGTCGAGTCCATGTCTCAGCAGGGCGGGCCGCTGCGCGCTTTTCCGTCATTGGGACGGGCTGGGTGGCTCCGCCTGGCGGGTCTTCCATGATCCGCGACTTCGCCCGCTGCGCGATTTGTCGCGGCGGGCGTTGTCGTGCGCCGAGAGGGGCGCTCAGGCGCCTGGCGTGCGGGTCATGCGGCTCGGTTGAGGACGGCTCGGACGGTGGCCGGGTACCAACGGGCTCCGCCCCTGGCGGTGGGCACACCTTCCTCGTTGAACCTCTCGGCGATCGCCGCCAGGGTGGCGCCCTGGTCCCGGAGGCTGGCGACGCGCTCAGCGACTTCGGCCGACAGGGAGCGAGGCCGGCCGAGTCGAACACCCTTGTCCCTGGCGGCAGCAAGGCCGTCCTTCGTGCGCTGCCCGATCATGCGGCGCTCCAGCTGGGCAGCGGCGCACATGATCGTCGCCACGAACTCGCCCGTAGGGCTGGACAGGTCCAAGCCGATGTCGAGGACCACGAGGTTCCAGCCCTGGTCCTTGGCCCTGGCGACCAGCGCGGCGAAGTCGGCCACCGACCGGGAGACCCGGTCGATCTTGGTCGCCACGATGCCGTCGGCCTGGCTGGACTCGGCCAGGGCGACGGCCTCCGACCAGCCGTTCCGGCCGCTCAGATGCGCCCCTGACGCACCTGCGTCGGTGCACCAAGCGACCACCTGCCAGCCCTTGGCGTCGGCCGTACGCAGGATCTCGGCGCGCTGCGCGTCGATCCCGTGGCCGTCCTCCGCCTGCTCGCGCGTCGACACTCGGGTGTAGGCGACGACCTTCACGCGACGACCTTGAAGGTGATCTTGCAGCTGTCGGCGTCGCGGTCGAAGCGGCGGATCTGCAGCTTGACGCCGATCTCGCGGGCAGCCTTGTGCAGCTGGCCTGCAACGACGCCGCTCTCGTTCGCGTGCTTGCGGCCGTCGAACGGCTTGAGGCTGAACCGGTCGGGGAGTTCCCGGCGCTTGCCGTCCTTGGCAGCTTCGGTGATGAGCTGGACCAGCGCGGGGTCCGCCTGCTGGCGACGCAGGGTCGCCGCGGAGGGGAAGTCGTTGTCGCTCGCCACAGTGGTGCCGGCCGCGATCTTCGCGTAGTCGATCATGGTGACGCCTTCCTGGTTCCTGTTCGGTGGGGTCGCGGGTACTTGATCGCTCAACTACCTGCGATTCGATCGAACCAGGCCGGTGACGCTGTGTAAACAAGACGTTCGATTCGGTTACAGTGGGTGAATCGGTCTTGAGCCGCGCGAACTGGCGGACGGCCTGGCGCCCCCGGGTGTGAGGGCTTCATGTGGCACCCTTAGCTCGCGGCCACGACCTGACGGCCTGTGACGATCTCGTCGCACTGCGCGCCGTAGCTCTCGAACTGTCACCCGCTCGGGTGACACTCGTCGACGACGCGCGTTGGTCCTGCGGACGGAGAAGCTTTGGACGAGGACAGCAAGATCAAAAGTGAGCAAGCGGTGGTCGCTCCGAGTGTTTCGCCCAAGAACACGCTGAACGCCCTCACCTCAAAGGAATGGCTCAGCGAGAGCGTTAGCGTTTGGAACCAGCGCGGGCTGGGTGCCGGCCACGCTGAAGCAGCTATTGAGAGGCTGCATCCTGCTCCGTTCTCCTACACGGACGTCAGTCGCCTGGTGCGCATGTTCACCAAGCCCGGCATGCGCGTCCTTGACCCCTTCGTTGGCATCGGTTCAACGCTCAAGGCGTGCGCCCTTGAAGGCAGAGAAGGCATCGGTTTTGAGCTATACCCATACTTCGCGGAGTTGGCCCGCAGACGTCTTGAGACGGAGGTCCCTGAGGACGCCGACGGACTGCCGCAAGCGGTATGGGAGGGTGACGCACGGATCCTGGCGTCGAAGTTGGAGCCAAGCTCGCTAAACTTCATCGTCACTAGCCCGCCATACTGGGGAATCCTCAATAAGAAGGCGGACCATAAGGTTCAACAGGTCCGCATTGCCGAGGGCCTCGTCACCAACTACGGCGACGACAGCCGGGATCTTGGCAACGTTCTCGACTACGACGAGTTCATCGAGGACCTAGCGACGACACTCGGTGCGTGTGGCGAAGCGCTCGTGCACAAGGGGTACATGGCGCTCATTGTGGGCGACTTTCGCCATGGCAGTCGCTACTACCCATTCCACGCCGACATCGCCCGTGCCATGGAGGAGCGAGGCTTCGTCCTGCAGGCTATGAACGTTCTTTACCAGCGTCACAAGCGCGTGTTCCCGTACGGCTACCCCTACGCGTACGTCCCCAACGTGCACCACCAGAACATCGTCATCCTGCGAAAGCTTAGTAAGTGAACGTTGTCGTCCAGGGTGACTGCTTGGAGTTGATGCGCGAGCTGCCGGACGGCGCTGCGCAGCTGGTCATCGCCGACCCTCCCTACAACATCGGTCCGTCATTTGGCATTTCACAGGAATGGAACCGCTCGACCAAGTGGCTGCCCTGGTGCGAGGCGTGGCTCAAGGAAGCCATGCGTGTGCTGGCAGATGACGGCCAAATCTTCGTATACGGCATTCACCATTACCAGTGCTACATCCAGGTGATGCTCTATGAGATGGGCATGCACTACCGGCGGCAGATCATCTGGCACTACGAAAACGGGTGGAGTCGAAGCCGCAAGACGCTAGCCACGCACTACGAGCCTCTGTTGTGGTTCTCGAAGAGCGAGCGCTACACCTATCACCCGGTGCGTGAGCCCTACAAGAGCACGGACCGCCTCAAGCACAAGATCGTCAAAAATGGCAAGGTGTGGACGCCCAATCCCGAGGGGCGGATGGCCGGGGACGTCTGGAAGTTCCCGACCTTGGCCGGTCGGCGCTTCCGAGACGAACGGGTCGATCATCCGACGCAGAAGCCCATGGCGTTGACGGATCGCATCGTTCAGCATTTCAGCAATCCGGACGATCTGGTGGTCGTGCCCTTCGCCGGCAGCGGCACGGAGTTGGTCAGCGCAGCAAAGAACGGGCGCCGATACTGGGGCTGCGACATCAAGCCTGAGTACGTCGCATTGGCGAAGGAACGGCTTGCGTCTACGGAAGCAGATCCAGGACTTCCTGACCCCGTGGGTTGAGCGCTAGCGCCAGCCCGGTCGTGGGCAGGTGGATGGCGCCGACATTCTCGTGAGTCAGGTAGTCACGGAGTTCGATGGGCACCATGTGATCGAACACCGCGCAGCGCACAACCTCACGATCCCCGAGCCGCGGCTTCGCATGGAAGTACTCGTAGTAGCTGAGTTGGCCAACTGCAGCGCGAATACGCGCGTGCGCATCGACGTCGCTCGTAATCGTCTTCATTTCGAAGAGGATCGCGGGCTTCGTGGCATCGAATGGAACCCACAGCATGTCGTAGGCAAACTCATCCTCGAAGAGTTCACCGTCACCGTCGCCGATCAACTGGGCCATGGCGCGTACCAGAGCCTGGTGACCGAATGTCCGCTCGCGCAGGCGCTCAGCCGCCCGTTGCTGCTCTTCCTTGGTCAGCGTCCGGGGCGGCTCGCTGCTGCGTCGCGCGGCGATTGTCTTTGAGGTAACGAGTTTGCCGACAGTGGTCCGCTTCGCACGCTTGGCGATCCGCGTGCGGGCCGTAGCGGGCGTGGTCGGCTGGCCAATGATCTGCCAGCCCTCCTGCGACAGTGAGAAGAAGCCGTCCTCGTCCTCCACCACCAGGCCAGCGGCGACCGCGAGCGTCGGAAAAATCTTCACGGCGTTCGCGCGCTGGTAATCGGTGATTCCGAGCTGGCTCATGCGCTGCGCGCGCGGCAGGTCATACAGGTGGCGAACGCGGTTGAACTCCGCATCTGAGTCGTCGGTCGGCTCGAGCGCGAGCTCCAGACCGTCCCTGTGCTGAGTGGGTCGATGCGCCAGGAGCTTCAGCAGCACAGGAATCGGGTGATGCGGGCTGACTCCGCCCTTCTCCGTGACCTCGATCGACAGTAGGCCCTCAACCAGCAGAGCCTGCTCCTCGATGCTGCCAGCCGCGCTGGCCAGGAGCGCTTGGCCCTCAGCTGTGACGTGTGCGTCGTGGTCGACCCAGCCCATATCCCGCAGGGTGCGCCGCAACTCTCGGGCGAAGGTCCGCACTCCCTGACTTGCAGCCGGCTTCTTGCGCTCCTGCGCGATGCGCTCGTCGAGCTCTCGTTGAGTGGCTTGAGTGCCGTCGAGCCCGCGGAAGGTGTAGACGCCCTCCTGCGCACAGGCATACCCGAGCACCTCGTCAGACGTCGCGTCCTCGGATGCTTGGTTCAGTTGGTCGATCACATAGAGCGTGTCCCGGATACGGGGGAAGGACGACGCCTGGTTCGGATAGTTCTTCACGCTTGCGGTGCCCCCGTTGGTCTTGCGGCCGAAGCCGAACCATAGGAGGCGCGTGGCATCCGGTGCTATGACCGCCACGCCTTCGGGTGGGGCAACCGGCGGCGGCGACTCACAAGGAGTGGCGGTCGGGCGCGAACTGGCTAGGGTCCTTGAGATCGGGACGGGGCATCTAAGCCATGCCCCGTCCCGATCAGCGGGCGCTACTTACCCTTGCGGCGGCGGAAGATTCTCTCCACCACGGTGGTGCCCGGCCTGCGCCGAGCCTCCCTGACCGGGATGAACTTCCCCGTCTTGGCGTCCCGGCCGACGCTTCGGCCACCTCTCCTTGCCATGGTGCTGCTCCCTTCGGAGTGGCCGCCTACCCGCTGTAGGCGGTTCGCTTCGATGGGTACCCGGTTCGGCGAGGCTTCATTCGCACACGCGTACGACGACTCCAGAGGTTGCTTCAGGCGCATCTTCGTGCCGCAGGTCCGTGTCAGCCCGCGAGTCGCCGAGGCCACGAGTACTGGATCGGGAGGTCCACCTGACGGTCGTGCCGTCGGCACAGGTAGGTGATGGGCAGCGTGTGCAGCGTCCCCCGGTACGCGAACCTGCGGTCGTTCCAGTGGTACACGGGGAGTGGCGCGTTCAAGCTGATGGCCGCGAACACAGGTGTGACCTCGTCCTCCGGGATCGGCTTCTTGCACGTGAAGCAGACGGCCGGGTATTCGTCCTGGTGTTCCGTGATGAGGTGGTGCTGCGCGCAGCTAGCCGCAACTCGGCCGGCGGGCTTGTCGCAGAGCAGTCGGTCGGGATGCCGGGTGCACAAGAAGGCCATCCGGTCATCGTCGAAGAGCCGCCGGTGCCCGATCGGGAGCATCCCCCGGTAGCCAGGCCCACCGGAGTTGGCCACGTCGACGAGGTGGAGGCACGAGTACTTGTGGCCTTGAAGTCCGGACCTGAGTGCGTCCTCGATGACCTCCGCGACCATCGCACCTAGATTGATGACGCCGCGCATCGCGGCGACCATCTCGATCCGCGCATTCTTGTCATCCTCGATGCGCTGAGCCTGCCGGTTGTTATTCATTGGTTGACCTTTCTTATTTGTGTCTTACTTTCGATGTGATCGTGCATTAGCCGTAAGGCTCGCCGGCCGTCGCCGGACGTCAGTGGGGGAAGTGCCGGGTCTCGGCCGTAGCCGAGAGCCCGCCGGTTGAGCTCACCGGTGTTGCGGAACCAGCTGCTGTGTAAGAGGCCGTGGACCCGGCCATCTGGCCGGACGAGCAGCCACCAGCCGGGTCGAGTGGTCCAGCGGTGACCACGCGCGGCGTCCGCCACGGCTGTCCGCTGGTCCCGGACGTCGGCGACCTCGACTCCCAGAAGGGCGGAGAGCTCGGCCAGGGGCTCGGTGCTCATGTCGCGGTCACCACCGTGCTGATGGGACCTACCGAGTCGGGGATGGTGGGTGGACACCAGTTGGACATGGCAGTTCGACACGTCCTGGACACGGGTGGACATCGGGTCGCGTCAACCAGCGGCGAAGTGGCGCTTCGTGTTGGACAGCGATTGGACAGGTCTAGTTGGACACGTCCAACTACTAGGGGTAGTCCGAGATGTCCAACTTGCTCGACTCGACCGATTTGACTCATCGCTGGTCCCCGTCCCGGTGGACATCCTCGGCGAGCTTGTCGATGAGCCTGGTGATGGTCTTCGCGTGGACGCCGAGCTGCGGCGCCAACGCCGTGGCGACCGCATGCTTGGAGTGCTCCGGGTGCAGGCGCCGGTACTCCTGGATGGCGACGATGCGCTTGGCTTCCTCGGTGAGTGCCTCGAGTGCGTCGAGGAAGCGCAGCCGGGGGTACTCCAACTCGTACCGACCACCGAGCCTCCGTCGATCGGCGATCTTCGACCGTTCACACGTGAGGAGCAAGTCCGCCATGTGCCAGTCGACGTCGGTGCGCTGCCGCCACATGGACGAGCCGCGGAATCGACGTTCACTGCTGTTGTGTCCGGAGTGCCCGATCGCCAGGGTGCAGGCACTCCACTCGGCGGAGATCCGCTTCATGGCGTTGATGACCGGGGCGACCTCCTTGACGCCCATGTCGTCGGGCATCCCCATCCCGTAGATGGTGTCGAAGATGACCAAGCCGGGACGGAGGTCGATGTACTCGTCGATGAGTCGCCGGACGTCCTCGGTACTCACAAGGTTGACCGGCTCGGTGATCACATAGGTGTTGTCCTTGGCCGACTCCCAGAGCGGCGAGGCCGACCACCGATCCCCAAAGTCGTGCATGCCCTCGTCCATGACGTAGAGCACCGGCCGGGTCTCCAAGACCGCGTGCCCCCGCCACGGGGTGCCCGTGGCGACGTGCAGGCCCCAGTCCCGCGCCAGGAGCGACTTTCCGGCTGCCTCGGGGCCTCCGAGAAGCGCGGGGCCGGTCGGCAAGACTTCCTCCATGACCGGCGACGGTTGGCGGAGGGCTGCGTACTCGGCGGCGGTCCGCCGGACGCGAGGCTCGACCCCGTCGGCGGCTTCCTCCTCATCTAGTTCGCGCCGTGCGATTCGATCGAGTCGCATGCGGTGCTTCTCGATGTCAATGATGTCTCTATCCCCGAACTTTTCACTGGGGCGCAATTGAGGTGTGTAGCCAGTGGGAAATGCCGTCGGCGGAGGAGGGGGAGGCGATTCGGGCGTATTGTTGTTCATGTCGTTCCCTCCCCGCCAACCACCTGGGGGAGGGGGCGACACACCTGTGGGGGTGTAGGACGCAGTAGCGGGTCGGCCGCGGAGGTCGGCCCGGTGCTGTCTCCGGCGGTGGGCGCGGACCGCAGCAGTGCCGCGACCTTGGCGACGGCGCTCGGGTCCTCGATCAACACCGGGACGTTGCTCGCCATGCAGGAGACCCAGAGCGCGTGCCTCGCCACGGGGGAGAGGTCGTCGATCGCGCTCATCGCTTAGGCCCGTACTTCGGCTGGTACTTGCGCGCCAAGGTCCCGGCGTCGAAGAGGTCCTCTAGGCGCAGACCGAGAAGACGGGGGAGTCGCTCGCGGACGACCGGTGACGGGGTCACTCGGCCGTAGAGGGTGTTTCTCAGGTGGATGTAAGGAACGCCGATCGCCTGCGCGACGCCGCCAATGGACCGCTGCTGGGCCTTGATGGCGTAGTAGGCCGGCTGCGCGCTCTCACGCAACTTGTAAGGCAAGAATCTGCACCTCGCAGAGAGATATCTGCGAGTCCCTGCCGCGGGCGCTCCGAGCGTCCTACTCCGCGTCGGAGACGCGTGAGGCTCGCGTGCTGAGCACGGGTCCTACTTGACCGGTCGGACGTCCTGGACTCCCGTGGGACGCCGCGTCGCGGGGCGGTTCCAATTGTATACTCGCTAACCCTTGAGTGGGCGTCTCAGGACCTCCAGCGAACGTGCACCCTCCGAAGCAAAACGAGCTCCTGGTGCTGCTTGCGGCGCTTTTCCAAATCCTCGTTGCATTCTCCACGCTTGCGCGTCAGTGTCGTGGCCATCCTTGGCGGATGAGGCTCGACCACGACCTTCTCGATGACGTGGGAGAGGAGGGTGCGCTGCCACGTGGCGTCGTGCTCGGACCAGACCTCTTGTAGGGACCGGCCGCCGGTCTCCACGAGGAAGCTGCTGCGCTGGATCTCGGAAAGCTCCCGGCGCAAGCCGTCGAGACGCTGTTGGATGCGGTCGACCTGGCGGAGGTAGCGACGCCGGTCCAGGGTGCCGTCCGCGTGGTCGTCATCCAGGCGCTCGAGAAGACGCTCGTCGTCCGCGATCCGCTGGCGCAGGTCGTTGTCGTCGGCCCGTTCTTCGTGCGACGAGAGGGCAAGCTGGACGCCTGGAACGTCCAGTCGCGCAAACACCTGGCCGAGCACCCACTCCTCGACCGGCGGGTAGTCGACGCGGATCTTGCCGCAGCCACCCTGCGACACCTGGCAGATGAACGACGCGACCGTCTCTCCCTTGACTCCTCGCTTAAGTGCCCGGTTCGACCCGGACAGCCAGTGACCGCATGACCCGCAGATCAACAGGCCGGAGAGCGCGTACTTGCGTCTGCTGGACCAGTCCGGCTTGCGCGCCGCGGCGAACCGGTGGTCGTCGTAGAGGATCTCGCGGAGGCGGTCCCAGGTCGGTCGATCGATTATCGGGTCGGCCACCTGGCGCAAGGTGCCGTCCTTCATCTCGAAGCAGCCGATTGTGGCCGGCGTGGTGAGGATGCGCTTGAGGGTCTGCGCCTGCCAGCGGGTGCCCTCCGGTGCTCGGGGGCTCGGTCCCGTCTTGATGCCCCGGCGGTTGAAGTCGGTCCAGACGCCGTAGAGGGACTCGCCGTTGAGGATGCGGCGAGCGGCCTCCCGGGTGACCTCGGCCCTCTCCGGGTTGACAACCAGCTTGCCGAGGTGGGCCAGGTCCCGGTCGTAGCCGTACGGCGGGCGGCCACCGTGGAAGAGGCCTCGATCCCGGCGTTGCTTGGCCGCACGGGCGACGCGGACGCCGTTTTCCTCCGATTCGTTGGCCGCCACGGACGCTTTGATGCGAGCAGTCATCCGGCCGCTCGGGGTAGAGAGGTCGTCGTCGCCGGAGGTGATGGTGCAGAACTGCACGCCGGTCTGCTCGTGCAGCTGGATGAGGTCCTCAAGCTCCTGCGGTCGCCGAGTCAACCGTGAGTTGGAGTAGCTGAGGACGATGTCGACCTGGCCCTCGCCGACCAGCTTCAGCATCCGGCGGTAGTCCGGTCGCACCTTCTTGCTGCGGGTGCTCGCGCTGATGTCGTTGTCGGTGAAGGTGCCGATGACGTGCCAGCCCTCGCGGTCAGCGCGGGTCATGCAGTCCTCGCGCTGGCGCTCAACGCCAAGTCGCTCGCCCTCGCGGTCGTCGCTGATGCGGCAGTAGATCGCAGCGCGGAGTGGATTACAAGACGTAGCCACTCCGTAATCGTACTACTCAAACTACGACCTGCTGATCGCGCTCAACTCCGGCC
This sequence comes from Blastococcus sp. SYSU DS0533, assembly GCF_054050775.1. Taxonomy (NCBI): domain Bacteria; kingdom Bacillati; phylum Actinomycetota; class Actinomycetes; order Geodermatophilales; family Geodermatophilaceae; genus Blastococcus; species Blastococcus sp. SYSU DS0533. The sequence goes on along the minus strand of NZ_JBJGZZ010000017.1, from coordinate 13,774 downwards.
TTCCCGGGGTGCAGCAACGACGGTAGTGGACAGGATGCGTCGTCGTGCCCCCGTACCCTCCAGCCGTGCAGCGCTACGACCTAGACGACGTCTTCGTGACCGGCGGCGAACCGGAGGTCACCTACGTGGCCCGGTCGGAGCGGGGACTGGAGGGCGAGGTCGAGCGGTACCTCAAGGTGGGCCGCAAGGTCCTGGCCGTCTCCGGCCCGAGCAAGTCGGGGAAGTCCACGCTGGTCAACCGTGTGCTGCGCGAGACGGGGACACCGTACGTCCGGATCACCGGCGCATCGCTGGAGAGCATGAGGGCCTTCTGGGAGATCGTCGCCCACCGATTGTCGGTGCCCACCAGCGTCGAGACGGTCGGCGAGTCCACGGTGGAGTTCGGGGCTCAGGCGTCCGCGAAGACGGGCGGCGGCCTCATCCCCGCCGAGCTGGCGGCCCAGGTCAACTCGCGGTTCCAGCACCGGGGAGCGACAACGACAGTGTCGATCACCGTTCTCAGTGAGTCGGTCCGAGACGTATTGGTCGACCTCGGCGTGACCCTGGTCATCGATGACTTCCACTACGCGCCGGACGACGTCCGACGCAGCCTCGCTCGTGAGATCAAGGACCTCGTGTACGGCGGGGCCAGGGTCATCCTGGTCGCCATCCCGGCCCGCGTGATGGATCTGCTGCAAGCCGAGGGTGAGCTGGCCGGGCGCGTGATGCCCCTCGCCGTCAAGGACTGGGAAGCGATAGAGCTACTCCGCATCGCCACCAAGGGGTTCGAGGCGCTCAACGTCCACGACCGAGGCAACCAGGGAGCGCTCGCAGGGAAGCTGGTGACGGAGAGCTACGGCAGCCCGTCGATCATGCAGGAGCTGTGCGCCGAGGTCTGCCGGGAGAACGGGGTCACCGAGACCCGGGAGGGGAACGGCCTCGACTTGGAGCCACCCCACTGGGACACCTTCTTCGGCAAGATCGCCAAGCGTCAGCAACCGGCGGTCATCGAGCACCTCAAGTTGGGGCCGGTGGAGCGGCGCAAGCGTCAGCAGCTGCCGACCGCGAAGGGCGACAGCCTGGACCTCTACTCGGCCGTACTGATCGCGCTTCGCCGACGGTCTCCCAAGCGCAGCCTGACCACGGCGGAGCTGAGCGAGGCCCTCAACGAGTTCATGGAGACGCGGCCGCAGATGCAGCGCATCCGCCGGACCTGCGGTCAGATGGCCAAGATCGCCTTCGAGAAGCGGGGTGACGGGGACGTCGCCCTGGACTTCTCGACGGACCCCGAGCGACTGAGCGTCGTGGATCCCTTCCTCGCCTTCTTCATCACCTGGGGGCTGCCCGAGCTGGGCCTCCCCGCGGACTGATGCCGCAGGGCTGCCCCCACCGCGACCGTCCCCCGGTGCATGCGGTGACCGGCGGCTCCTACCGTCCGGCCATGGGCTACGACAGCAGCGCCGTCGACGTCATCGGCCTCGATGCTCATCGCTTGGCCCGGCATCCTGTCGAAGCCGGCGAGGTCGCCGGGCGGCGTCTCCACGAGCAGCTCCCTGCCGAGGCCCGCGAGCGGGTGGCGTCGGGCCGAGGTTCCGGAGACCTAGACGCCCTCGTCGGCGAGTAGGCAGCTCGCCGGGTGTCTCCTCCCTACGCACCGGCGGGGGCGGGCTGCGACGCCGCGGGGGGCTACTCGCCGGCGCTGGCGCCGGGGGAGGAGTTCTCCGTCTGCGTGACCGTCACCGTGCGCGTCCCCTTGCTGCCGGAGTTCGTGGACGCCAACACCGCCACCGGCCAGTTCGTCGTCGAGCGCGACCGCTACGTCGACCGCTGACCGACCGGTCGCCGCGGGGAACGTCAGCGGCGGCGCCGCCGTGTCCCGAAGAGCCCGCGGGTGAGCTCCCGGCCGAGCGCGGAGGCCGCCGACCGGGCGAAGGAGCGGAAGACCGGGGACTCGAGCACCCGGCTCAGACCGCCCTCCTCCGGCTGGGGCTGCGGATCGGGGCGCCGACGAGGCGTCGGTGGCTCGGAGCTCTTCGGGAGCCCGCTGGGCTGAGGGGGAGACACCCGGGCTGCCAGCCGTTCGTAAGCGGAGTCGCGGTCCACCGGCTGCCCGTACTTGCGCTGCAACGGCGATGCCGCCACCGACCGGGCCATCGCGGCCGGCTCGATGGGTGCCATGAGCGAGCGCGGCGCCCGGAGCATCGTCCAGGCGACCGGCGTGGGCGTGCCCCGGTCGGACAGCACGGTCACCGCCGCCTCCCCGATGCCCAGGCCGGTGAGCAGTTCCTCGAGGTCGTAGTCCTTGGTCCTGGGGAAGGTGGAGACCGTCTTCCGCAGCGCGGTCGCGTCCTCGGGGGTGAAGGTCCGCAGCGCGTGCTGCAACCGGTTCCCGAGCTGCCCGAGGACGGCGCTGGGCACGTCGGTCGGGTTCTGCGTGACGAAGAAGATGCCGACGCCCTTGGAACGGATCAGCCGCACGGTCTGGGTCACCGACTCCAGGAACGCCTTGCTCGCGTTGCTGAACAGCAGGTGCGCCTCGTCGAAGAAGAAGACGAGCTTCGGCTTGTCGAGGTCGCCGACCTCGGGCAGCTCCTCGAAGAGCTCGGCGAGCAGCCACATGAGGAAGGTGGAGAACAGCGCCGGCCGGTCCTGGACGGCGGCCAGCTCGACCGCGGTGATGACGCCGCGGCCGTCGTCGGTGGTGCGCATGAGATCGGTGGGCTCGAACTCGGGCTCGCCGAAGAAGACGTCACCGCCGAGCTCGGCCAGGGCGATCAGCTTGCGCAGGATGACCCCGGCCGTGGCCGGGGAGAGCCCGCCGAGATCCTTCAGCTCCGACTTGCCCTCGTCCGACAGCAGCCACTGGACGACCGCGCGCAGGTCCTGGAGGTCGAGCAGCGGGAGCCCGGCGGTGTCGGCGTAGTGGTAGATCAGCCCGAGCGAGCTCTCCTGGGTCGGGTTCAGGTCGAGGACCTTCGACAGCAGCAGGGGACCGAAGTCGGTGAGGGTGCAGCGCACCGGCACGCCCGTGCCGAGCCCGCCGAGGGCGAGGAACTCCACCGGGTACGCCGTGGGCTGCCAGTCGTCGCCGGTGTGCGCCGCGCGTTGGGTGATCCGGTCGCCGGCGGCGCCCGCCTGCGCCAGACCGCTGAGGTCGCCCTTGACGTCGGCGAGCACCACCGGCACCCCGGCCGCGGAGAGCTGCTCGGCGATCACCTGCAGCGTCTTGGTCTTCCCCGTACCGGTCGCACCCGCGATGAGGCCGTGCCGGTTGAGCATCGCCAGCGGTACCCGCACGGCCGCTCCCGGGTGCGGTGCACCTCCGTGCACGACCGAGCCGAGCTCCACCGCCGGCCCGGTGGTGGTGAAGCCGGACGCGATCCGGCCGGCCGGGTCGTCGGAGATCGCGGGGCCGGCTGCGGCGTTCTGGTCGGTCACAGAGCGGACGCTATCCGCAGGTCCTCCCGAGCGCGGGCGGAGAGCGGCCTCTCGGGGAGAGTCGGGATCAGACGGCACGGCCGATCGCCCAGGCGACCGCGACGCCGACGGACGCGGCCGCGACCCGCGACCGCCCGCCCCACGGACGCGCCCAGCGGGCCAGCAGGACGGCGCCGCCCACCGCCATGGGAGCGGACAGCAGCCCGGCCAGCCGGCCGACCAGGCCGAACCAGTACGGCGACACGCCACCGGGGTCCGGTCCGCGGCGACCGTCGACCAGGAAGTCGGACACGTGCGGGAGGACGTCGGGCTGGAGCGCGGCACCGTGGTTGCCCCGGTAGGCGCCCGGCTGCTCGACCACGCGCGCCGGGCGGTCGTCGAACCCGTCGACCCCCGCCGTCCCGACGTCGCGCATGCCCAATCCGCGCAGGGCGGCGCACAGCCAGCCGACCGGCATGTCGTGGGTCGCGCGATCGTTGAGGACGAGGTCTGTCACCTGGCCGCGCCCGACGACCTCCGTCCACGGGTACTCCCGCGGCAGCACCGAACCTGCGAGGTAGATGCGGTCGAAGTACAGCGCGGGGACCGCTACGAGGGCGCGACCGAGCAGGTAGGTGCCGTTGCTGTGCCCGGTGAAGTGCCGGGGGCTGCCGTGGTGGACGACGTGCACCTGGCCGTACCACTCGAGGAAGCGGCGCAGGTTGCGCGACCGGGTGAAGGGCAGCGCGAAGTCGATCGCGCTGAAGTAGCCGTAGCTGGGTGCCCACACGACCGGAGGGCGGCTGCCCGGCTCTGCCACCGGCCGGGAGAGCCGGCTGGTCAGCTCGCCGACCCAGGTCGCGTACCTGCTGGTCCGGATCCCGTGGAGCACGACGTACACGGGAGCGTCCGACGTGTCCTCGGCGCGCAGTAGCTCGGTGTCGAGCTCGCCGAGCAGCGCGTGGCGCAGGATGCCGTACCGCTCGGGGTCGTCCGTGACGTCCACCAGGCTGCTGTGGTCGGCACCCGGGACGTCGATCCGCATCGCACCGGCCATGTACTCGATGTCGAGGCTGTCCTCCCGGGTGACGAGGTCGTCCCGGTCGCCGAGCACCTGCACGACGAGCACCGCCGGCGGTGCCGGGGTGCGGAAGGCGTTCACCCAGCGCAGCCGCAGCTCCGTGAGGTAGGGCGATCCCCACTGCAGGTCCTCGGCGGTCAGCCGGCCGACCGCGGCGGCCAGCGCGTACGGCCCCCGCATCACCAGCGGCAGCCGACTGGTCCGGAAGCCGGCGTTCGGCGCGGCCAGGAGCACCATGCGCGCCACCTTCGACGTCCAGGGGTGGGCGGCCGATCCAGCGCCGGCGAGCCCGGCGTCCAGCAGGAACGCGTGCCGGACCAGCAGACCGCCGAGGCTGTGGCCGACCAGCAGGATCCGGTCCACCGGGCGACCGGCACCGTTGTCGCCGGCCCAGGTGCGCACCTGCACGGCGAGCCGGTGCGCGGCGTCCTCCATCCGCTGGGAGCCCAGCGGCGTCAGCCCGTGCGGCCAGACACGCACCTGCCACCCGGGTCCGAGGTCCGCGCCCACCTGCCGGAGGAGTTCCGCCGACCGGCTCGCCGTGGCGAGCCCGGGAACGTAGACCAGTAGCCCGATAGCGGCGTCGCTGCCGGGCGGGGCTGTGTCGGTGCTCATGACGGTTCCTCCTGCTGGTCGACGACGGGTGCGTGGCCGTGCTGGGCCTCGGAGAACGCGCCGGTGAGGGAGAGACGGGTGAGGAGGTAGGCGTCGAGGAAGCCGACGACGGCGAAGAACAGCAGGATGCTGCCGATCACGTGCTCGGCGTCGCTCAGCCCGAACGCGCCTGCGATGGCATCGACGAGCCGGCCGAAGGCTCCCGGGGCCTCGGCGATCTGCACCAGTCCGATGCCCACGAGGATCTTCGTCAGCCAGTCACTGATCTGCTCCAGGTTGGTGTTGGCCGAGACCCCGCCGCGCACGGTGTTCGTGACCCGCCCCGGGGCCCCTGGCGCCTCTGCGGCACCGCTCTCGGTCAGCACCTTGGGCACGCCGAACAGGAAGCCGAGCATCCCGCCGACCGCCATCGCCGCGGCGGCCAGGAGCAGCAGCCCGGCGAGGACGCTGGACCGCGCCGCCCACGAGGTCGCCGCCCCGTACGCCCAGAGCGCGACCAGTGCGATGCCGATCAGCGGCAGCAGCCAGCTCAGCTGCCAGGCCCAGCGGTACCGGCCGACCCGTCGGGCGGGCGGGCGATCGGTGGCCGCGTCCCGCTCGACCCGCGACCGGCTCCCCGACGACGACATGGCCACCCCTCCCGGCCGCCCGGGTGAGGTATCGGGAAGGGACGCCGCAGGAGGGGCGGCGGCCGCGTGCCGGGACCGTCCGGGCCGAGGCGCAGAAAGTACGGGGCCTGGGACCCACGCGCATGGCGCTCGGGACCGACCGGCTGCCACGTGGCCCACCCCCGCCGCGCGGCGGTACCCCTTGCGCACGACGCCTCCGTACGGGGTGACCGGAGCGAGGAACCCGGTGCCTCCCAGGAGGCCTGCCGCCCTCTGCCGGGTCCCCGGTCCTGGCGACGAGCGGCTGGTGCCGCCGCTCGAGTCACCCGGGGGCGTCGAGCCTCTCGGGCAGCACCCGGAATGTCTCGAGGACGTGCGCGGCCACCTCGTCCTCGACGCCCTCGGACAACTGGACCTGCACGAACGCGACGTACGTGGCCTGGGGCGGTGTCGCGAAGCCGTCGTAGACGGTCTGACCTCCCTGCCCGCAGTCGGTCCACACCCGGTAGACGACGTCGACACCGTCGTCCCGCTGCAGCTCCTCCTCGCGGTCGAAGACGCACTGCTCCAGGCCCCAGTCCCTCGACCGCAGCTGCTGCACCAGGTCGGCCTCGAGGTCGTCGCGCGCTGGTACCTCCGAGCCCTGGTCGTCGGGCACGACCCGGTGGGCACCGAGGAAGGCGCGCGGCCGCGAGGTGTTCGCGGGGAGGGAAGGGTCCGGGCCCGCCGTCAGCCCCGGGCCGAGCGGTGCGCCGTCCACGCCGTCCAGCGTGCTGTTCAGGGCGGACCAGGACGTGGGCACCTCGAAGGCCAGCGCACCGCTGCCGTCCTCCACGCGGTGGTAGTCGACGGTCTGGCCCGTGGATGTGCCCAGCAGGTCCCGGACGAAATCGGGAGTGATGATCGCGGTCGCGACGGCGCCGGCCACAGCGGTGCCGCAGACGCCTGCCACGGTCACGAGCGCGTTGCGACGCCGTCGTCGCGCACCGCCGTCGCGGCGTCCGCTGTGGGCGCCACGCCGTCCCGACGCGGGCGAGGCCATGGCCGGAACTGTGACCGACACAGCTCGTCCGGGCAAGCGTCGTCGGGCTGCCCGCGCGAGAGCCTGCGGGGCCCAGCCGCTGCGTCGCAGCCAGGTCACCGTGGACGACCGCACTTGGATGGGCGCGATGACCCCGCACCACTCGCTGGCCATCGCGCGCTCCGAGCGCGCGGACATCCACGACGTCCGCGTCTGCCAGCTCGCCGTCGACATCATCGTCGCCCAGAAAAAGGAGATCGCCGAGATGGAGTGGCTGATCGAGGACATCCGGGAGAACGGCGAGGTGGAGACCCTCGAGGAGGCCCCGGAGCGGCCGGTGCCCGAGTTCGCGGCCGAGGGGCTGCGGGACTGCCCTCCGGCGGGCTGACGGCCCGAGGGGCGGCCGCCCGGGGCGCTCGGGCCCTCCGACCCGGCGGACGGGGACTCTCGACCCTCGTGCCGGACGCCTCCCGGGAGCAGCGTGGGACCGGGTCCGGAGAGGGCCCGGCGGCGCGCCGGCCGGCGCCCGTCCGTCCTGCACAGGGAGCGGTCATGAGCGTCCACGCACACCACCCCGGCCTCGTCCCGCCGCCCGCCGCCCAGCAGCGGCCGGCCGACGAACGGCCCCCGGAACGGCAGGCGGCGGAGGACCACGCCTGGCTGCTCGGCCTCGGCGTGATCGCCGCGGTGGTGCTGGTGTTCACCGCCATGGTGGTGCTGACCCTGCTCGCGGGGGGCGACGGCTACACGAGGTGAGCCGGCCCCGCTGACCGGAGGTCCGGGCCAGGGGACGGGGGAGAACCGCCGCACGGCCCCGGGAGCATGCCGTGCGGCGGTCGTCGTCCTCCGTCAGCCGATGACGTACTCCGGCACCACGCGGGTGCTCACCACCTCGCCGCCGGCCAGCTTGCTCGCGGTCACCTGGTCGGGAGCCTCGCCGTGCTCGACCCACCGCTCGATGGCGGTGAGCCAGTCCACGGTGTCCTCACCCGGGCCGCCGGAGCAGTGGTACACGCCGGGCAGCAGGAACAGCCGCATCCAGTCCTCGGTGGCCGCCCGCCCGCCGTTGGCCGCGACCGCCTTCCGCACGTAGTCGATCGTGCCCTCGGGGGTGATCAGCGGGTCCGCCCAGCCGTGCCACACGAGCAGCTTGCCGCCGGCGCGCTCGAAGCGGTGCATCCGCACCTCGTCGGCGTTGTAGATCTTCGCCATCGACCGCAGCTTGGCGGCGTCCCGCGTGGGGTCGAAGTCGAACAGCGAGTAGTCCGGGCCCGGGTCGCGCGGGAAGGCCAGGTACTGCAGCACCTGCTGGGCGTAGTTGCCGCCACCGGAGAGGGCGGTGTCGGTGCCGATCGACCAGCCCGGCCAACCCGCCTCGGAGCCGACCACGAGCCCGCCCGGGTAGAGCTGGCGGCCCCGGTCGTCGACCGGCGGGGCGTAGAAGGCGCGGACGACGTCGACCTGCGCCGACGTCAGGCAGGTCGGCTGGTCGACGTCACCCGGGCACTGGAGCGACCCCGGGTCGAAGTCGCAGCCCTCGGGATCGGCGATCACACCGTCGACGGCGCCGTCCAGGGCGTCGCACCGGTCCAGCGCCGCGGCGGCGACCACCGGGGCCTTGGTGCCGGGCAGGATGACCGTGCCGTCGGGGTTGCGGTTGACCGTCTCCAGGTGTCCCTGGGACAGCGGCGCCAGGTAGTTCTGGTAGAGCGCCGGGGCACCGGCCACGATGCCGTCGAAGTCCTCGGGGTAGCGCTGCGCCTCCGACAACGCCTGCCGCCCGCCGGTGGAGCAGCCCTGGAAGTACGAGTACGTGGGCGCCTGGCCGTAGAACTGCTGGATGTACTGCTTGGCCGCCACCGAGACCACGTGCGGCGAGCGGTAGCCCCAGTCGATCTCGGCCCTGCGGTCGTCGTACGCCCACGACCCGTCGTCCTGGCCCTGGTGGCCGCTGTCCTCCGCAGCGACGGCGTACCCGCGGGACAGCGCCTGGCCGCAGGAGTCGATGGGGATGTAGCCGCAGAAGCCGCCGCAGCCGGTCTGGAAGTACTTCTGGTTCCACCCGGTGGTGGGGAACTGCATCTGGAAGCCGATGTCGCCGATCCGGCCGGTGACGTCGCAGTGCTCCGGCTCGCCGGCGGTGGCGGGGACGACGCCGGCCGTGTCGATGACGGCGCGGTCGCCCTCCACGCGGACGGTGCTGCCGATCAGGGCGGCGCACCGCTCGGCCCCGGACGCCTCGGGAGCCGGTGCCCCCGGTGGTGCGGCCGACGCCGGTACGGCGAGCGCCAGCAGTGCGACGAGGGTGAGCAGCACGGCACCCAGCCGTCCTCGGTCGCCGGTGCGGGGAATCATCGTCATGCGAGCCTCCCGGAATGCCGACGACAATTGTTCCGCTGATCGGAACAATTGTCGTGTGTGGTGCGGGCAGTCAAGGAGGTCGGCCGCCGAAAGGCAATGGCTACGCCGGAGTATCGGGCGGGCCGCGATGATTTTACGCGGCTGTCACGACCATTGTTCCGCTCGCAGGAACGGACGAGCCGGTTGCGTCGGTCCGCCGCCGCTGGAAGGTGCCCGCCCGCGGCGCGTCGGCCGTCGGTCCGAGGGCGGGCAGGCGTCGCAGGTCAGGCGCACGGCCACGGACCGGTTCGCCCGGACGGGCGACGCGTGCTGTCCTGCGTCGTCACCATCCGCCGTGGGCACCGGCGGGCCGCAGGCCCGGAGCGCGCTGACCGAGGGGCGTGGCGAGCTGCGGGCCCTGACGGCCGGCCTGTCCGCCGGCGAGGATCAGGAGCTGAGGGCGGCCGTGGACGACCTGGTCGCCGCGCTGCGGGCGGTGGTCGACGCGCCCCGGGACGACGACGCGCGGGCGGGCCCCGTCGTCGAGGTGGACCAGCTGGGGACGCGGCTGCAACCGGCGTGCAGGTATCCGTCGTGAGGCGCCGCGTGGTGGCGGGCGCGTGCGCATGCCGCCGCGGCACGAGGCGCCCCTCCTACCGCCCGAGCAGCCGCCCGCTCCCCAGGAAGCCGCGGCGCCCCCGGGGCCGTTCCGGCGCCTGCGCACCGCTCCGGCGCCCGCACCCGTCCCGGCGCCTGCGCCCGTCCCCGCCGCCCGTCGTCCTCCCGGAGGTCCCGTCGTCGCGGTCCCGCCGCCGGCGCGCGATCTGCGCGCGGAGGTCGAGCAGTGGCTCAGGGACCTCGCGGAGCGCTTCGGGGGGCACCGGGAGAGCTTCGGGGGGCACCGGGAGAACGGTGACGGCCTGGGTCGGGGCGGGCGCCGGGGGACCGAGCGGGGGCGGGGACGCCCGCCCGGGTCAGCCGCCGCGCTCGACCTCGGCCTGCACCACGCCCCGCACCGCACGCAGCAGCGACTCGTCGGACGTGTCGCCGTTCGAGAGGGCGGCGCGGGCCTGGTCGTCCAGCAGGCTCCCGTCCACCGTCTCGAGCCAGCTCACGTCGCTCCCGACGCGGCGCCCGACCCGCAGGCCGCCGCCCTCCGGGCTCACCACGTAGTCGTCGCCGTCCAGCTGGATCGTCATCTCGTCGCTCATGCCGGTGCCCCTACCCCCGTGGCCCCCCGATCCACGCAGGGCCTCGTCCCGGAGGCAGGATCCGGGCATGGACGAGGAGTTCTGCGAGGTCGTCGTCACCGCCGCGGACGCCGACTGGCTCGCCGGCTGCACCCGCACGCTGGTCGAGGAGCGCCTGGCCGCCTGCGGGCAGCACGTCGCGCCGATCCGGTCGGTGTACCGCTGGCGGGGGGAGGTGCACGACGAGCCCGAGGCGCGGGTGGCCCTGCACACCCGCCGGGACCTGGTGCCCCGGATCGTGGCGCGCACCCGGGAGCTGCACCCGTACGAGGTGCCGTGCGTCATCGCCCTCCCGCTCGTCGGCGGCAACCCCGACTACCTGCGGTGGATAGACGAGGAGACGCGGCGCCCCTGACCGGCCGGTTCCCGGCTGCCCTTTCCCGGGTACCCGGGCGCGACCGGCTCCTGCCGCGCGCCCGTCCTGCCGATGCAGGGTGGGACGACGAACGGTGCCACGGAACCCGGCGGAGGGGATGTGACGACGACACCTGGCGAGCGCGAACTTCCCGTCGACGTGCGCCGCAGCACGGGGACCCCTGGCCGGGACGCCGCCCTCCTGGAGGCGGTGCTCGACGCCCTGGCGTCGCCGACCGTGCTGCTGGACCCCGACGGCCGCGTCGTGCTGGCCAACTCCGCGTGGACCACGGCGGGCGTGGAGCGGCAGGCGCCGATCCTCCCGGGCGCGGACTACCACGCGCTCGCCCTGACGCTGCGGGACGACGACGACGCCCGCCGGCTGGTGCGGGAGCTGCGGGAGCTGGCGGACGGCGCACGCTCGGAGGTGTCGGTCGACCGATCCCTGCCCGGCCCCCCGGGCACGGGTACGAGCTGGTTCCACGTGCAGGCCTCCCGCATCGACCAGGTGGGCCACGTCGTCGTCACGCACGTCGACATCACCGCCCGCGTGCTGGCCGAGAAGGCGTCCGCCTGGCAGGCCCGCCACGACTCGCTCACCGAGCTGCCCAACCGCGCGCACCTGCACGAGCTCATCGACACCGAGCTGCGCCGCCCCGGACGCCCCGCCGTCGCCGTGCTGTTCCTCGACGTCGACGGCTTCAAGGACGTCAACGACTCCCTCGGCCACGAGGTGGGCGACGAGCTGCTGCGCCAGCTGGCGGGGCGGCTGCTCGCCGTCACCCGCGCGCAGGACACCGTGGGCCGGCTCGGCGGCGACGAGTTCGTCGTCCTCTCGCGCGACTGCGAGGCCGACGGCGCCGAGCTCCTGGCACAGCGCTGCCAGGCCACCTTCGAGCAGCCCTTCGAGCTCGGCGGCCGCACGCACCGGTTGAGCGCGAGCATCGGCATCACCGCGGTCCCGGCCGGCTCGCCGGCCGAGGTGCGCTCGACCGACCTGGTCCGGGACGCCGACCTGGCGATGTACGCGGCCAAGGCCGCCGGGCGCAACCGGGTGCGGGTGTTCAGCCCCGAGCTGCGCGACAGCGTGCAGCGCAAGGTCGAGCTCGCCTCGGAGCTGCGGGACGCGATCGCGGACGGGGGGCTCTCGCTGCACTACCAGCCGGTCGTCGAGGTGGCGACGGGCCGCGTCACGGGCGTCGAGGCGCTGGTCCGCTGGCAGCACCCCGAACGGGGCCTGATCGGCCCCTGCGAGTTCGTGCCGGTGGCCGAGCAGCACGACCTCGTCGTCCCGCTGACCCGCTGGGTGCTCGGCGAGGCCTGCCGGCAGACGGCGGCGTGGCGCGACGACGGCGTCCCCGTCGTCACCGCTGTCAACGTCAGCGCCGTGCACCTGGCGTCGGGCACGCTCGTCGACGACATCCTCACCGCGCTGCAGGGCGCCGCCCTGGACCCCGGCCAGCTCGTGGTGGAGCTGACCGAGACCAGCGCCGCGGAGGACCCGGCGCGGGCGGCGCAGCAGTTCCGTCGCCTGCGCGAGCTGGGGGTCGAGTCCTCGATCGACGACTTCGGCAGCGGGTACTCCTCGCTGGGCCAGCTCGTCGCCATCCCGGCCGGCGTGCTCAAGATCGACCGCAGCCTGGTCACCGGGTCCGGTCGCCACGCCACCGCCGCGATCGCCGCGGTGGTCGGGCTGGCGAGGGGGTGCGGCATGCGCAGCCTGGCCGAGGGGGTGGAGTCGGCCGCCCAGCTGCGGCGCGTCGTCGACCTGGGTTGCTGGTACGCCCAGGGCTTCCACCTCGCCCGGCCGATGCCGGCCGACGAGTTCCTCCGGTGGGTGCGCGCCCGCGGTGGGCGGCTGGACCTCTCCGCCGGCTGAGGCAGCTTTCCGTGGCGGCGAGCACAACCCTCGGGGCGTTCGCTCGTTGTGCCCGTCGAGCGAGCGCGCGCGGGCGCGCCCCGGCCCGAGGAGATGCCCGGTGCAGAGGTTCCGGCTGCTGACCGCACTGACCGCTGCGCTGGCCACCGTGGTGCTGGCCGCCGGCACCGCCACGGCCGCCCCGGCGCCGACGACGGGGGAGTTCGCCCCGCTCGACCAGCGCGGGCCGGCACTCTCGGTGCCGAAGGCCGACCTGCGGGAGAGCCTCACCTGCAACGGGCCGCTGCGCGGGCTGGGGCAGGACCCGATCCTGCTCGTGCCCGGCACGACGATGGACCCGTACGTCGGCTTCCACTGGAACTACATGCGGGCCTTCGACCAGCGCGGGTGGCGCTGGTGCGCGGTGACCCTGCCCTTCGACGCCACCGGCGACGTCCAGGTGGCCGGCGAGCACCTGGTGCACGCCATCCGCACGATGAGCCAGCAGGCCGGCCGCGACGTCGACGTCGTCGGCTGGAGCCAGGGCGGGATGGTGCCGCGCTGGGCCCTGCGCTTCTGGCCCGACACCCGGGAGCTCGTCGACGACCTGGTGGGGCTCTCCCCGTCCAACCACGGCACCGTGCTCGCCGACGCCTCCTGCGGCACCGGCCCGTGCACGCCGGCCAACCACCAGCAGGCGTCGCAGTCGGAGTTCCTCCGGGCGCTCAACAGCGGGGCGGAGACCTTCGCCGGCGTCGACTACACGGTCGCCTACACCGCCGCCGACGAGATCGTCGTCCCGAACACCCCGCCGGTGGCCAGTTCGGCGCTGCGTACCGGCGCCGGCCGGATCGCCAACATCGCCACCCAGGAGGTGTGCCCGGCCAATGCGGCCGACCACTTCGCCATCGGCAGCTACGACCCGGTCGGCTACGCGATCGTGGTCGACGCCCTCACCCACGACGGGCCGGCCGTGCGCGGCCGGATCCCGCTGACCACGTGCGCCCACGTGCTCCAGCCGGGGGTGGACCCGGCGACCTTCGCCGCCGACCACGCCGCCTTCGTCGGGTACGCGGTCGACGGCGAGGGGAACGCACCCGAGGTCGACGAGGAACCGCCGTTGGCCCCGTACGTGCGGGCCCGCCGCTGAGCCGGCCGGCTCAGCCCGGCTCGCCGCGGCCCGTTCGGGGCAGCAACAACACCAGGTTGCCCGCCCGGCCGGCCGCGCGCCCCCTCAGGCCCCACCCGGGG